>JAAYMA010000057.1 GCA_012521615.1 Clostridiaceae bacterium | reverse complement strand
TCGGCACTGGTTTCTACGCCTGTTGTATACGCCCTGAACAAAATCAAAAGGTAAATGTTAAGGTCAGGAGTATTCTTATGGGTAATATTATTGGTATAGATATCGGCGGAAGTACTACAAAAATTGTTGGATTTAAGGACAATAAAATTTTCAGCCCGTTTCTGGTGAAGGCCACTGACCCGGTTTCATCAATTTATGGTGCTTTCGGGCGGTTTCTGAATGAAAACAAGCTTCAGCTTAAGGATGTTGAAAGGATAATGATTACCGGGGTCGGCTCCACCTTTATAAATGAAAGGATTTTCGGTATACCGACCTACAAGGTCAGCGAATTCAATGCCATAGGTCTTGGGGGTTTGTACTTAAGCGGACTTAAAAGGGCTGTGGTTGTAAGCATGGGTACCGGAACAGCCTATGTAATGGCAGATAACGATAAAGTCGTCCATCTGGGTGGTACGGGAGTCGGAGGAGGCACCCTCCTGGGTCTTGCAAGCCTTACTTTAAATATAAGAAATTTCAATGATATAGTTGAGCTTGCGAAGGAAGGCAACCTCAGGAACGTGGACCTGTCCATCGGCGATATTTCCCATGATGAGATAACAGGTTTGCCGCCTGATACCACGGCCTCCAATTTCGGAAAGATAATTGACAGGGTTTCCCAGGCAGACATTGCCCTGGGCATAATCAACCTTGTTTTCCAGAGCATTGGCATGATGGCCGTTTTTGCTGCAAGAAACGAAAATACCAGTGATGTTGTCCTGACGGGGAACCTTACAAGCGTTCCCCAGGCCAGGGCAGTATTTGATTTTCTCACAGAGCTTCACAAAGTGAATTTTCACATGCCGGAGAACGCTGAATTTGCGACAGCCGCGGGTGCCGCTATTATAGGAGTGGATGAGGAAGGCGCCCGCCCGATTATGTAAAAGTCCGGCAACAATAAATAATTTAATAATTTTCTGAGATTCTGCAAAACCACAAGAACGACTTTTCATCATAAAGCATAAAGTGTATAATTATTAATACTATGTAACAGGGTGAAAAGTATGTTCAAGTGGTATGAAGAAGCAAAATCCATATATGAGCGTGACCCTGCCGCAAGAAGTGTCTGGCAGGTCATTTTTCAATACCCGGGATTCAAGGCTGTCCTTCTGCACAAGATAGCCCATTGGTTTCATGTACGCGGACACTATTTCATAGCAAGAGCCATATCTCAGTATAACCGTCACAAAACAGGAATTGAAATACATCCAGGAGCCAAAATCGGGAAAGGTCTGTTTATAGATCACGGAATGGGCGTAGTTATCGGAGAAACTGCCGAGATAGGGGATTACTGCACCATTTATCATGGTGTAACCCTTGGAGGTACCGGAAAAGAAAGAGGGAAACGGCATCCTACAATAGGTAACAATGTCCTTATAAGCGCCGGGGCAAAGATCCTGGGTCCCTTCAAGGTCGGCGACAATGCAAAAATAGGCGCGAATGCCGTAGTCTTAAGCGAAGTTGAGGAAAATACCACTGTGGTGGGCGTTCCCGGACGGGCGGTGAAACGCGACGGTAAAAGAATTCGACAGAGTTTTGAATTGGATCATATACATGTTCCGGACCCGGTTTCCCAGGAATTCTGCAGGCTTCGTAATGAGATAAATAAGCTTAAAAATGAGCTTGCCGAGTATCAAAAAAAATATGAAGAACTTAAAGATATAGTTGAAAATAATATTTCACAGAATAATATTCAACAAGATGAAAAGGAGTAATTACCATGAAACTATACAATACTCTGACCCGTCAGAAAGAAAAATTTGTCCCGCTTAATGGAAACAAAGTAACCATGTATTCCTGCGGGCCAACTGTATACAACTATTTCCATATCGGAAATGCAAGACCATTCATAGTATTTGATGTTTTAAGAAGGTTTTTGAGATATCGCGGATATGATGTGACTTTTGTTCAGAATTTCACTGATATTGATGACAAGCTGATCCGCAGAGCCAATGAAGAGGGCACCACTGTGGAGGAAATAGCAGAGCGCTATATAGAAGAATATTTTGTAGATGCTGAGGGATTAGGAATAGAAAAAGCCGATTATCATCCCCGGGCAACAGAGAATATTAAAGAAATTATAGAATTTATTAAGACACTTATAGAAAAAGGATATGCTTACGAAATTGACGGCGATGTATATTTCAGCGCCAAAAAATTTGATGAATACGGAAAGCTGTCCCACTTCAATATTGAAGAGCTGGAAGCAGGTGCCCGGATAAGTGTGGATGAAAAGAAGCGCGATCCAATGGACTTTGCTCTCTGGAAGGCCCAGAAACCCGGAGAGCCTGCATGGGACAGTCCCTGGGGTCCGGGTCGTCCAGGCTGGCACATAGAATGTTCAGTGATGGCAAATAAATATCTGGGAGAAACCATAGATATTCACAGCGGTGGAGTAGACCTGATATTCCCTCATCATGAAAACGAAATTGCTCAGAGTGAGGCTGCAAACGAGAAGCCTTTTGCAAGGTATTGGCTTCATAATGCTTTTCTTAATATCGACAATCAGAAGATGTCCAAATCCCTTGGAAATTTCTTTACGGTAAGGGAGGCGGCAAAGCATTACGGTTATGAAATCATACGCTTTTTTATGCTGTCAGCCCATTACAGAAATCCTATAAACTACAGCACTGAGCAGCTTGAACAAGCCAGGAGAAGCCTTGAAAGACTTTATGAATGCAAAAGAAATCTGAATTTCCTTCTTGAAAATGCTGCAGAAACTTCCGGAAACAATGAAGTAACAGAAAAACTGAACCAATACAAAGAGAAGTTTATTGAGGCTATGGAGGATGATCTCAATACGGCAGATGCCATTGCAGCCATATTTGAATTAGTGCGTGAAATAAATATTCAAATTTCTGAAGGAAACAAAGACAAAGAGTTTTTGGAAAGTGCGCTGAAGCTTTTTAATGAACTTACTGGTGTTCTCGGTATTGTTACAAAGGAAGAAGAAACATTGGAAGAAGAAATTGAAAAACTTATTGAGCAAAGGCAGCAGGCAAGGAAAGAGAAGAATTGGAAGCTTGCTGACGAGATAAGGGATAAGCTTAAGGATATGGGGATAGAACTTCAGGATACTCCTGATGGTGTAAAATGGAGGAAAATCTGAAAGGAGAAAAGCAAGGATGTCAAAGCTCCGCAGTAAATATGTATGCAGTCAATGCGGATATGAAAGCAGTGGCTGGCTGGGCAAATGTCCGTCATGCTCAAGCTGGAACACTCTAACTGAGGAAGTATTGGAAAATCGTGCATCTTCAGGTTTCCAGGCATATTCGGGTCCATTGCCGGAAGTGGTTTCCCTTTCAGATATTGAAAGAGTAGATACTATCAGAATCAAAACTCAAAGTAATGAATTTGACCGTGTTCTGGGCGGGGGGATTGTACCCGCCTCACTTATTCTTGTGGGTGGGGATCCGGGGATAGGGAAGTCCACTCTTATTTTGCAGGTGAGCTCCCATATCTCCAAACATGGTCGGGTTCTTTATGTATCAGGTGAGGAATCTGTAGCTCAGATCAAGCTCCGTGCCGAAAGGCTGGGAGTAGAAAACAGCAATGTTTTTCTGATTTCAGAAACTTCATTTGAAAGAATAGAAGCCATTATAGATAAAGAAAAGCCTGATTTTCTTATAATAGATTCAATACAGACTATTTATTCAGAAAAGTTGTCATCAGCGCCTGGCAGCGTTAGCCAGGTCAGGGATGTTACAGCGCAGCTTCTGAGGATATCCAAATACAAAGGAATTACCACTTTTATAGTGGGGCATGTAACAAAAGAGGGTGCTTTGGCTGGTCCCAGAGTACTTGAGCATATGGTGGACACAGTTCTCTATTTTGAAGGGGACAGGCATCAGGAGTTCAGAATTCTCAGGGCAGTAAAAAATCGTTTCGGTTCAACCAATGAAATCGGAATTTTTGAAATGACATCCCTTGGTCTTAAGGATGTATTAAATCCATCCAGCAGAATGATTGAGGATAAAATTCAGGATCAGCCCGGTTCTGCCATTGCAGGTATTATTGAAGGTACAAGACCCATGCTTGTTGAGGTTCAGGCTCTGGTCTGCCCGACAAGTTTTGGTATGCCAAGAAGGCAGGCTACGGGTATGGATCATAACAGGCTCTCCATGCTTTTGGCCGTTCTTGAGAAAAAGGTAGGAATGCAGCTTTCGTCCTTTGATGCATATATCAATGTGGCAGGCGGCTTTAAGCTGATTGAGCCTGCCTCGGATTTAAGTGTTGTACTTGCCATTGCTTCAAGTTTTAAGAATATACCCTTGGATTCGTCCACTGTTGTATTTGGAGAGGTAGGTCTGACGGGTGAAGTCCGTTCAGTTGTACAAATGGAAAAGAGGATTGTTGAAAGTCACAGACTTGGATTTAAAAGATGTATTGTTCCCAGACAATCCAAAGATTTGACATTTGATCTGAAAGGAAAAATTGATATAATTGAAGTTGCCACTGTGGAAGAAGCGTTAAATTCTGCATTTTAAAAAACTGGATCCAATGTAGATCCAGTTTTTTAATTTGGTTGCTTCCCCTTTATATTCAATTTAATTCTTAATATCAAACGGTTTTTATATCTTTAATTTCCAATGCTTTACCGAATTATCAACTTTATCTCAGGTTAAACTTTCCAAGTAAATTCAATCGCTCCATTTCTTTCAGAATAATGTCGTAGAGGTTAAGATCCAGATTATTGCACAGTGATGCCAGATAGAACAGATGATGCCCTATTTCTCTTTCGAGAAAATCCCGGCAGGTAGGACACAACTTTCCGTTTAAATGAGTACTTAAGCCGGCTATTTTATCAGATTCCATGTCATCGGGATAATTCTGTTTGCAAGCGTTGATACTGATACAGCCACAGTGGGTAACTGCTTTGGACAGGGTTCTGTTAATTCGGGCATTGGAACTTTCAAGTTTAGTCATTTCATCCAGAATGCTTTTATTTCTCAGCAACAGCTCTGACACAGCATACTGGAAACTGTCAAGTGCACAATCTTTCATTTTTGTCATAATTCAGATCCCCTTGTTGTTTTTTTTACTTACCTCAATTATATTTACAGTATTACCAATTTGTCAACGGTGCTTGACGTACATTTTTTGTTATGATATTATTCAGATAAATTAAATAATAAAACAATTTTAAATACATACCTTATCAAGAGAGGTGGAGGGAACGGGCCCTATGAAACCCGGCAACCAGCAATGATGCATTGGTGCTAATTCCCGCAGGATGCAAATCCTGGCAGATGAGGAGCTTGAAAAAGTCTCTTCTTTGAAAGAGCTTTTTTTATTATCAGAAATTATAAGCTCCCATGATATTAGTCGGAGGTATTATTATATGTCAAAAAGGCTTTTTACATCAGAATCAGTAACAGAAGGACATCCTGACAAAATTTGCGATAAAATATCAGACAGTATTCTGGATGCAATACTTGAAAAAGATCCGAATGCCAGAGTTGCCTGTGAGACTGCTGTCACAACAGGTCTGGTATTGGTTATGGGTGAAATAACGACAGAATGTTATGTTGACATTCCCAGAATTGTAAGGGAAACAATCAGGGAGATTGGCTACGACAGGGCCAAGTATGGTTTTGATTGCGATACATGCGCAGTTATTACTTCCATCGACGAACAGTCCCCTGATATAGCTCTGGGAGTAAATCAGGCCCTTGAATATAAAAATAACGAAGTGGAAAATGATTCTAAAGATCTCGGAGCCGGTGATCAGGGTATGATGTTCGGCTATGCCTGTGATGAGACTCCCGAGTATATGCCAATGCCGATACATCTTGCTCATAAGCTTACTGAAAGGCTTACCTGGGTCAGAAAAAATAATGTTCTGGATTATCTGAGACCGGACGGAAAGAGTCAGGTGACGGTTGAATATGATGGGGACAAGCCTGTGCGGATAGATGCAATTGTAGTTTCCACACAGCATGGTTCTGAAGTTTCATATGAGCAGCTTAAGAATGATATTATGGAACATGTCATAAAGCCGGTGATTCCTGAGAATTTGCTGGATGAAAAAACCCGCTACTATATAAATCCCACTGGTCGCTTTGTTATAGGGGGTCCTCAGGGAGACGCGGGATTAACCGGAAGAAAAATTATAGTTGATACCTATGGTGGGATGGGACGTCATGGCGGCGGTGCTTTTTCCGGAAAGGATCCTACAAAAGTGGACCGTTCCGGGGCATATGCTGCCCGCTATGTTGCCAAGAATATTGTAGCCGCCGGACTGGCAAAGAGGGTTGAAGTTCAGCTGGCTTATGCAATAGGAGTTGCAAAACCTGTTTCAATACTCATTGACACATTCGGAACAGGTATGATTCCAGATCAAAAAATATCTGAAATTGTTGCCAGAAATTTTGATTTAAGACCGGCAGCTATTATAGAAATGCTGGATCTGAGAAGACCCATATTCAGCAAAACTGCAGCATATGGACATTTTGGCAGAAAAGACCCTGATTTTACCTGGGAGAAGCTTGACAAGGTTGAGATACTTCGCAAAGAAGCAGGTCTCTAAGACATGATAATGTCATAATATTATTATGTGCTTATGATATACCAATACTGATTTAGTTAAAAAAGATGGCTCTCACTTTTTATACTCCCCCCCGTGTATCGGAGAGCTGTCTTTTTTTAATTTTGTCCATTAACGGCAGTCTTTGCTGATGCATATGATATTCGTGTGCAGTATATAGATCCGGGGGCTTAAATGGATACTTTAGTTCTGACCATCTTGTCTGTTCTGGCTTTTATAGGTTTAACATATCTTGCATCGTCATTTTTAAGCTGGCAGAACTCCAGAATCTCTGACAAATGCTGCAAACTTATTCTGTATATACCTCAGGGTTCAGAAGCAAAACTTGAAGGAATTATCCGTAGAATTTTTCTGGAACAAATTCCGAAGAAGCTTATGACAGATGGTGTTGTATATGTTATGATACCTGAAGACCAACAAGAGAGTTTGAAGATTGCGGAAATGCTTAAAAAAGACTATCCCCTTGTAGTGTTGCCCGATTTTAACCATGTATTGTATGATTACAAGGAAAAGTAATATTTTTATAAACAGGTGAAAAAGTTGCAGATTTCTGGAGTTATTAAATCAATCAGATATACAAATGAAAAGAATGGATATACAGTTTGTGAAGTAGAGTCCGAGCAAAAACTGGTCACAATGGTGGGAATTATGCCTCTTCTGAGCGTGGGTGAATATGTAACGGCGAAAGGCAAGTATGTTACCCATCCCACTTATGGTCGTCAGTTTGAAGTTGAGTCCTGTGAAAGAAAGAAGCCTTCAAAAGAAGATGAAATTATGGACTATCTTTCAAGTGGCTTTATCAGAGGGCTGGGACCTGCAACTGCAAAAAAAATAGTTGAGACCTTTAAGGATAAAACATTCGAAATATTTGAAAAAGAACCCTACCGCCTATCCGAGATTAAGGGAATATCACCTCAAAAAGCTCTTTTTTTTGGACAAGCCTTTATAGAACATGAACATATCCGTAATATTGTAATGTTTCTTAATAAGTTCAATATTTCGTCCGGTTATGCAGCTAAGGTATGGAAAAGGTATGGTACATACGCCGGGGCTGAGATACAGAAAAACCCTTATTTGCTTGCAGAAAATGATATAGGTGTAAGTTTTGCTGAGTGTGACAGAATCGCCCAATATTATGGTATTGAGCCTTATCATAAGGAAAGGCTTAAATGCGCTCTTTTATATATTCTTAACAAGTTTACGGCAAATGGCAATACTTATGCAAAGAAAAATGAGCTCATAGACCAGGGGGTCAGGCTTACAAAAGTCAGTGAGGAATATTTGCTGGATGCCTTTGATAGCCTGCTGCTTGAAGGCAGGATTTGTGTAGAAAAAAGGTTCCCTGACCGGGTATATACAGATTTTCTGTTTCAGGCTGAATGTTACTGTGCCCATAAACTTAATTTGCTTAACCGGGTTTTCTGTGATTTTGATGATGGGGAAACAGATAAACTTCTTGAAGAATATGAGAAAAATAATAATATCTGTCTGGATGAAATTCAGAAAATGGCCATAAAATCTGCATTAAACCAGGGTGTTTTTGTTATTACCGGAGGTCCGGGGACAGGTAAGACAACAATCATAAAAGTATTGATCAGCATTTTTCAGTCCAGAGGACTTAGTATTGCCCTGACTGCCCCCACCGGAAGGGCTGCAAAGCGGGTAAGCGAAGCAACAGGTTGTGAGGCAAAGACAATCCACAGACTATTGGAAGTGGGCTATAACATAGAAGAGGATGAGGAGCCATATTTTATGCATCATGAAGATAACCCGCTTGAATATGATGTCATAATAGTTGATGAGGCTTCAATGATAGATATAGTTTTGATGAGTTCGCTTTTAAATGCCATACTGGATGGAACACGCCTGATAATTGTCGGGGATGCTGACCAGCTTCAGTCAGTGGGACCCGGCAAAGTGTTGTCAGATATAATTGACAGCGGACAGTTCCCTGTTGTAAAGCTGACAACTATTTTCAGACAGGCAGAACAAAGTCTGATAGTAACAAATGCCCATCTTATTAATCAAGGTTCAATGCCTTATATCAACAAGGAAGAAGGGGATTTCTTCTTTATTCCCAAAATGACAAGTCAGGATACCGCAAAAGCTGTTGTAGAATTATGTGCCAGAGTAATACCTGAAAAGTTTGGCTTTGATCCCATAAAGGATATTCAGGTTTTAGCGCCAATGCGGAAAGGTAATACCGGCATCAGCAGGTTAAATGAAATTTTGCAGCAAACTCTTAATCCTGATAAAAACAGACCGCAGATAGTAAGGGGCAATATAATTTACCGTACCGGAGACAGGGTTATGCAAATCCGCAATGATTATACAATGCCATATGTGGTGACTGACGAGAAGGGAAACTGGACTGAGGGTATTGGTGTATATAATGGAGATTTGGGTTTTATTACTGATATAGATAATAAAAATGAGATAATAACTGTAACCTATGATGATAACAGAACCTGCGAATACAATTTTGATCAGCTGGATAACCTGGAGCATGCCTATGCAATTACCGTCCATAAAAGTCAGGGGACTGAATTTCCGGCTGTTGTAATACCTTTATTTTCTGTACCGCCCATGCTGATGTGCCGAAATCTTCTATATACTGCTGTTACAAGGGCTAAGGAACTCGTTGTGATAGTAGGCAGCTTTGAAATTATGGAAAGAATGATAGAAAACATAAATGAAAGGGAAAGATTTTCCGGTCTTAAGGAGCGGTTATATGAATACCTTGGAACTTAAAAAGCCAGGTTTTGCCGAAAGGCTGATAAGACTTCTGTATCCTGTAAAATGTATGTGCTGTGGTGTAATATTGAGGGAGGATACTGTCCTGAGTTTATGCGAAGCATGCTATAAAATGCTTCCCAGGTGCGAATGCGGCTTTTACGAAACTTTCAGATTGCCGTATATAGATGGCCTTTTTTCTGCATTTCATTATGAGCAAGGAATTGACAAGGCTATTCAGGAAATGAAATTTAAAAACCAGCCGGGACTTGCAAAAACCTTGGCATATATTCTGGGGGAAGAGTATATGAAAGAACCGGTTTTCCCTCCAGTTGACCTTATTATTCCCGTACCCATGCATAGAAGTAAAAAGAGACAGAGAGGTTTCAATCAGGCAGAACTGCTGGCAGAAAGGATTTCAGGATATCTTAATATTCCGTTGGACAAAACTTCGCTTGTTAAGGTAAGAAACACAAAGCCCCAGAGCAGCCTGGCAAGAATGCAAAGACTCAACAATCTTGAAAATGCTTTTGAAATTAAAAATATATGGAATATAAAGGATAAGAATATTTTATTAGTGGATGATGTGATAACTACTGGAACAACAATTGACACTTGTGGTAAAATTCTGTATGAAAGTGGTGCTGCTAAAATTTATGCAATGGTTTTAGCAATAGCAGGAAATTGACGATATATATAATGAGGACCTTAATAGGGAGTGGTTTTTATGCCGGAAATTCGTAATTGCCTCCGCTGCAAAAAACTATTTATGTATACTGTGGGCCCCAAAATATGCGAGAACTGCAAAAAGCTTGAAGAAGAAGAATTCGAACGAGTAAGGCAGTTTGTAAAAGAATTTCCTGGTGCCACGATTCAGGAAGTATCAAGGGAGACCGGGGTTTCCACACAGCTAATATACCGCTTTTTGAAAGAGGGACGGCTTGAAGTTGCCGAGGACAGTCCTATTGCTCTCTTGTGTGAAAACTGCGGAACCCGTATAAGAAGCGGGCGATTTTGTGTCAATTGTTCAAAAAAACTTGCAAATGAGCTTTTAAATGCTGGACGGTCATTGCAGAATTCCTTATCCAGAAAGCCGGGTGAATCAAAAGAAGCCGAGGGCGGTTTGAGATATTTGCACGGTATCCGTAAAGAAGAATTTAAGGATAAATAAATAATAAAGGGTAAGGGAAATTTTAATTTTTTACTTAAGATGGAGTGACTTACTGACGATATACATAAAGGATAAGGTTAAATCCGCACTTCACAAAAGATAATTGCTGATAAGTTCCAGCCAATGACATAATTATAGGAGTGGGATATAAATGAAGATTTGGGGATATGTTCCCAATGTGTCTAAAATTTATGAAAATGCAAATAAAATCAGAAAAACAACAAAGGTTAGCGAAACTGTCGCAAAAAGGGATGAACTTACAATTTCGCCTTTTGCAAATGAATTTTCAGTAGCAATGAGGGCGCTTAAAAATGTGCCCGATATAAGGCAGGACAAAGTGGATGAAATCTCGCGAAAGATAGAAAAAGGTGAGTATAAAGTTTCGTCAGATGAAATTGCGGCAAAGATTTTGGGATTAAAGTAAAGAATTTAAGCAAAAACCGGAATAAGATATTATTCCGGTTTTGTTTTATGCCGAAATATAGAATGGATACTTTTTTACCCAAGCAAGGAGAGTGCGAAGTGGAAAATAAACTTTTTGAAAATCTTATTAAAATATTGCATTACGAATATAGAATATATTCCTCTATTCTGGAGATTGCGATAAAAAAGACAGAGAGTCTTATTCATAATAATCTGGATGAAATTACAGCCATTACATCCAAAGAGAACGAGCTTGCCGGACAGGCACAGCAGTTGAATGATGCAAGAGAAAAAATTATAGCAAATATCTGTGCTTCTTTGGGTAAGGATGACAATACAATAAAGATCAGCGAACTTAAAGAGATGATACCTGAGCCTTACAAAGGCCAGCTTGAGAATATAAGTAAAAAGCTTTCCGAATGCATTAATAAACTGCAGGAAAGAAACGGGATCAATCAGAAACTCATTGAAACTGCCATTAACTGTATTGATTTCAGTATGCAGCTGTTAGCTTCGCCCCAGCCTGAGACTCCAGGTTATGGTAAGACCGGCAATGAAGTTTCCGGGGCGGCAAAAAGAAGTGTGTTGGATATTAAGTATTAATCTTGAAGGGGAGAGAAAATGTCAATCAGTTTTTTCGGATTTGATACAGCTGTTTCAGGTTTAACAGCCAATCAAAGAGCACTGGAAGTTACAGGTCATAATGTGGCCAACTTAGGGACGTCCGGGTATTCGAGGCAGAACACCATTCTTGCCTCTGCCTATCCTCGTACCTATGGAAACTGGCGGGTTGAGATGGGTGTTGATATACAGCAGATCCGCCAGATAAGGCATACCTTCAATGATAATATTTACAGGGCTCAAAGCAACAATTTGGGTTACTGGGAGGCACGAAGTAAAGCTGTCAAAGATATTGAAAGCATACTGGGAGAGCCTATGATGCAAGGCTTCCAGGCGGCTTTGAATAATTTCTGGGATGCTTTTCAGGAACTGAGTAAAGCCCCCGAAAGCCTCACAGTAAGAGCACTGGTAAGACAAAGGGCCGATTCCCTTGTAAAACACCTCAATCAGGTGGGCAGCAAAATTAATAAACTTCAGTCAGACTTAAACGAGGAAATCCGGGTCCGGATTAATGAGGTCAATGATATTACAGAACAGATAGCTGAGCTCAATATTAAAATTATGAGCGCAGAAGCTGCCGGCAATTTACCCAATGACTATTATGACATGAGGAATGTCCTTGCAGACAGGCTTTCGGTATTGGTTAATGCGGAATTCAACTTTACCCCTGATGGAAGTATGGACGTTCTTGTGGGAGGATATTATCTGGTAAACAAAGGTGAAGCCAGCAAGCTTGCTGCTGTTCCCAATGATGATCTGTCAAACTTCTATACGCCTGTACTGAAGACATTGACAGATGACATCCCCATAGAATTGGGTCAGGGTATAATAAGAGGCCTGTTGGAAGCAAGGGGAGAGGTAAGCGGAGCAAAAGGAAGTTACAGCAACGGAACCCCAAATATAACCTCTGACATAACTATCGCAATAGATATATCCAATACAAGCACTGATTACCTGGCAAAGGTAAAGGATCATATAGATGCTCTGGTTAATGACTTGGAGCTAAGAGGTCTTGATTATAATTTAAGACTTGTTACATTTGGAGGATCATCTCCTGTGACCAACACAAACTTCAGGAAAGATGCGGAAGGCTTAAAAAATGCCATACCCGATACTCCCGACAGTGGCACTTCAAACAATTTTGAAGACGTTATCAATGCAGTTGCCAGCAACGAGTACGGTGAAGTGAACAAATACCTTCTGGTCTTTACAGAAGAGAGTATTAATGGTGATGGAGCTGTTACAGATGATGACACTCTCTCGCAGTATCTGAGAATTTTAAAGGATGAAGGCATTACCCTGTCGGTGTCTACCAATCCGGCATACTTTGATGAAGGCGATACAGGTGAAAAGGGCTGGGATTACCTGACGAGCCAGACAGGCGGTAAATTGTATGACAGCACAGAAGCCGACTATACCAGTCTGATGAAGCAAATATCCCATGATGTGAATTATGATATAAATACTAAAATGTCAACCACTCCTGACAACCTGAACATTATATCCTCGGTCAGAAAACAGCTCAATGCTCTTATCAATATCCTGGCAAGAGAGGTAAACAGGCTTCATATGTCTGGTAAAACACTGACAGGTAAAGACGGAGGTCTCTTCTTTGAAGCCATAGACAATACACGACCCATTGAATTAGGCAATATAAAGCTGAGTGATGACCTTCTGGATGTGAATAATATTGCAGCATCCACATCCGATGCCAATGGCGACAACCGTATAGCCCTTGCAATTGCCAACTTAAGGCATGAGCCTTTAATGACGGGTAATAATAAAGTTTTAAGCCTTGACACCTTCTATCAGTTTATAATTCTGGATATCGGAAATAAAGGGTATGAGGCTGAAAGTATGTCAGAAAGCTATCGGATGCTGGTTCAGCAGGCTGATAACATGAGGCAGTCTGTAATGGGCGTTTCCCTGGATGAAGAAATGACAAATATGATAAAGTACAAATATGCATATAATGCAAATTCCAGATTGATCAACGTTATAGATCAAATGCTGGAAACCGTAATTTTTCATCTGGGCAGCAGGTAAATTCACAGAAAATGTATGTATGATCTGAAAGGAATGGTGATGTAGTTGAATAACACCACCTATATGGGAATGGAAATTGCACTAAGGGGACTATATTCTGCTCAGCGGGGAATGGCTAATGTTGCCCATAATGTGGATAATGTGAATACCCCGGGTTATTCAAGACAGGTTCTGGATCAGCGGGCGGCCCGTCCGCTCCTTGTTGCAAACAGTGCGGGTATGCTGGGCATGGGTTCTGATGTAGTAAGTGTCGACCGTATGAGGGATACATTTTTGGATGAAAAGTACTGGAGCGAAGCCCAGTATCTTGGTGAATGGGAAGTAAAGGCATTTATCATCGAAGAGATGCAGACCATATACAATGAGCCCAGTGATAATGGTTATACAAAAATTATCAGTGATTTTTACAGTGCGCTTCAGACCTTGTCGACCGATCCGTCAAGCTTATCGGTAAGAGCAATGGTAAAAGAGAAAGGAATAGCCATAGCCAAATATTTTAACAGTGTAGCATCCCATTTTGACCACCTTCAGGAAGACCTTAACAACATGGTCCATGCCAAAGTGGAAGAAATTAACAGTCTCGCCGATCAGATAAAGGAGTTAAATCTTCAGATATATAATTATGAAGTAATGGGCAATAAAGCCAATGACTTAAGGGACAGAAGGGACTACCTTGTGGATAAACTGTCCAGGTTAATCAACTGCAACGCCTATGAAGTTGAAACAGGGCTGAAGCTGCCAAATGGGGAACCGGAAAAGAGATTTGTAGTTACCATAAGCGGAAAAGCCCTGGTGGATCATGCTGATGTGGTTCATCTTAAATGTGAGAGCAGAAAACAAAAACTGAATTTTGAAGATATAGAAAATCTATTTGAGGTGTCCTGGGCCGACGGTAACAAAATAAGTATAAAATCGGGTGAGCTTAAGGCCTATCTTGATATGAGGGATGGAAATGACGGGCTTGTGGGATTAAATGGTGAAAAAAGTCCAAATTGCAGGGGCATCCCTTATTATCAAAGAAAAATGAACGAGTTTGTGCAGGTCTTTGCCAGAACCTTCAATGAAGGGATTATTGATGTTGACGGGGACGGCGTTTTGGATAA
This sequence comes from Clostridiaceae bacterium, assembly GCA_012521615.1. Taxonomy (GTDB): domain Bacteria; phylum Bacillota; class Clostridia; order DSM-8532; family DSM-8532; genus DTU059. The sequence continues at coordinate 3,003 of JAAYMA010000057.1, read as the reverse complement.
GATAAACGGGCATGTGGACGGGTATACCATTACGTCCCAGCCAGGAGACCCGCCATGCGGAATAAGATTTTTCACGATGCTTGGAGACGACGGAAAGCCTCTTAGTAGCGCTGATTTTGAGGCTATGCTCCTTGATTATGCAGCCAAAAATGGTATAACTGATGATCCTTCGACTGATTATGATGAAAGAATGCTTGCAGGATACAGCCTTCTTACAGCCAGGAATTTTTCTATCAGTTTTGATATAGAGGATGATCCAAGCAATAACATAGCTGCATCGGATAAGCCCGGCGAGCCAGGCAATAACGAAAACCTTAAAACACTCATGGGTATGAGGCATAATCCTTATATGTTCATGGAAGGAATGCCGGAGGACTTTATCAAAACATTGATTTCTTCCATGGGTGTCGACGGGCAGCAGTATGTCCAGTCCTATGAAATACAGAAAGCTATTTTAAATCAGGTCGACAACCGACGCCAGTCTGTTTCGGGAGTGTCGCTGAATGAAGAGATGGTCAACCTGGTTAAATATCAGCAGATTTACGGAGCGGCAGCTAAAATGATTCAGACCTACAGTGAAGTTCTGGATATTTTAATAAACAGACTGGGTGTTTGATATTAAGTTAAGGATGAAATAGTAATCGTGTATTGTTCCTGAAAGGAAGTGGATAAAATTGAGAATAACAAACAACATGCTTATTAATAATATGATGCTGAGCTTATCGAATAATCTTAGCAGGACTCAGAAATACCAGTACCAGCTGGCATCGGGCAAAAAAATACGTCTTCCTTCCGATGATCCCATTGTTGCCTCAAAGTCTTTGAAATTGAGGACTGACGTATCTGAAATCCAGCAGTTTAAACGAAATACCGATGACGCTATCTCCTGGATGGATATAACTGAATCTACCATGAGGCAGATGACGGAGATTGTTCACAGAATGAGAGAGATTACAAACCAGGCAGCAAATGGCACCAATACGGCTGAGGATCTTGAAAAAATCAAAGCTGAGGCAGAGCAGTTAAGGAACCAGCTGATAGATCTTGGCAATGCTACATATGCCGGACGTTACATTTTTTCTGGCTTTAAAACTGATAAGCCCCTACTCGATGCAAGCGGAAATTTTAATATAGATATATCAAACAGCGAACAAATCAAATTTGAAATTGGTATCGGCGATGATATCAATGTAAATGTTACAGGGAGCGATCTTTTCAATGGCGGAACTGATGCGGCGTCCGGAGAAAAGAGTAAGTTAGTGGACGTATTTGACAGGGTAATTGTTGCAATGGGAAGTGACGACAAATCCCAGCTCGGCAGTCTGCTGGCAGATATTGATGAACAGATCGATAACCTTTTAAGAGTGGAATCAGGGCTTGGTGCAAGAATGAACAGGGTGGAACTTACCGCAAACAGGCTGGATGATGATTTGGTAAGCTTTACTAATCTCATGAGCAAAAATGAGGATGTGGATATGGCCGAAGCAATAATGAATCTCCAGAACGAAGCTAATGTATATATGGCCTCCCTGGCTACAAGTGCAAAAGTTATACAGCCTTCACTGGTAGATTTCTTAAAATAGGATATTAAATCGGGGGTTATGCTATGCAGTTGGAAACAGCACATTTTGGTGTAATAGAACTGGACGAAAATGAGTTTATCTACTTTCCGGAAGGGATACCCGGATTTGAAGAAAACAAAAGATTTGCTCTGATAGGATATGACCCGTCCGTCACGTCATCTTTCTTTTTCCTGCAAAGTGTAGAAAATAGGGACCTTTGTTTCATTGTAACCGATCCTTTTGCGATATATGATAATTATGAAGTAAATCTGGATGAGGAAGATGTAGAACTTTTGGAGATAACTGATCCCAACACTGTGATGACTTTGGCTATAGTTGTGCTGCCTGAGGATATTCAACAGACACGGGTGAATTTAAAGGCCCCTGTTATTATCAATGTTGAGAAAAAGCTGGGCAAACAAATTATTCAGAATGATGACAGTCTTCCTGTACGATACTATCTGTATCGTGACTAAAACAGATTATACTTAAAGTTTACACAGGATTTTGTCTTTAAAATTAAGGAGTGATATCGTGCTTGTATTGGCAAGAAAAAAAGGACAGACCATGATGATTGGTCACGATATTGAGATAACTGTTTTGGATATACAGGGAGACCAGGTCCGTTTGGGTATAAATGCTCCCAGGAGCATTGCTATACATCGAAAAGAGATTTATGATGAGATTGTTAATGAGAACATTTCGGCCGTTTCAAGCAAAGGAATAAATATAAGCGAGCTTAATAAAATCAGGAAAGACAAAATACAGAGAAAAGGCGAAGAGGAAAAGGAAGATAAGTAAAATTTATTAATATACATTGAAATTATTTAATTGAACAGAATGAGATAAATAGAGAATGGAACCATAAGAGACAATAAAACTCCGGAAAATCCGGAGTTTTATTATACCCTTATATCTATATATCTTCCAAGGTGGGGACTGACTGATTGTTCCATTTGCTTTACCGGGGCAAGCATTCGGGTATAAAAATCTGCATTTTGCTGTGAAGAATCCATAGCCATTTTCAGGACTTGAATTCCCGCCTGCTGTTTTATATGTGCCATGCTTTTAATAACTGATAATGCCGCAATATCCATAATACCGCCCCCTTAAAACCAATATTGAGCACAGGAGCTGTTTAGACAATCTTGCCCGGCAAGACAATCAGTTTAATAAAAGAATGATGTAAAAAGAGGCTCTGTTTTCAGAGCCTCTTAAATATTACAGTAAATTAACGAAGCAACTGGAGTACACCCTGAGGTGTCTGGCTAGCCTGAGCCAGCATAGCCTGAGCTGCCTGAGTAAGAATGCTGTTCTTTGTGAACTCCATCATTTCCTTAGCCATGTCTACGTCGCGGATACGGCTTTCAGCAGCTGACAGGTTCTCAGAGGATGTTCCCAGGTTGTTGATTGTGTGCTCAAGTCTGTTCTGGTAAGCACC
>JAAYMA010000006.1 GCA_012521615.1 Clostridiaceae bacterium | reverse complement strand
TTACATGTTTGTTACTAATTAGTGTAAAGTAAACTATCTGAAATCACTCGAAACGCAGATGTTTTCTGATCTGACTGACTCTATGGAATTTACTTTTACAAACCGGAGTTTACTTTTTCAATTGACCCAAGTGATTTCGTTAATTCCATTATTGCTTTCTCAGCCCAGAATCTTCAATTCTTTTGGATTTTTATTGAAGTTCACTATGCTTTATGATATATTATGTTCTTGAATGCTTCACATTGTAAAGAATTCCAAAATGGCAACACACCTGATCAGACAACTATGTTTTTTTAAAATAAAAAATACATATTGAATGGAGGCTCTAAAACTATGGCAAAATTAGTTGGTAACGCTATTTTTGGCCAATCCGGCGGGCCGACCTCAGTAATTAACGCAAGTGCAGCAGGCGTTATTACAGAGGCCCTTAAGACCGATTGTATTCCTAAAATTTATGGAGCTGCAAACGGAATCCGTGGCATACTCGAAGAAAAATTTTATGACATGACCCAGGAAGACCCTGAAGAACTCGAATTGCTTAAGACCACTCCCTCGTCTGCATTAGGTTCTGTACGTTATAAGCTTGCAGATCCTGACAAAGACCCTACTGATTACAACAGACTGCTTGAAGTATTCAAAAAATATGATATCAGATACTTCTTCTACAACGGCGGAAATGATTCCATGGACACCTGCAATAAAGTCAGTAAGTTTATGCAGAAAGCAGGTTATGACTGCCGTGTTATAGGCGTGCCCAAAACTATAGACAATGATTTGTACGCTACAGATCACTGTCCCGGATATGGAAGCGCGGCAAAATATGTGGCGACTGCTACAATGGAGATTTATCACGATGCACGTGTATACGACACTCCATTAATTTGTATTGTCGAAGTCATGGGCAGAAATGCCGGATGGCTCACTGCTGCCACAGCTCTCGCTTCATATAAAGGCTGCGGACCAGATTTGATATATCTTCCGGAATTAGTCTTTGATATGGACAAATTTATCGAAGATGTCAGAAAAGTTTACGAGAAGAATAACGGTAAAGTTCTCATAGCTGTTTCTGAAGGTATTAAGGACAAGAACGGGAAGTACATTTCTGAGTATGGCTCTGATCTTGCAAAAGAAAAGGATTCTTTTGGTCATGCCCAATTGGGAGGTACCGCCCAGGTTCTTGCTAACATAGTAAAAAAAGAATTTAATTGTAAGACCCGTCACATAGAATTTTCACTACTTCAAAGATGTGCTGCTCACTGGGCTTCTGCTACTGACGTGGAAGAAGCATTCACAGCAGGACAAAAAGCAGTTCAGTTCGCTGTAGAAGGACACACCGACTACATGGTTGCCTATGAGAGAACTGTAAAAGACGGCAAGTATTTCTGTGAATATAAGCTTGTGGATCTTGCCGATGTTGCAAATACCGAGAAAAAACTCCCTCTCGAATGGATAACTGAAGACGGAACCGGTCTGAAGCAAGAATTCATTGATTATGTTCTGCCACTTATCCAGGGCGAATCAAAGCCACCTATTGTGGATGGTCTGCCCCGCTTTGCAAAGCTTAAAAAAGTACTTGCTGCGAAATAAGTATTTGCTTTGAATTTAATTTAATCTCGCAATATAGTAATAAAAGCGCTTCAGACTTAAACTGAAGCGCTTTTTGGTTCTACGTCAAATGTTGGGGTTGAACTAAGTAAAATGAAATAGCCCGTGGATTACTGGCAGATGATCAATTTAGGTTATCTGCCAGTTTTTATG
>JAAYMA010000056.1 GCA_012521615.1 Clostridiaceae bacterium | reverse complement strand
TCGTTTTCTCCACTTATCTTCGTTTTTCGCAGAATTTCACTTCGATTTGCTTAAGCTTTCCCCCTAGATGTTGCATAAATCTCCTATGAACGTTTTATTCAGGTTGAATTTAAATTAAGGAACAATAACATTTGAGATACATAGTCGGTATCAGGAAGGGCACATAAAAACTGCCCTTCCTGATAATTACTGAGAAATGTCTTATACTTTGATTGTCAAATTAACGATTGGCATTGATAAAGTCTTCATATTGTCTTCTGAACTCAGCTTCGACCTTATCAAATCCTGCTTTAAGCATCTTATCCTGCATTTCAGCCAATGCTCCGTCAACATCTTCCACCATACCTAAGTCGAAGATTGTTGAATAAGTACTTATAACGTTAGCTACAGCTGCTGCCTCACTCTTGACAGGCTCGTCGTCAAATATGAAGTTATCTGTAATCGGATAAACCACATCAGGTATCCATGAGTTGATGAGTTCTCTCATCTTTGGAGGCTCAGTTTCAGAAACACGACGGAATTTTTCGCTCATCCATCCCCACATTGATGTACCATAAATAGGATATTTATCTGCATCTGGACCTGGTCTGAATTTATTAGGACCTGCATCTTCCCAGTGTTTGCCTTCGATTCCTACACAGGTCAGGTCAAAGTACCTCTGGTCGTTCTTGAATTTTTCAAGTAACATCAGCGAACGTCCAAAATCAACTGTGTTGATGGACACTGCCACACCATTATTTGTAAATTTATTAACTGTTTTAAATGATTCAGGTGTCAGATCTATAATGTCAAACTCCCAATCAGGATGATTAAATGCAGCATTTTCTATATCCTGTGCTACGCCACCGACATGCCATACGTCTACAGCACTCTTTCCTGCAACAAAAGAGTCATTGATTTTACCCTGTCCGGAAGCTGCGTTCTTTGACCAGAAACCTTTTTCTGCCCATCTTCTCATCATTTTTGCATACTCTGCATATTCAGGCATGGTATATACATTATAAAGATTATCGTAATCAAATTCTCCGTTTTCGTACTTAACAGCAAAAACTGTTGAGCCGCCGCCTACCATATGGAGATTATTAGGTTGTCTGAAGAACAAAGCAAAGTTGTCATTTCCGCCACTGCCTTCATGAGCTATTGCAAACATCTGTTTCTCATTTTGAGCAATGACTTCACAGTACTTCTCCAGATCTTCAATAGTCTTAACTTCATTAATACCATACTTCTTGGCTAAATCCATTCTTACGCCTACTAACCTGTAAACATTGTACTCAAACTGGTAGTTGGGAATCATATAGAATTTTCCATCTACCTTAGCTTGTTCGAAAGAAACAACATCCTGTTCTTCATAGGTTATAGGCATGTATTTCTGAATGTCATCCATAGTTATTTCATGGAAAGCGCCTTTTCTGGCCTGTTCAAAGTATCCAAGCCATTCAGCTGCATATACGAGATCCAGTTGTTCACCTGATGCAAGAACAAGTGGGTATTGCTGCTGATAGTCAGCCCAGGAAAGGTTCTTAACAGTGACGGTACAATTCAGATCTTCCTTAGCAAGCTTATTAATCTCTTCGTACACCATATCCTGGTCTGCTACTTTGTCACCTACAAAGAGCATAATTAAGTCACGATGTTCTGAAATATCAATTTCATCCGGCTCTTCTACAGTCTCTGATGGTGTAACTTTAACTGGACTTGATGTCTGCGAGGTTGTTGGAGAATCTTTCCCGCATCCAGCCAATACAGTTGATAGTACAAATACTATCAGCAGGATCAGAGAAATAAGCTTCAGATTCTTTTTCATGAATCTTTCCTCCTTTTAATTTTAAATCCCAATTAATTTATTTCAAGGCGAAAGCCTTAAAATACTTTACCCTTTCACTGCTCCGATAGTAATACCTTTAACAAAGTACTTCTGAACAAATGGATAGAGGAATATAATAGGTCCTATAACAATGATAGTCATTGCCATTTTTGTAGACTGTATCGGCGGATTTTCAACAACAATTCCTGCTTTATCAGCCGCTATCTTCAATCCTTGCGCGCTTCCAATCAACTTATACAGATAAAACTGAAGCATAAACAATTTCTCATTCTGTATAAACAGCATGCTGTTATACCAATCGTTCCAGTAATTAAGCGCAGTAAACAGGGATATGGTTGCAATAACAGGCTTTGAAAGCGGCAGTATAATCTGAAGGAATATTCTGAAATCACCCGCACCATCAATATATGCCGATTCTGTAACAGCATCGGGGATACTTCCCAGATAACCTTTTATAATCAGCATATTCCATACAGAAACCAGACCCGGCAATATCAAAGCATGAATATTGTCTTTAAAGTTGAGGTATTTGGCACACAGTATATACCAGGGAACCAATCCTCCTGAAAACAAGGTAGTGAAAAAGAAATAAAACGAGAAGAAATTCCGGTACTTAAAGTCTTTTCTCTGCAATACGTAAGCAGCCATTGCGTTAATTAATACTCCAAAAAATGTTCCTACCACGGTAACGAAGATTGTAACCCCATAAGATCTCAATATTGCTGAGGCGTCATTTAAAATATATTCAAAACTGCTCGTAGAAAATTCAACAGGCCAAAGAGGATAACCATGAGCTGTTATGTATTGATCGCTTGTAAAAGCTCCCACTATTATCATCCAGAAAGGCAGTATGCATACAATGGAAAATAAAATCAGCAATATATATCCAATTATATTAAACGATATTATATCTGCTCTAAATTTCAGCCTATTAATCCTCAAAACAATCGCCTCCTTAATAATTGTATTTTGTTATCAGAACAAGGCGTAGTCAGGCTGGATTTTTTTAACAATTCTATTAACAATAATAATTGTGACAAAGCACATCACTGACTGATAAAATCCGGCTGCTGCAGCCATACCTATATCAGACGATGTCATAAGACTCCGGAATACATAGGTATCAATTATGTCAGTAGCATCATATACCAACGGATTTGTACCCACCAACTGATAGAACAGTCCGAAATCACCTCTGAAAATGTTGCTGACTGCCAGCAGGAACAGCAGCACCATTGTCGGAACCAGAGAAGGAAGAATAATATGTCTTATTCTCTGATACAGGTTTGCTCCGTCTATCTCAGCCGCATTAAACATCTCATGGTCTATTCCCATGACTGCAGACAAATAGATTATTGTACCATAACCTACATTTTTCCAGGCCGAGAAGAATACCAGCAGCACCCTCCACCAATTTGCGTTGTTATAGACATCCACGGGCGGTAAGCCAAGGGATTTCATAATTCCGTTAAAGGCGCCAAATTCATAATTGAAGAAATTATATACAATAACACCGGCAATAACCCAGGATATGAAATATGGCAGGAACATTGTCGACTGGGTTATCTTTTTAAAATATCTTCCGGTTATTTCACTTAATATAATTGCAAATGTAATCTCTAAAAAATTGTTTACGACAATGAACACTAAATTATACATAAATGTATTCATCGTAACATGAAGAGCATCACCTGATATAAAGAAAAACCTGAAATTTTTAAACCATACCCAGGGACTTTTAAATATTCCCAAATTATATCGGAAATCTTTAAAAGCAAGAATTGAACCCGCCATTGGTATGTAAGCAAAAATCAGGATATAAATAAATGCTGGTAATAACATTAAGAATAATACTTTCTTTCTCTTTAATTCTTTAATAAATGAAGCCACATTATGTCCCCCTGTCCAAGACGCTAAAACCGCCATAAAGTAATTATGATCTCTTTACTTTCAACGTAATAATAACACAGGTCCATAAGTAAAAAATTAAGGATTATGGGTAGTTTTTTATCTGAAAGCAGATATTTTTGTATCACTGTCTATTTAAAGGCAAACTTGAATTATCAGACTATTTTATTTATAATAGTTGTAAATGACAGACTATTAAAATTAAAGAAAATACTAAGGTTTATGTGTTTTTTCAATCTGTTTAAAATCTGACGAAGCTTCTTTGTCTTTTATGATAATCATGCCTTGATATCTGATATTATAGGAGATGCTATGATTAATTTATTGATTGTTGATGATGAAGATTACACAAAGGAAGGAATAATTGAAGACTATCCCTGGAATGAACTTGGAATTAATGAAGTCAAAGGAGCAAAAGATGGTATTGAGGCACTGGAGGTTGCAGCTTCGTTAAATCCTGATATCTTAATAACTGATGTAAGAATGCCCAGAATGGACGGAATTACACTCGCATACAGAATTCGTGAAAATAATCCCAACTGCCGTATAATATTTTTGAGCGGCTATTCCGACAAAGAATATCTTAAATCAGCCATTCACTTAAATGCCGTCAATTATGTGGAAAAGCCCATTGTTTATAATGAACTTTTAGATTCCGTAAAAAAAGCTGTCAATCAGATACTTGAAGAGAGAGAAAAAAATCAGGCTTCAAATAGTATAATTAAAAAATATGAAAGCAGTATACCATTCATTAAAAACGAACTTGCACTTCAGCTTACAAGACCGAATTTCAATGTAAAAATGGTAAAGAAATATATTAATCAGCTCCAACTGGACTTTTCAGACAGTACATATTTTCAGACCATTTTAGTTGAATTCCTATATAAAGGAGATAAATATCATAATCAGAGTTATGTTCATGCTTCATCAATCAATGTCATAAATAATGTATTAAAATTATACAGCGCTCAGGCAATTATCGGGGTAAAGGATGCAGATCATATTTTCTTCCATCTATACAGCAATGAAGAAATATCCTGCTCCAGGTTATACGATATAGTAAATAAATTGTCCGAAAACTTTGAAACCACTGTTTCCCAGGCCAAAATGAATATATCTGTAGGTATCCCTGTTGTTGGATATAAAAATGTGTTTAAATCCTATAATATGTCTGTACTTGCTTCACAAAAATTCTTCTTTCACGATGATTTAAAATTTACTTTATATACTGACAGTAGCAATTTAGAGTATACTCTGGATGAAGAACTGGTTAATCAGTTTCAAGATGCCCTGCTACACAGGGATAAAGCTACTGCTGTTGAAATAATAAAAAAACTCACTTCAGAAATAAGGATGCATGACCAGACCCTGATAAAAAATGTAAAAAGTATTTATCATCGTTTTCTTATAATCCTTGAAACCTTCTCACTTAAAGAACAGATTACTCTTGACAATGATCTGGACTTTTATTGGTATATGATTTCAAATATAAGAAGCTTAACAGAACTGGAAGACTTTTTGATAGGCAAGGTAAACCTGTATTTTCAACGTATGGTCGAACAAATGCAAAATCAGGATGCTCTATCGAAAATAAAGAAATATATTCAGCTTAATTATTCAGACTCTCATCTGTCACTGGCTCAAATCAGTGAGGCAAATTTCATGTCTGTAGGCTACTTATGTGCATTCTTTAAGGAAAAAACCGGTAAAACAGTAAACCAATACATTACAGAAATCCGAATGGATAAAGCGAAAGAGTTATTAATCAGTTCTGATGCAAAAATAGATTTTATAGCAAAATCTGTCGGATATAGTGATGGAAATTACTTTGCGAAAATCTTCAAAAAATATACCGGGTCAAACCCCTCAGAATTCAGAGAAAAGGCCAGAGTTTTATGAAATATTCACATTTAGCTAATTTTCTAAGTTTCTTTTTAAATTTAAAACTCAAGCAGAAACTTCTGTTATCTTATGTCATTCTTATACTTGTGCCATTTGTGGCATTTTATCAAATATTTAACAGACAAATATCCAGCATTATAATGGATAACACAAATTATTCTGCTGAAAGGGGTTTTGAACAGACTTATGACTATCTGTCCAATAGATTGAATTATATCATCAGAGTTGCTAACGTTATCTACAATGACGAAACAATACCTGAAATTCTTAGTAAAAAGATTGATACATATCCGATATCAGATCAGATAGAAGACATGGGGTCTTTGACAAAATATCTGAAATCTTTTGAGGACGGAGTTAATATAGAAAAAGTCCGGTTATATGTTCCTGCTGGTCTTGTTTACTCTCATGAAAACGTCAATCTTTTCTGTTTTGACGAAATAGAAACAACAGAGTGGTATCTACGAATGTACAGCGACACATTCAAACTTAAATTTCATCCTTCCCATCTGCTCCTGCACGAAGAAAATGATCCTGAAGTTTTATCTGTTTCAAGGTTTATTATCAATTCAAATAATTATAAAGAAAGACTGGGTGTTATCCGGATTGATTTCAATAAAAAAGATTTTGAACAGGTAATTGATAATGCAAACACAATCGAAGGGGGGTTAACCTATCTGCAAAATTCCCTCGATGAAATTGTAGCTGCTTCAGACAACCAACTCTTAAATCAATACCGCTTACCCTCTAAAATCATAGCTTCAACCACCAACAACACGAACTTTAGACATACTTTTTTAAACAGTGAAAAAGTGATGGTCAGAATAAAACTCATCCCTAACACCGATTGGAAAATGGTTACCGTCATCCCCGAAAAGCTTATCACTAATAAAATATCCAGCTCAATGAAGCAACTTCTTATGATTATGCTGGTAATCAGCCTGATTGCATACATACTCGCTTATTCCATTGCACATTTTATGGTAAAGAGAATTTATATACTAAAAAATCAGATGAATAAAGTGCATAAGGGCATTCTTGAGCCATTGGTGAATACAGGGAGCAATGATGAAATCGGTGAACTCATTATTGACTATAATTATATGATCTCGAGAATAAAGCAGTTGATGGAAAAGCAGTACCACTCGGGACAGAGACTTAAAACTGCAGAGTTAAAAGCATTACAAGCGCAGATAAATCCACATTTTCTCTATAATACTCTGGAATTGATTAACCGTCTTTCAAAAAAGAATAAGGTATGTGAAGTTGAAGAGGTTATTCATTCACTGGCCAAGTATTACAAACTAAATCTGAGCAGAGGTGATGATTTTATCACTTTACGTGACGAACTGGAGCATGTTTCGGCCTATGTTTCCATACAAAATGTCAGGTTCAAAAACAAATTCACTTTTGAGGTAGATGTGGATGAACAATTTTTAGATATGCTGGTACCCAAGACAATTTTACAGCCAATTGTAGAAAATTCAGTAATTCACGGAATTTTAGAGAAAGATGATGGTGAAGGAATAATCAGAATTTTCAGCAGTGTTGAAGGAAATAACCTCATATTATCCATTCAGGATAACGGTAAAGGTGTACCTGAAGATATCCTCGCCAAAATTAATTATGGACAAATAACCAATAATAAAGGCAGCTATGGTATTACGAATGTTGTAGAAAGAATAAAGCTTACATATGGTAATGCCTACGGACTGGAATATTCAAGCAAATACAATGAGGGAACAACTGTAAGAATGAAACTTCCCCTTCCTGAGAACAAGGCAAATAAGCAGTCCGGATTATCCACATTATAATAGTCCAGAAGATGTTCTATACAATTTTTATGACAAAGATAGCGGATACGCTATGATATTTGAAATTAAAGCTCAGGAATTGAGATTTTAGACTTATTTTCGTAATGCCTCTTTTGAAATAAACCTTTTGAATAAATCATAAGACACCGGATAAAGTTCTGTTGTGGTATTGTCCAAATCCAGGGTAATATCAAAAATCGATGAGACAGGGAGCGGTTCCCGGCCTCATCAGGAAACAAGCCCCTGTCCCTTGATTTTGTCCCTTTGTATCTCGTAAGAGACAGTAAAAAATTTTGTGTATGATAAATGCGGAAATACTCTTTTCTGGGAATGATTATCAATAACAAGCAGAAAGGAGTATTTTTTTATGGGAACATTACCTAAGAATGTAGTTCGGGAAATA
>JAAYMA010000055.1 GCA_012521615.1 Clostridiaceae bacterium | reverse complement strand
CATACTCTTGAAGAATTCTTCCGGCAAGTATCAGGAAGATATCTGATGGTATATGGAATTGAAAGAGCAACAGGTTACGGATACTCTATATGGGAGTTTGAGGTCTATGCCAATAAAGTTTCAACTCCTGTGATAATAATTGAACCTGATGATGTGAACGCTACTGAAAAGCTGGTGACAATTACATCAGATACAGACGGTGCAGAAATATGGTATACAACAGATGGTACCGAGCCTTCACCAGCCGACGGGATTAAGTACACCGGCCCCTTTACTGTAACATGTACGACCACAATCAAAGCAATGGCCTATAAGCCTGGAATGAACAATTCAAATGTGGCAAGTGTTCTGGTTCAATTTAACGATAATGTGGCCAAAGGAAAAACAGCAACCGCTTCATCAGGGGATGCATATGCTGCCATTGACGGTAATTCAGGTTCGCGGTGGGAGTCTGAACATAGCGATCCTCAGTGGATAATCGTAGATTTGGGTGCTGATTACAGCATAAGGAAAATCCGAATTGTCTGGGAGACTGCATGCGCAAAAGATTATACAATAGATATTTCTGAAGATGGAGACAACTGGACCACCATAATTACAAAGACAGATATGCCAAGCCCTCATACTATGGATGAGACATTGAAGGAACAGGTAACTGCAAGATATGTAAGGATGTACGGAACAAAAAGAGCGACTGGCTGGGGTTATTCAATCTTTGAATTCGAGATCTATGGCACACTCGCTGACAGCCCATCTCCTTTGTCTCCCACAGCTCTTGCCGTCACTGTTACATCATCTGATGCCATTACATTGAGCTGGGACGATGTAAAAGGTGCAGATGGATACAATGTATATCAATCTGTAAGTCCTGACGGAATATTCACCAAGATTAACGAGGGCGGACTTATAACGGAAACTTCCTTTACAGTCACAGGGTTGGAACCGGATACAGACTATTATTACAGGGTAACTGCAGTCAAAGACCGCAAAGAATCAGAGTATTCTGAAACAGTACATGGCAGAACCCTGCTCGAATAAGACCAAATCAGGAATAGTACTTACATTCGAGATTTGAGTATATAAATGAAAGTGTGGCGGGTATGACACGGAACCGACCGCTGTCTTGCATTAAGAATAACGATAGAAGATTTTTTGAAAGTGCGAGTTATTTAGAGAAATTATTAATGCTTGGTATTATTTACGAAGTGATACCATAAGCATATTAGTCTGAAAAACATTAATTGCCTGGCTTATAGCCAGGCAATTATTATATGAGTAGTTTTAATTCTGTTTAATTATAAGTGTTTTAAGAAGTGTTTTAAGCCTATTTAATTCTCACACCGAATATCTTCTGAGCATAGGAGCCTACCACTGCTATATCATTGAAAACGCTTGGTGAACTTTCAATGTTTCCTTGAAGTGATATTTTGTCATAATCTTCCCCTGTCATTGGATCAAAAAGATGCATGTATCCGCCGTAGTCGCAGAAAATGCCGTAGGTCTTGCCGTCTTCGCTTTTTAT
>JAAYMA010000054.1 GCA_012521615.1 Clostridiaceae bacterium | reverse complement strand
TGAATATCCAAGAAGAATGTTTGGTTATAGGTCAGCCATAGAAATGGCGGTATATACATAGAATTTATTCCAATAAGCAATGGATTTACCAAATTTTGCACGGCATTTAATATTGCAATTTATAATTGCCGATAATGTGACAAAAAGATGTTGACATAATATTGCAGACATTATAAAATATTAAAAATCATATTTATATATGCCATATGCGATGACGGGGAAAAGTAAGAAGTCTTTGCCTTACAGGGAGAAACCATCATGGACTGAGAGTGGTTTCAATGTGCAAAACTTTCTGAAGTTCTCCCCCAAGCACACAAGCTGAAAATATTGATTTGACAATGTTCTAATTGCATCCTTATCAATATGAGTAGGCAAGTGCGTAATGCCCAACGTTATATGGGCGGGATATCGGATTAATCCGGAACCGGAGTAATCCCGTATCTTTAAAGTTGCACCATTTTTGGTGAAATTGGGTGGTACCGCGGAGTTCAACCTTCGTCCCTTTAGAGGACGAAGGTTTTTTGTTTTTTATAAAATAATAAAAATAAAGGAGGCCGAACAATGATTATAGTTTTGAAACAAGGTGTGGAGGAATATAGAGTTGATGAATTAAAAGCATGGATAAAAGATAAAGGGTTAAGTATCAATCCTATCTACGGCACCGAAAAAACTGTGCTCGGAATTGTAGGTGATACTTCCATTTTGTCAATCAGTGAAGTTGAAATGCATGATGCCGTTGAAAAAGTATTAAAAGTTCAGGAACCCTTTAAAAAAGCAAACCGGAAATTCCATCCCGAAAATACCATAATAAAGATCGGAGATTTGGAAATCGGCGGTAAAGAGCTGGCAATCATTGCTGGTCCCTGCTCAGTGGAATCAGAGGAGCAGATTATAGAGATTGCACAAAAAGTTAAAAAGGCAGGTGCAAACATGCTGCGGGGCGGTGCATTCAAACCCCGCACCTCACCCTATTCATTCCAGGGACTGAAAACCGAAGGTCTTAAACTTCTTAAAAAAGCAAGTGAAATCACCGGACTTCCAATTGTTTCTGAGATAACCAACATCAACCATATTGATGTTTTTGTAGAATACGTGGATTTAATTCAGGTGGGCACAAGAAACATGCAGAATTTTGAACTGCTGAAAGAACTCGGTAAAATCGATAAGCCGGTGCTTTTAAAACGCGGCTTTTCAAATACACTGGAAGAACTCCTTATGGCCTGCGAATACATTATGAATGAAGGAAACCAGAATATAATTCTTTGTGAACGCGGGATAAGAACTTTTGAAACCTTTACCAGAAACACTCTGGATCTGAGTGCTGTTCCGGCTCTGAAAAGGCTCAGTCATCTTCCTGTAGTGGTAGATCCAAGCCATGGCTGCGGTATGGCCTGGATGGTGGAACCCCTTGCAAAGGCTGCAATTGCAGTAGGTGCAGACGGTGTTATAATCGAAGTCCATAATAACCCTGCCAAAGCTTTATCAGACGGTCCCCAGTCAATTACCCCCGCTGAGTTTTCATATTTGATGCCAAAACTCAAAGAATTTGCCGCCCTGAATGACCGTCACATTTCTATATCACATACTGTTGCATATGCTGGCACACCGGGCTCTTTCGCCAATGAAGCAGCTGAAAAAGCATTTCCGAACTCAGCTATTACAGGTTTTGAGCATTTTGAAGATGTTTTTGATGCTGTACTGAAAGGGCGGGCAGAAATAGGGATTGTACCATACGAAAACAGTTTAGCAGGAAAGGTAAACGAAGTTGTGGAAACATTAAAAGATCATAAATTCGAAATTGTGGACAGAATAAAAATTAAAATTAATCAAATGCTCGTTGCTCCTTCCGGCACTGAACTTTCCAGCATCAGGAAAATTTATTCACACCCGAAAGCACTGCAGCAGTGTAAAAAATTCCTGAGCAGTATTCCTAATTGCAAAATTATACCATATTCAACCACATCTGCTGCAGCTGCTGCAGTGGCTGCATTAAACGATCAGTGTTCGGCAGCTATCGCCAGCAAAACAGCGGCTAAGCTTTACAGGCTTGAAATACTGAAAGAGAATATACAGGATGCAGAGGAAAACTACACCGAATTCGTCATATTCAGAGCAAAAAACAATAAATAAATTCCTTAAGGTATATTACTAAATTTTTTGGAAAAGATAATTATACCACACCAGAAAGGAGCGAGCCTGTGTCAAGAAAAAAAAGACCTGAAGAGAAGAAGATGTATGGACATACTAAAGAAAACGAGAATCAGGAAAATCAGAAACGGCTGGATCAGGTACCAAACAGTAAAAATCCCAAAGTTCCGGGAAACGAAGCACCTTATAACCAATAAAATACAAACTGAAAAAAGAATAATTAAACTTAAAATGAAAATAATAATGAGCGGGTGAAGTAGAAAATGGCTAAGAACAAAAAGAATGCGCCCAAACAGAAGAAAAAAGCAAAGAATAATCAGGAACAACAAAATGCAGAAATGGGCGCAGACCAAACTCAGGCATAGGGATTAATATAATCCCGGACAATTCTTCATTATAAGCAAAGACTGCCATCAAGGCAATCTTTGCTTATCCATTCCATTTAAGTTATGAACTTTAACCCATATTATCATTGTTGTAATTGTTATACTGTTCTTTATAGTTTTTACTGTCATATTTCTCGCCTGGCTTTCTTAAGATTGTCATTAATCCAAACAAAACAAACGCACCGCCTATAACATATCTTAGCGCCCACAAGATTTTTCCCAGACAGAATATGGAGAAAAATGTAACAGAAATAGCACTGAGAATAAATATAGGTATCAGCAATGCCGAGTTCCGGTTTCCGGCAAGATAATACAAAAACAATCCGACCGCCGGTGCCATAATGAAACCCGGCCAAACTATGCCCCACGCATCAAAAATTTCTGCAAACGAAAAAAGTCCGGATATTGACATCAATGTTCCTATGGGAATCAGTAAGCCTGCACTCCTGTTACCAAACAGATAAAGCAGTAATAATCCCACAGCAGGTGATGCAATGACGCCAGGCCAAAGCAAATGCCATATATGAAACAATTCAGAGAAAAAACAAACACCTGCAAATGTAAATAAAGTCCCTACAGGAACAAGCAAACCTGCTTTTCTCTCTCCAAACAGATACAATAAGAATAATCCGACGGCAGGAGCAGCAAAAAAGCCAGGCCACACCAGTCTGTAGGAAAAGAGTTCACCAATAAAAAAAGTCACACCAATAGTAAAAAATATTCCAGCAGGCACAAGATAGCCCGTACCAAACGGTCTTTTAGCATAGTATCCTAAAAAGAACAGAAAGGAGATACCTATCAAAACACTTGGCCATGCCAGATGCATTATCCAGTGGAAATTAAGATTAATCCTGCCAAACAAAATTAAAATGCCGATTATTACAAAAAATGCACCCAGAATATATTTTTTGTTTTCTCTCATGATATTTTAAGCCTCCGCCTGAATTCTAACAGCATTATAAATAATAAACATGATAAAAGAATTTGTCTGAAATTAGAATTTAATTAAAAATTATAAAATCAGCATTGCATCGCCAAAGCTGAAAAACCTGTATTCTTTGGCAATAGCTTCTTTATAAGCTTCCATAATAAAATCTCTTCCGGCAAAGGCACTGACCAGCATTATAAGGGTTGATTCAGGCAGATGAAAATTAGTAATCAGGGCATCCACAATCTTAAAATTATAACCTGGATAAATGAATATATCAGTATCGCCCTGGGCAGGTCTTACCCTTCCATTCTGGTCCACTGTTGTTTCCAGAACTCTTACGCTGGTTGTACCAACTGCGATAACTCTTTTACCATTTTCTTTTGCTTCATTAATTAAAGAGCAGGCTTTCTCCCCTATAGTAAAAAATTCTTTATGCATGTGATGCTCTTCAATATTCTGGGTTTTTACAGGTCTGAATGTTCCCAGCCCTACATGGAGTGTTACTTCTGCTATATTTACACCTTTTTGCTTCAGCTCTTCAAAAAGTTCATTGGTAAAATGAAGTCCCGCAGTTGGAGCAGCAGCGGAACCGTTAATTTTGGAGTATATGGTCTGATATCTTTCTTTATCCTTTAAATCGGCTTGTATATAAGGGGGCAAAGGAATTATCCCTACCCGGTCCAGTATCTCCTCAAAAACCCCATCATAATAAAACTTTACAATACGGTTACCTTCATCAACTACTTTTAAGATTTCAGCCTTTAAGATACCATTCCCAAAAGTAAACCGGGCACCGGGTTTTGCCCGTCGCCCAGGTTTTAAAATAACCTCCCATACATCTTTTTCTATTCTTTTTAACAGAACAAATTCAATTTTGCCGCCTGTTCCTTCTTTTTTTCCTAAAAGTCTTGCAGGAATAACCCTCGTATTGTTTATAACCAGGCAATCTCCAGGTTCAAGATATAAAGATATATCTTTAAATATCCTGTGCTCTATGCTGCGTTTTTCTCTGTCTACTACCAAAAGCCTTGACATATCCCGCCGTTCAGCAGGATTCTGAGCGATTAAATGCTCAGGAAGTTCGTACCAAAAATCTTTTAATTTCATAGTATCCTCATCAAAATTTTATTGCTTCTTTCTACAAATTTCGCCATAGTTTCGGGCTCAAGTCTTCTTTGATTCAGCAGAGCCAAATCGTAAACCTGAGCTGCAGCCAAAATTGCATCTTCTTTTCTATTATCTTCTTCATAAAGAGTTGCTATCCGTTTGATGATAGCATTATTGCTGTTGAGTACCAATTCATCATCGGACGGTAGATCGGCCAGATTCAGATTACCGCCAAAAGCACGGCTCATTTCCTTAAATCGCTGTGCATGCTCCGAAATAAGTATAATAGCCGATGTTTCTTCGTTTTTAAGAGATTCAACCTTTACTTTTAATTTATCATTGTTTGTAGCTTCTTTAAACAATTTTTCAAGCTTTTCAGAGAGCTTTTTATTGTCCTCCTCGTCAGCCTTTTCTGACTTCAGGATTTCAGTTATATCTGCATCAACACGCATAAATTTGACATCCTGGTTTTGTGATTCCATGAAGCTCACAAAATGACTATCTATCATTGTATTTAAAATGACTGCATCAAGACCCTGCTCTTTGAACATCCGAATATACTGGGCCTGCTGATTTTCGTCGGTAACATAGAAAATTTTCTTGTCAGTATTTTTATTTTGCTCAAGATATTCTTCCTGGGTCACATACTTGCCATTAATTGTTTTATAAATAAGTATGTCTTTTACACGCTCATAAAACTTGGGCTCTTTCATACAGCCGTATTTGATGAATGGATTTATATCATCCCAGTATTTTTCGTAATTTTCTTTTTCTTTACTGTAAAGCAGTTTCAATTTATCTGCCACTTTTTTAATGATATGATTTGAGATTTTAGTGACCAGTCCTTCGCTCTGCAAAAAGCTTCTTGAAACATTCAGAGGAAGGTCAGGACAATCCAGGCAACCTTTCAGAAGCATCAGAAATTCAGGTATGACCTCTTTAATATTGTCAGCAACAAATACCTGATTATAAAACAGCTTAATCTTACCTTCCAAAGGTTCAAATTCGTGTTTCAGTTTGGGAAAATATATAATTCCCTTCATATTGAAAGGATAATCCATATTTATATGAATCCAGAACAGAGGATCATTGAAATCCATGAACACTTCACGGTAAAAATCTTTATATTCTTCATCAGTACAATCCCTGGGATTTTTGAGCCAAAGCGGACTGGTACTGTTTATAGGTTTTTCCTCTTGTTTTTTGTCTTCCTTCTTTTGATTTTCATCTATAAGATAAATTTCATACTGCAAAAATGCAAAGTACTTTTTCAGGATTTCCCTTACTTTCCATACATCCAAAAACTCCCTGGAATCTTCAGCTATATGAAGAGTAACAACCGTTCCCACAGTTTTCTTGTCTGAAGAAGACATGGAATACTCTGTATTGCCGGTGCTTTCCCAAAATACGGGAGCAGCCCCTTCTTTATAGGAAAGTGTATCTATTGTAACTTTTTCACTTACCATAAAGGATGAATAAAAGCCCAGACCAAAATGACCTATAATTTGCTGATCATCAGTTTTATCCTTATACTTTTCAATGAAGTCTTTAACTCCTGAAAAGGCTATTTGATTAATGTATTTTTTGACTTCCTCGTCAGTCATGCCAAGGCCATTGTCGGAAATGGAAATGGTACCCTTCTCTTTATTGACCAGAACATCTATCCGGGGCCTGTACCCTTCCGGCAGAGATGCTTCACCCATATCAGAAAGCTTTTTAAGTTTACTGATTGCATCGGCTGAATTGGAAACCAGTTCCCTTAAAAATATATCTTTTTCTGAATAGAGCCATTTTTTTATAATAGGAAATATATTCTCTGTATCAATTGATAAATAGCCTTTTTCACTTACCAAATCCATAACCTCCTGTATGAAAATTCTACCGATGAATATAATAATATTAAGGTCAAAGTATGTCAAGACAAGTTTTAGCACTCTCGTTAAGAGAGTGCTAAAACTTCTGAAAAATGTATATTCTAACTCATAAAATCAGACAACATTTAAATTGATAGCCTTGGCCTGCTCATCAAGATTTTGCATTGATCTGAGCTGAGCGCGGATGATGCTTTCAACCTTTATTCTATAAGCCTCTACTTCACGTTTAAGCCGTTCATATTCCTTCTGAATATCAATTACCTCACGATTTGCCTCTTCAATTATTTGTTTGGCCTGAAGTTCGGCTTCCTTTATTATATTTTCAGCATTCTTTTTGGCATTGGCGATTATTTCATCACTTGTCTGCTGAGCCACAATAAGGCTGTTTTGCAATGAAGATTCTATATTTTTATAATAGTTTATTTTTTCTAAACTATCATCAAGCCTTTCCTTCAGCCTTGAATTCTCCCTTATATGTTCAGCCAGATCTTCCACTATTTTTTCCAGCAAATCCTCAACCTGAATAACATCATAGCCCATTAAAGATTTCTTCAGAACGATATTCTGAAGATCATTCGGCAGAAAATTCACAAGCATCACCCCCGGTTTATTTAACACTGTTTCTGAGCAAGACATTAATTATATAGAGAATAATCATAACAATAAATGGTGATAGGTCAAAACGTATTTTTATATTTTTATACTGTTTGGCTAATATTTTGCGGACAGGATGCAATAAAGGTTCGGAAATAGAAAGCAGTAATCTGAACGGCCTCGAATCACGTCTGATAGCCTTGAACTCACACAGAACTCTGGCCAGTATTACTACTTCCATAGCACCTATCACAGCACGCAGGGATATAATAATAATCTGAAAACCAGACATTATTTCACCCAGGAAAATACTCCTTTGTTCCTTATATCATCTTTTAAATCGCCTGTTATTTCAAAACTTGCAGGAGTAGCAAGAAAGATTCCTGAGGAAATTTTCTGAATATCCCCATCAAGGCAGTACACTGACCCGCTTAAAAAGTCAACCATTCTTTGGGCAACAGCTGTGTCTACACCTTCCACATTCATAATAACAGGCTTGTTGGCCTTAAGATGATCACATAATTCTTTGACTTCAAGAATATTCTGAGGTGAAACCACAACAACCTTAAAAGAATTGTTGTTGTTAATATTGAGAATTTTACCCTGACTGTTGGATTTCCTCTGAGAGCCATAACGCTCTCTTTCACTTTTATAAGGAGATGCTTCAGCTATTTCTTCTTCATATAATTCGTCTTCATCTTCGTCGTAACTTGTTTCCCATCCAAAAAAATCCAGTGCTTTCTCAAGCAATTTAGCCATAGTATTTTCCTCCATTTTTCATTAGTAAAATATATTTAGCTGAAAAGCTAATAAATTCTTTCTCCAAAAATGGCACTGCCGATTCTTACAATTGTTGATCCTTCTTCAATAGCTGTCTCATAGTCTCCCGACATGCCCATGGAGAGTTCTTCCATACTGATATTTTCTAATCTTTCCCTGTCAATGTCAACAGCTAATTGTTTTAAATTTCTAAAAACATACCGTACAGCTTCAGAATCCTCGGTATAGGGAGCTATGGTCATAAGACCTTTTACTTTTATATTACCCATTTTTGATATCTGTAACAAAAAATTCTTAAGATTTTCGGGTTCTATTCCAGCCTTCGTACTTTCGCCGGAAACATTGACCTGTACTAAAACCGGGAAAACATAATCAATTATTTTCCCTCTTTTATCAAGGGCTTCGGCAAGTTTCAGCCTGTCCAGCGAATGTATGAGACTGATTCTGTTATCGAGATACTTAACTTTGTTGGTCTGAAGTCTTCCTATGATGTGCCATCTGCACTCCCTGTTTATTATATCGGATTTTTTTACAAATTCCTGAACCCTGTTTTCGCCAAAATCTTTTATTCCAAGATCAAATGCGGCTTGCATCGCATCAACATCCACTGTTTTCGTAACACCTAAAAGCAATATATCATCAGGGTTTCTCCCCGATTTTTCTGCTGCAGCTTCTATTTTTTTTCTTATTTTCAGAATTGATTCTCTCATTTTCTCAACATCTACCGAATTGCTCATTTATCAACCACCTGCCCTTCAACTATATTTTTTGGATTAATCAGATATATATCAAATACATTTACATTTTCTTTTTCCTTCGTAGGATCGAGGTTTTCAATGATCGCATAGGTGTCCTGCTGACCAATAATTCTCACCCTTTTAAACACTGCCTTATCCATCTCTACTACTGCAATATCGGCAGTATTGTCAACCGTGTTTATATTAAACAGACTTCTTAAAGGAACACGCATACCGGTAACATTCTGCAATAGAAGGTTTCCCTTAAAACCTCTTATATTCATAATTTTTTCAATATATCTGGTAAACCTTCCTGTTATCTTTACCAGTCCATTTTCTTTTTCTCCAATACTTTCTATAAAAACAGGAATTCTCTGATCTACCCCTTCAATTTCAATTTCATATTGAATGTTTCGCCCGTTAAGTTTGGCTTTTTCAAATTCAATCCTGATTTCTTCACCTTTTTCCTCGGATATGGCAAAAACCATCCACGCTTCATCATTGGCTATAACCTTGCAGAAATATTCATCCATTACACCATTAATTTCTACGGGGGTCAGCCAGTTATCGTTATTTATACCCATTTCTACCGCTTCGTGTATATTATCAATTGTCACCGAAAAGCGGCTTTCAGGAGTATATATTTCCTCGTAACCATCATAATGGTAGGATACTATTCCTGAAATCGGAGATGTTACGCTGATTACAGATTTTTGAATACTGCTTCTGAGTCTGTCCAGCTCCTCTTTTTCCTTGCCCATCTTAAGCATT
The DNA here is from genome assembly GCA_012521615.1 of Clostridiaceae bacterium. Classification (GTDB taxonomy): domain Bacteria; phylum Bacillota; class Clostridia; order DSM-8532; family DSM-8532; genus DTU059. The sequence continues at coordinate 90,526 of JAAYMA010000054.1, read as the reverse complement.
ATAGTCCTGTCTTCAAGCATGTACCTTGCTTTTGCTTCGAGTATTTTATCAATTGTATTCCGGACAGAGTTGGCGTCGGATAAATCCCCTGTATCAGAAATCTCGGTCAATTTAGCAATCTGGGTTTCAATTGCATTTTCCCAAACATGCCTTTCAGCACCTGCTGTACTGTCAAATTCCGAGACCACTCTTTTAAGAATTTCTACCTCCATCCGCCTGTAATTCTCTACAATATCCTTCATATCCGATTTGATAAAAGAAACAATTTCGTTTCCTTTACCAACCTTTTCACCATATTGTATGCTCGGAATTAATATTCCGGTGCCCGGCGATTTCACCGGTGTTTCATTGCGTATAATCAATCCATTTACAGGTTCTTTAATTTCAAGGGTAGATATGCTTATTGCTGCAATCTCATAATTGACAGAGAAAAACCAATTCCATAATGCAGGTATATATACCAGCAGCAGAACAAAGCCCAAAAAACTTAAAAACCTTCTTCGGATCCTTCGGGCTCTCCTCCTCTTTTTCCTTTCTTCAAGCTCATTTGTCATATGTATCCTCCCTGCATCAGGGTAGTTTTATAAACTGATAATTTTCTTATTTAGCAGCTCCTGAACAGCGCACATTACACCGAGCTTCACATGTTCATATACAAGCCCGCCCTGCATATATGCAATATAAGGAGGTCGAATGGGAGCGTCCGCTGAAAGTTCAATGGAAGAACCCTGTACAAAGGCACCGGCTGCCATAATCACAGGCGAATCATAGCCGGGCATTTCCCATGGTTCAGGCGTAACAAATGAATCTACCGGCGAGCCTTTCTGTATTCCCTGACAGAAAGCAATGACCGCGTCTTCTCTGTTAAATTTTATAGCCTGTATAATATCACAGCGTGTTTCAAAGGGACTTGGGAAAGTTTCAAACCCCAGCTCAGTCATAATCTGAGCTGTAAAAACTGCACCTTTAAGGCTCTCAGCAACAATATGCGGCGCCAAGAAGAATCCTTGGAACAATAGCCTGTTCTGGTTCAGTGTAGCTCCTACCTCTCTGCCAATACCCGGAAGTGTGAGACGGTAAGATATTTTTTCTACCAGTTCTTTTTTGCCGGCAAAGTATCCGCCCGAAGGAACAATACCGCCGCCGGGATTTTTAATAAGCGAACCGGCCATTATATCAACGCCAACCTCAGTAGGCTCTCTTTCTTCTACAAATTCACCATAACAGTTGTCCACCATAACGTACAGGTCTTTTTTCTTTGCCTTTATAAGGCTGACAACCCTTCCTATCTCATCAACTGTAAGGGCAGGTCTGAATTCATAACCCCGGGATCTTTGAATAAAAATAAGTTTTGTTCTGTCATTAATGGCATCCAGGACTGCATCAACATCTATTCTGCCATCAGCTGTAAATTCAATCTGTCTGTAGGTTACACCATACTCTTTTAAAGATCCCTGCCCTTCTTTCCCCCTTATGCCTATAACCTCATCCAATGTATCATAAGGTTTTCCGGTAATTGACAAAAGCTCATCACCCGGACGCAATATACCATACAGACACAGGGCAAGAGCGTGGGATCCGCAGGTAATACTGTGTCTGACTATTGCGTCCTCAGCACCAAAAGCATGAGCATAAACAGCATCCAGAATTTCTCTTCCCCTGTCGTTATAGCCATAACCTGTTGTTCCTGAAAAATGAGTATCGCTTAAACTTTCAAGCTGCATAGCCCTTATAACTTTGAGCTGGTTCTGTTCTTTTATTTTATCGATTTTATTAAAGCTGTCCTTTACAATTTCTTCTGATTTATTTGCCAATTCAATAATTTTAGAGTCTATGTCAAAATAGCTGTAATAATTTTTAGTCATAACTACCTCATCTTTGAATTTTTATTCCTGTACTAACCCTGCTCTTTATCTTGACTTTCTTTATTTTGAGCAGAATTATCCTGTGTACTATCCTGAGAAATTTTCTCAAGTTCCTGTAAATATGCCTCAACTTCATCTTTCGCAATAGTGCTTATGTTCCAGAAACGGAGAGTCAGTGCATGTCTTACCATGTATAAGGCTTTTTCAATATCCCCTAATTTGTGCAATACTCTGGCATAGTTATAAAACGCCTCAGGGAATACTGGCTTTAGTTTCATTAGCTTCTGATAAATCTCTTTGGCCTTTTCATAATCTCCTATGTTTAAATAGACTGTTCCCAGATTGTCGAGTATAATTCCATTTGTATCATTGAAATCAACTGCTTTCAAATTAAACTCCAGTGCTTTATCCATATCACCTTTTTCAATATAGAGAAAACCCAGTGTAGCATATACGTTTGTGTTCTCATAATCCTTCAATAATTCTTCAAGTAATTTAATTGCTTCATCAGTTTCCTTCTGCTTCCAAAGAACCAGAGCCTTTGTGAGCATTAGTGAATTTTTTTCAGTGCCCACACTTGCATTTTTCAATGCCTCGTCTATCTGCACCGCAGCCTCATCAGTATTACCAAGCTTTAACAGAAGATATGCGTATGTGCCTCTGACACCTGCATTCTTAGGGCTTAATGACACTGCTTTTTTCAAGTCATTTAAAGCGCCGTCAAAATCTCCTTTCATATATTTCCTGTTGGCAGAATTCTGATAGAAAATTTGTCTGTTAAAAAAGATAACCGATGCCAAAAGTAAAAGTAAAACAATTATTCCCCACACCGGTCCTAAAAATGAAAACGCAAGATATGCAAGAATTGCCGGAAGCAATATTCTGATTAAAGGACTTAATTGATTCATATTCTACTTCTCCTCTATTGTATTTTTATAAGTTTTCCTTTGCACAGAAAAATAATCCTGCCAAATGCAGAACAGAATAACATTATATTACCATTATTGCAGGTCTATTTCAAACCTAAAATATTTCTCGGAATTGGCAATCTGACTTGCTTATGCGTCTATTGGCCAATAGATACTGAACTTTGTGCCCTTGTCAGGCTTACTTGCAACTTTGATGCGCCCGCCATGCCGAAGTACAATAATCCTGGCAATAGACAGACCAAGACCACTCCCTCCTTTTCCGCGCTCCCGGGCCGTATCTACCCTATAAAACCTGTCAAAGATTTTTGGAAGTTCTTCTTCCGGTATTCCCATTCCTGTATCCTTAACGACAGTTACGGCATAACCTTCTTCCCGGAAAAGACGAAGCGTAATTTTTCCATCAGCTGGTGAGTATTTTATGGCATTGTCAACAAAGATTCTCAATGCCTGCTTTATTCTGTCCCTGTCCCCAAAAACAAAAATCCCGGGCTCAATATGACTGATTATTTCATGCTGGTTAACCAGCATATGTGTCTCCCTCACAAGCTCGTTCATTAACTCACTTATGTCAAACTTCTCTTTTACCAGTACAAGTGTATCTTTATCATTGCGTGCAATGAACAGCAGCCTTTCGACCAGATCCTGCATAGCCTTTGCTTCTTTGTTTATGGCAGCGATTGCTTCTTCAAGTATTTCCCTGTCATCTTTCCCCCATCGTTCCAGCATACGTGCATAGCCCTGAATTATTGCAATTGGTGTGCGAAGCTCATGGGAGGCATCTGAAACAAACTGGTTTTGTCTCTGGTAAGCGCTTTCAATCCTGTCCATCATACGATTGAACGTAAGAGCAATTTCCACCAATTCATCTGAAGACTCGCTTACATTAAGTCTCAGATTTAAGTTTTGAGAAGAAATATTTTTTGCTTTCACAATAAGCTCATCCACAACAGCAAAAGCTTTCCGGGTCAGATATTTTCCCCGGATATATATAGTCAGAATGGAGACAAGAAACAGAAAAACCAGGGCAGCACCTAAAAAAAGAATTTCTATAATAAGAAGTGTGATGTTATAGAAAATATTTAACAGATATACCCCGTCATCCTTAAAAATTTGTACAGTAAAAGTAAAATACACTTTACGATTTGCTGTATCTACACTGAAAAAGCTGTAATGGTTCAGATCAGAAAATTCCGGCACAGAAGAGGCGATTATGGTACCGTTTTCATCCTGCAGAGTGACTTTTATAGCCTCAAGCTGATTTATATAGTCATTAAGTTCCTGTATATTGTATTTGTCAGCTGTCAGCTCATCCATGTATGGTTTTGTCTGGTAGCTGGCATGTAAGATATTGAAACCTATTACCAGCACTAAAATGACAATCAGTGATATCAGGGACCAGACTGCAAACATATTGATATAAAAGGAAGAAATCCGCACAACAATAGAAGAGCGGTTTCTCGCTCTTTTCCCGCTCTCTCTTGTTTCATGGATTTTATTTGCCTTGTTGCCGGCCTGCTTGTCGCGTCCTGATTTTTTCCCCTCTAAATCAGCATTTTTTTTATTCTTCATAATCTTCGAAAATATATCCCACTCCACGGATAGTACGTATGAATTTAACGCCGAAACGCTCGTCTATTTTGCTTCTTAGATATCGGATATAAACATCTGTTACATTTGTATCACCGATAAAATCATAGCCCCATACTTTTTCAATGAGTTTTTCCCTGCTTAGTACCACACCTTTGTTTTCCATAAGAAAAAGTAATAAATCGTATTCCTTTTTAGAAAGAGGAATTTCCTGGTCATCATATGTAACTTTATGCTTTAATTTTGACAAAACGAGTTTACCAGCCGTCAAAGTATCCTTGTTTGCATCTTTGACCGACTGATTTTTTCTTTTTAATGCAACCCGGATACGGGCAAGAAGCTCCTCTATGGCAAAGGGTTTGGTGACATAGTCATCGGCTCCGCTGTCAAGGCCGGTTACTTTATCGGAAATATCATCTTTTGCAGTAAGCATAATTATAGGTACGTCAGAGAATTTTCTTACCCTTCTGCAAACCTCAATCCCGCTCATCATAGGAAGCATCAGATCAAGAATAATAAGATCTATATCTCCTTCTTGCACTTTTTCAAGCCCGGTTCTTCCATCAAAGGCAATTTCGACCTCGTAGCCTTCATGTTTGAGTTCCAGCTCTAAAAAGCGGGCAATTTTACTTTCATCCTCGACAACCAAAATGCGTTCCGCCATTATGTAGCTCCTTCCATAATTTACTCAACAATAAACTCATTATAGTCATCATCGTCATCATCATCGAACTTTTGACCGCTGCTGTCATTTGCAGAAGTTTCAGCCGTGTTGAAGTTGCCGGTGTTTTTATTTTCTTGCGTATTATCTGAAGCAGTGTTGTTATTTGGCTTTTGTTGTTTAAAGCTGCTTTGCTCCTTCATTTTTGCATTTATATTCTTTAAAAAAGAATGCACATCAAAACCATTGGTACTGATCTCCTGAATTCTGAACTTATATCCCAGGACTGCAAAAAAAGCAAAGAAAAGAACAACAACCAGCCATAAAGGTATTAAAATAATCAGCAGAATCACAGGGACAGAGAATAAAACCGTTTCTTTGTCCTCAACGATTACCCGGGTATCAAATCCCTTTTGCAAAAAATCTGCAAAACGCTCACCCATATCATTGTGCTGCCTGTTATTTTGATTAGAAGCTGAACCAGCTTTTGTCCTCTCGAAATCAATGATTGCATCCAGGATATTTCCATTGTTTTTTTCGAGAAAGTATTTGGCATCACTATAACTTGAATTTGTACGTTTCCTGAATTCATCTATCTGCTCTATAGTAATCATTTTCTTACCTCCCGGGTGCTCATATATACATATTACCATCCATTGGATTTATTTTTAATCTTATTTATAAAAGTTTCTATATCAATATTCGGATCAGGAATATCTTTAATAGTAAATCTGTAGCCAATTACCCACATGATTACAGCCAGTATAAGCAAGATATACCAGACCGGTAATAATACCAGCGGAAGAATAATGGGCACATTGAATACCCTGCCGTTCTTTTCAATTATAATAAGCTTTATATCAAAAAGCTTCTGCACAAGCCTGATTAAGCTCTTTACAAAGCCGTTCTTCCTGTATGGGACTTTTTGATACGACAAATTCTCCCTTTCATAGGCAATAATTGCTTCCAGCAAATCTCCGTTGAACCTTTCCAGATAATATCTTGCTTCCTCGTAACTCGAATTGGTTCGCCTCCTGAATTCATCAATGAGTTTTAAATCCACTTTGGAGCACCTCCAAAAATCAGCTTTAAATCTATTTATTATTCTAAAAAAAATATATTAGGCACTCATATTAGATAAATTAGAGTTTTATTAAAAATAAGGATTTTGCAAGGCTAATGATATTATCGCAGATATTTTAATTATTTTAAACCAACTAAAAAAACTCCCGTCCTGAATATAAATCCGGACGAGAGCTTATATCTTCTATAGGAAATTTTCTGAAAATTAAACATTACTCCCATTCTATAGTAGCAGGAGGTTTGCCGGTTATATCGTAAACTATGCGATTTATGCATCCCACCTCATTGATAATTCGGTTTGAAGCCTTTTGCAGAACTTCATAAGGGATCCGCGCCCATTCAGCTGTCATAAAGTCAGTAGTGGTCACAGCGCGAAGCGCCAAAGTATAATCATAGGTTCTTTTGTCTCCGGTTACCCCTACACTTCTCATATTGGTAAGAACAGCAAAATACTGGCTGATATCTTTATTTAGCTTCGCTTTGGCAATTTCATCCCTGAAAATATGATCAGCTTCCCGAAGTATATCCAGCTTTTCCTTTGTAATTTCGCCAATAATTCTTATTGCAAGACCAGGCCCGGGGAAAGGCTGACGCCATACAAGCTCTTCAGGAAGTCCCAATACAAGACCTGCCATACGGACTTCATCCTTGAACAATAACCGGAGAGGCTCGATGATTTCTTCAAAATCCACATGGTCAGGCAGTCCGCCTACATTATGATGACTCTTAATTACCGCATTATCGCCGACACCACTTTCAATTACGTCAGGATAAATTGTACCCTGAACAAGAAAATCCACATGTCCTATCTTTTTGGCCTCTTCTTCAAAAACCCTGATAAACTCTTCTCCTATAATCTTCCGTTTTGTCTCAGGATCGGTTACACCTTTTAAACGTCCAAGGAAGCGGTTCTCGGCATTAACTCTTATAAGATTTAAATTAAACTGATTTTTGAAAACTTCCTCAACCTGATCGGCTTCATTTTTTCTTAAAAGTCCATGGTCTACAAATATACAGGTTAACTGATCCCCTATTGCCTTGTGCATCAATGCAGCGGCAACAGAAGAATCCACTCCACCGGACAGAGCACATAAAGCCTTTTTATTACCAACCTTCTCACGGATATGTTTTATGGCTTCTTCGACAAAAGAATCCATTTTCCAGTCTGCTGAAAGATTGCATATTCTGAAAAGGAAATTATCAATAATGTCTTTCCCTTTGTCTGTCATCGAAACTTCCGGATGAAACTGAAGTGCATAGAATTTTCTGCTGTCATCTGCAATAGCCGATATGGTATATTCATCAGAACCTGCTATAGCTTTAAAACCTTCAGGCAGTTTTGTGATATGAAATGAAGCATCCATACATACAGTTGTTTTGCCTTCAATACCTGAAAACAGAATATTATCGCTTAATTCAATATCTGCCTTTTTATATTCCAGATTTTCAGTCCTGACTGCCTGTCCGTCAAACAAATAGCTTATAAGCTGCATCCCATAACCTACCGCTAAGACAGGAATGCCCAGGTTAAATATTTCTTCATCGCATTTGGGGGCTTTTTCATCGGTAACAGATGTCTGCCCCCCGGCTAAAACAATAGCTTTAGGTGATTTTTCCTTTATTTTTTCAACCGGAGTATTATAAGGTACTACTTCGCAAAAAACATTAGCCTCTCTGATTCTTCTGGCTATTAACTGATTAAACTGTCCTCCGAAATTGAGGATCAGAACTAATTCATGATTCAAAAATCGCACCGCCTTTCACAAGTGTCAGCCCTGTAAAGCCTTCAACAATGTTATATTAACATTATATAACCTTCATAGGAAATTATAAAATATTATATAGGAAAAGATCAGAAAATCAAGAAAAAACAAAAAGGCAGCAGAGAAACAGATGGAACCAACATAACCTCGTTCCTGGTATTTTTTAACTATGCATTTTTTTTATGACTTTGCTCTTTAATCTTTCTAATTTTTAACAGTACTAAAAAAATTATAAGTAAAACCGTATAGATAAATGACGGTACTTGAAATGCCACAACTGTCAATCAGTTAAGTCCGAAATTGAAACAAATGTAGAAAGGAGACTGCCCGATTGAAAAAGTAAATTCCACTTTACAAAAGTGATAAGCGATGTTATAATTTACTTCGCCGTTACAATTTATTATTTATTTCTGAAACCAATTGAATTATCTGGTCGCTTAGCTCAGTAGGTTAGAGTGCTTGCTTGACATGCAAGAGGTCACTGGTTCGATTCCAGTAGCGACCACCATTAAAAATCCTTCAGATCCTTGTACACCGGATTTGAAGGATTTTTTTAATAGTATGGCAGTTAATTCAGAACGGGGGCAATACATCCAAAATGAGCAGAGTAATGTCATCTGATGGTTTTTGACCGATAAACTCCTGAACATCCTTTGTAATGGCTTCTGTAAGATGCTCCACTCCCCATTTATATTGTTCCTGTATGACTTTCTTCAGCCGGGGAAGTGAATACTCCTCATTTTTGGAATTTCTGGCCTCCACCAGTCCGTCAGTATAAAGCACTAGTTTATCTTTGGGGAATAAGAGTATCTGGTTATTTACAAACCTTGGTTTATAGAAATTTCCCAATTTGCATATGGCAAAACCGCTGTTGTCCAGTTCCTGAATAGAACCGTCAGGCCTTACTCTTAAAGGAACAGTGTTTAATCCGCCAGAGGCATATGAAAAAATACCTGTTTCAGAATTAAAAACACCATAGATCATAACTGCATATAAATTTTCATCGAAATTCGAAGCATTAAGTGAATCGTACAGATGAGACAGCACCACTGAAGGGATGGTCAGACTTTCCCCTCCCTTTTCTTCCATAAGGGACTGAAGCTTCTGAAAAATAAAAACAGTTAGCATTGCAGCCGAAACTCCATGACCCGATACATCTCCGATGCATATACCAAAACGCACATCATCGATTTTAAAGACATTATAGAAATCTCCGCTTAAATTATCAGCTGGAACATAACTAGAAGAAAAAGTTGCATAATCGTTCCTCGGCAAGGTTTTGGGAAGCATTGAAAACTGCATTCTTCTTGCAATTTCCTGATCTACCAGAAGCTTCTCGTTAATTGTCCGCAATTCCAAAGTGCGTTTTTCCACCAATTCATCAATCTCCCTGATATATCTGTTTCTTTCCTCTTTTGCCTGCAGCAAAAGCATGTGCGGTCTTTTGATACCATAGATATAGTAAAAATCCAGGACTAAAATATAGGAGCACATCAGAAAAACATTACACAGAACAGCCCAGAAATCATTGATATTTTTAATATTTATTAATGAAATATTTGCAAATATCATATACAGGAAAATACAGAACAGCCTTCTGTATATAAACTCATTTTTATTATATTCTTTATAAATATGACAGATAGAATATAAGTTAAAAACAATAGCAAGTACCGCCAAAATCTTTCCTGCAACCGTGATACCCTGTGAATCTGTAAATATTAAAGAACCTAATTCGAAATGAAAAACAGACACAATAAATATAAGTGAAAAAACAAGAACCGACAAATAGAAAATTAATGCATGACTTTTTTTGTATTCTTTTTTATTATTACTTACAAATCTGAGTGCAACAGCAAAACCTATTGCGTTCAACAGGCGCGCTGACAAACTCAATGCCATGGGAATACCCGGATCATAAACTTTATTTATTATCTCTGAAAAATCCAAAATTCGAGGTAAGTCCAGTACAGTTATCAATAAAAAAATAGCGCCGCCAAAAAGCAGACTATTATTATCTATTATAGGATAAGTAGAAAAAGACATTAATACAATTTTAGAAGAAATAACCATGGTAAGAAAAAGTGTAAGATTTTGCAAAAAAATTGACGGATTTGAGATATAAAAAAAAATCCCATTTAATTTTGTGACTAATAGAAGAAGTACGCAAACTACAGATACAAAAACCTCAAAGAATGGACTTTTTAACTGTTTCAGGCCACTCCTGAAATCTGAATTCATTCTTTATCCTCCGAAAGTTTTATCTTAAAGTATATCAATAAATTTTCATACAACTGACAGGTATAGAAGTTTAACATTGAATCTAACATAATTTTACCATATAATCAGGCTTTATGACAATAAAATATATTTTATTCAACTATTTTATGTTTTATTGCATATACCGCTGCCTGTGTCCTGTCCTGAACACCTAATTTTCTGAAAATATTGGATATATGGTTTTTAACTGTCTTTTCACTGATAAAAAGTTCTTTTGCTATTTCCTTATTGAGCATACCCTTTGATAAAAGCTTCAGAACTTCAATTTCTCTGGAAGTTAATGATTTACGTGGTGTACTTTTCCCGTTCTTAATTCTTTTATACTCAGTGACAAGCTCATTGGCCATACAAGGTTGAATATAGGTTTGACCTCCATTTACGTTGCGTACCGAATCAACCAGAACCCTTGAGTCGGCGTCCTTAAGAATATATCCTGAAGCTCCCAGTTCAAGCGCTTTTAAAAGATATTCCCGATCCTGATGAATAGTCAGCATTATTACTTTGGCGGACGGGTCCATCTTTTTTATTCTGGCTAAAGCTTCAAGGCCATTTAACACTGGCATATTAACATCCATTAGTACCACATCAGGTTTAACCTGCATAAAATTATCCACTATGGCCTTTCCGTCAGGATAGCCCGCTATAACCCGAATATCAGGTTCAAGTTCCAACAGTTGCTTAAGCCCTTCACGTATCATGCAATGATCCTCTGCAATAACTACATTAATACTACACATATATTAATTTACCCCCTGTAGATTACATGGTAATTGAATGCGGATTGTTGTACCTGAGCCGATGATTGAATCTATATAAAAACTGCCTTCCAAAAGCTCAACTCGTTCTTTCATGCCTAACAGGCCAAACCCGCTGTTTTCATTACGGTTATCCTGATTTAATGAAGATACGTCAAAACCTTTGCCGTCATCTTTTATTCTCAGTGTAACATTGTTATCATTACTTTCAATCTGAACCTGAGCATATATAGCCTCAGAATGCTTGCGAATATTGTTCAAACTTTCCTGTATCACTCTGAAAATTGCTAAAACAATATTTTCATCTTTAATTCTGTTTACATTTCCTCTGATTATTAAATCAACCTTCAAACAATACTCTCTGCTGAAGTTTTCAATATATTTCTCTAAAGTAGGCTGTAACCCAAGATCATCGATGGACATGGGCCTCAAATCATAAATAATTCTCCGGACTTCCTTCAGGCATTCCCTAACAATCCCCTTGAGACTTTTCAACTGATCAATTGCTTTTTCAAAATTAACACCAGCTAATTTCTCACATAATTCTGCTTTCAATACTACATTTGTCATGGATTGTGCAGGTCCGTCATGTATCTCCCTGGCTATACGCCTTCTTTCATCTTCCTGAGCCCTGATTATTCGTATTGCAAGCATCCTTTTATTTTCACAATCCTCAAAGTGCTCATCTAATCGTTGGAGGTCGCCTGATAAATAATCCAAAACTGTACTTACCTGAAACATCAACTTTTCAGCTTTTTCAACAGTTGCCAATGAATTTTTCAGCCGGCGTTCCACATCATTTCTGCGAAACAGAATCTGCCGTTCCCTTTCCCTGGCAACTGCAAGGCTAACAATTAAATCATTGGTGTCCTGATAGGCTTTTTTCATTTCGCCTTCGCTGTATTTATCGAATTCCTGATTAATTTTAGCCAGCCTTTTCCGACCTGCAGCAAGTTTTATTTCTAACTCCCTGCACTCATTCATTATCAGATTAGCTTGATATTTTAATTGATTTAGTTCTTGCTTCAGCTCTTCAACTTCTTTTCTGGCACTTTCAGCTATGTCATAAATAGCGCCTTTGCTTTGTTCAATAACATCAAGTGTTTTTTTTATAATATCATTAATCCGCTTAATTCCGCTGGCTTCCACTGAAAACCTCCAAACCTCTCAGCATTTTGTAAAATTAACTATTTGTCCAATAAAAGCTTGTTCAATTCCTCCATGAAAGTATTGATATCTTTGAACTGACGATAAACTGAGGCAAAGCGAACATATGCAACTTCATCAAGTTCCTTTAATTTATCCATAACAAGTTCACCGATATATGCGCTGGTTACTTCACGTTCCAGGGAATTGTTTATTTGTTGTTCGACATAGTCCAGAATACTCTCAATTTGATTAATTGATACAGAACGCTTTTCACATGCCCGCAAAATACCCTTCCTGACCTTTTCCCTGTCATATGGCTGACGGGAACCATCTTTCTTGATAACCATAGTTGGAAGACTTTCAACCTTCTCATAAGTTGTATAGCGTTTCCGACAGCTCAGACATTCTCTTCTTCTTCTGATTGTTGTCCCTTCATCGGTTGGCCTTGAATCAATTACCCGATCTTCCTCATATGAACAATATGGGCAACGCATAATTTTCTCCTCCGTATTTTATTTCAATTTCAATAAGGGATACCCCATTATTGAAAAATTGAACTTTAAAACTTTGGCAATTCATAAAATCTTTAAGGCATGAACAATTAATATAATTATATCTTATAAATCGACATATTTATTAATTATAATCAAATATAATATAACATAAAATAGTTCAACAGACCTTTTTATTAAAACAAAAGCCGCAGCTATTCTTTTTAACTTGAATATTTAACCATATTTAAGCGTTAATATTATTATATAGTAAAACATGTAAGCTGTCAGCATGTGCAAAGACAAAAAAAGAAGGATGTTTATCCTTCTTTTTAAAATAATGATTATTAAGATATTTGTAATGATTACCCGATATAGTTATTGAGGAAATCTGCGAACTCCTGACTTACTTCATATCTGGAGATAAATCCGATATTTCTGTAATACCAGGTCTCAAGATATACACCATGTTTGTTATATATCCTGATTGTCACAGGTTCAGCCAGGGCATCTGTTCCGGTACCCTGAGCAGGAGCTACTGATGTGCCTCCACTGGAAGTACTGGTATCGCCCATATCCATCATGCCATGGGATGCTCCGGAGGATATCGGGGTATCAGCCTCTGACCCTGCTGGTAAGGGCAAGTCCTCAGCAACCACCTGATCTGATATACTTGCAGGCATATCATAAGCTTCTTCAGGTGCTATTTCAGGTACAGCATAAGGTGCAACAGGTGTCGCAACAACATCAGGGGCTACCGGATGTACTACATTTTCAGGTTCTGAAGGTGTCAACACTGCATCGGGCGCTTTATACTCAGTGACAGCAGAATCAATTTCCACTCCCTGATTTTCCATTATCTCTGACCGATAATTAAACAGCTTCTCGAAGTATTTGTCGCTTGAATTCTTAAGTTTTGAATAGAAATCATAGAAACGGGCAATCTCGTCTTCCTTTGTAATCTCACCGGTTACATTAAGTTTTCCTTCCAGCTTGCTTTTTTCGGTATGGATTATAAACTGCACTTTTTCTATGTCTTCGGCCTTGTTTATACCGTACAGCTTGAGATATTCAATGGCATCCTTATCCTGATTATTGTTATAACTGTCGAATGTGAAGAACTTAAACAGACTGTATTCCTCTCCATTTTTGACAGCTACCACAGCTTCTGATCCTGCAGGTATAAATCTGTATACCTCTTTGCCTATCAGACTTTTGTCAGGACTATCTGTAATTATTGTGATTCTATCGCCTATATCATCTTCAGTTATTTCTGCAGGTAAACCATATTCATTTCTAAGATCATCCGACATAAATATATAATTTTTATCTTCTATTTTGAATTGATTCAATAAAGGTGCAGCCATATCTTCCCGGGTTGCAAGTTCTGTCTGTGCATCAGTTTCGGGCGGAAGCATATTATCATTAGGTAAAATTTTATAGAGCAGCAAACTTCCTAAAATTACTACAACCAAACCTAATACAGGTATAGCTTTTCTAAAATTGAACATTGTAATATTCCTCTCCTTTCCGGAATGACTCAGAATATTATTCAGCATCCTTCTTTCAGCAAATTCATCAGGGGTTATTTTATCAAAGGCAGCCTTAAGATCTTCTTTCCTCATTCCTTCTCACCACCTTCTATTTCCATTCTCAGCAGTTTTCTGCCTTTATGAAGATAGCTCCTTACAGTCGAAGGGTTCTTTTTTAAAATCTTTGCTATCTCAAGCGTAGAATATCCCTCGTAATAATAGAGATAAATGGGTGTTTTATATTTGGAGGGAAGCTTCAAAACTAAATCAAGGTTATGGTCCGGTTCAAACTCCTGCAAAGCGTCGGAACCGGCAACCTGGTCTATGCCCACAGTTTTTGACCACCAGCTTTTAAAATAATCTTTGCACAAATTTGTAGCTGTCCGGATCAACCACGCCTTTTCATGCTCTTCACTTTGAAAAACTGTTTTATCTTTCATTAGACGAAGGAAGGTGTTTTGCACCATGTCCTCAGTATCCGGATGATTCTTCATATACATGAAGCAGACCCGGTAAACAGTTTTCACATGGCGATTATATATTTCTATCAGTTCTTCATTCGTACGAAACAAAGAACTTTTCAATTTCCTTCCCTCCTTTCATACTTAATACGATTAAGGATGGTAAAATGTTGAGCGGAATTAAAAAAAATAGACTGCAATGATTTTTAATCACACAGTCTATTTTATCAGTCAATATAATAATAAACTATTTATCTGCGATTTTTAAGGCTGCACATATTTTTGCATATGCTTGAGTGCTGATTTTTCAAGCCTTGAGACTTGCGCCTGTGAAATGCCTATCTCCTCTGCCACTTCCATCTGGGTGCGTCCCTGGAAAAATCTTAAATCTACTATTTTTCTCTCCCTCTCACTTAATTTGCTCATTGCTTCACTTATGGAAATACCTTCAAGCCATTTCTCATCACTGTTTTTCTCATCTCTCACCTGATCCATTACATAAATTGCATCGCCGCCATCATGATATACAGATTCAAACAGAGAGATAGGATCTTGTATAGCATCAAGAGCCATCACAACTTCTTCCTTGGCAATACCCAGTTCATTGGCAATCTCTGTTACATTGGGTTCACGGGATTCCTTACTTACAAGCCTGTCCCTTGCCTGTAAAGCTTTATATGCAGTATCTTTCAAAGAACGTGAAACACGTATTGGATTATTGTCACGTAAATATCTCCTGATTTCACCAATAATCATTGGAACTGCATAAGTAGAAAACCTGACATTCTGAGTGACATCAAAATTATCTATTGCTTTTATAAGTCCTATACATCCAACTTGAAAAAGATCATCTGCATTTTCGCCCCTGTTACCAAACCGCTGGATTACACTTAATACCAATCTGAGATTTCCCTGGATGAATTCCTCCCTTGCCTTCATATCTCCTTTTTTTATTCTTTTAAACAACTCATCCATCTGGCTGCTTGTAAGTAGTGGAAGTCGTGATGTATTGACACCGCAAATCTCAACCTTGTTCATAAAATCAACACACCTTTCTAGCCCGTCGATTTATACTGTCAGTAATCATTTTTGTCCCGGGTGGTGTGTTTTATTCGGATTTAAATGGCTAAAAAATTTTAAAAAGGCCTTGACAAGCGGGTTTACAGCATCACGCCTGCATTAAGAGGTTTAAGGTATTATTTGGATATTTTATAGCAAACGTACTATTTCTCTCTTTAAACGCCCTAAAATGCGCTTTTCCAGCCGTGATATGTAGGATTGGGAAATTCCCAGCATATCTGCCACTTCTTTTTGTGTTTTTTCCAAATGATTATTAAGCCCAAAACGGAGTTCCATAATACGTTTTTCTCTGCCGCTTAATTTATCCATTGCACAAAACAGCAGCTTCTTATCTGTTTCCTCATCCAGATTACGCTGGATAATATCGCTGTCTGTGCCCAGGATATCTGAAAGCAATAGCTCGTTTCCGTCCCAGTCTACATTCAGCGGCTCCTCAAAAGAGACCTCACTTTTGATACGGCTGTTTTTACGAAGATACATGAGTATTTCATTTTCAATACACCTGGAAGCATAGGTTGCAAGCTTGATGTTTCTTCCGGGATTGTATGTATTAATTGCTTTAATCAGACCGATTGTACCTATTGATGTCAGATCTTCTATATCAACGCCTGTGTTTTCAAATTTTCTTGCTATATAAACTACAAGTCTGAGATTCCGTTCTATAAGAATCCGTTTGACAGACATATCGCCATTTTTCAGCTTTTCAAGCAAATCTGTCTCCTCTTCAGGCGTAAGCGGCGGAGGTAAAACATCATTCCCTCCTATATAATAAACACCGTTTTCTCCTTCCTGATCTTTTACAATTGTGATTATGAACCCAAACATCTTTTTAAACATATAAAACCTCTCCCTTCTTAGCTGCACGCATGAATATAGAAAAAGCAAATTGCTAAATTTTTGACAGTACAGCAGGTCCCAGTAAGCCTGAATACCTCGAATTATTTGACAGTTTTGTACTGCAAATACCTACTATTACGTCATTGACTTCTTTAAAAGTCCCTTCCCGGCAGACGCGTATGTTATCCGGTCTGAAACCTGTAAGAATTCCGTTCTCTTTTCCTATGGATTTAAATGGAATAAGGTGTATGCGTTTTAACCATGGCTCATTTTCTTCATTCAAAGGACCGGTATGAATTTCGATATTATTCGTTATTACAGATTCATATACTTTTGGAGGCAGCAAACTTTTTACCGTATCTGCCTCAACCACAAGTACCGGATATCCGGTTATCGGATCGGTAAGGGAATTTCCAGTATCAACAAGGGCATTGAACCTTACTGATTTTTCCCCAAGCCTTATAAATACCGGCACTATCGATCCTTCCCTCAGAGCCTTGCCTGATAAAATTCTGCCAATAGGCCTTATTAGAATAACGCATAACCCTACCGCAAATATAAATGCCTTTAATGCACCCTGCGGGCTTATATACATAAGCCCACCGTAAGTTATAACTCCACCTTCCAAAATATTAGACAGGGCAATGGTGCATCCCGCAAGCAAAAATGCCGTAAGAAGAAGCATTCCCCATCTTTTTAAAAACTCTGATGTGGTCCTGACTTGAAACGCAATTAATACCATCAGAGCTGATATAGCAATCTTGGTAATAATGGCATTCAATATGGGAATTTTAGGGAATACTGTGGCGAATACTGCATATATCGCTCCAAATGCAGCAGCCCATAATGTCTTGGAAAGCTTAATGCTGCATCCGGATATAATGCTGGTAAGCTTTAAGATTAAACAATTTGCCAATATATTTTCTATAAAGAGCAGATCAGCATATACAACCACCCAGTATCTCCCTTCAAAAAAATTCTACAGGTCCCATTTAAACTTATATGGATTAAAAATTACTTTTATGCTTGAATTTTAATCCCTCCTTTCATTTGATGATTATGATTATAAAAGGATTGGAAGGTTTTTTCTGTCAAATTGCGTTATAGCCCGTTAAAATTTTTGTCATATACTCTAAAAGCCTTTTATATCAGCGGTTACATCCATAATAAATTTCCCGTAACAGCCCTGAGCTTCCAGGAATAAGATAAAGTATATTAAGCTGCTGGAGTGGTTTTATGTCCGGTATTGCCGGTATGGTTAATCCTTTCGAAAATATCCTGATAAAGAGTATCAATATAAGTGCTGCTTCAGAACTGATCAAAAGCAGAGGTACCCATGGTGCAGCTCATTTTTTTTGCGATAATGCAGTATTATTAAAACGTATAAATAACCCCGGCGAGATCTCACCCATTGCAGAAGTAATCCATGAAGGCAAAACATATATACTTATACTTGATGGAACCATTTATAATTCTCAGGAACTTAAATCTGAACTAAATATTAAAGGCTCTGAAATTACTGATTCTACCCTCTTAATCCATGCCTACATTAAATGGAAGGAAAGTATGTTCAATAGAATTAATGGAGTCTTTGCATTTGCTCTTTGGATAAAGGAAGATAAAAAACTCTTACTTGCAAGGGATCATTTAGGTGTAAAGCCATTATTCTTTGCTTTTTCTCGAAATCTCCTGCTGTTTTGTTCTCATATTCAGGGAATTAC
This sequence comes from Clostridiaceae bacterium, assembly GCA_012521615.1. Lineage (GTDB taxonomy): Bacteria > Bacillota > Clostridia > DSM-8532 > DSM-8532 > DTU059. The sequence goes on along the minus strand of JAAYMA010000054.1, from coordinate 72,332 downwards.
AAATAATCCTCTTTTCGAAACAACTTTGAATTTAGAAGGTCTGTCAGAATTAATATGCTTAAGTCCCCGTTATACGCCGGGTAATGCAGTTTTTAAAGGTGTATACCGGCTTATGCCCGGCTACTATTTTACTTATTCAGAGAAAGGTCCGGAAAACAAAAGATACTGGATAATGAAAAAAAACAGTCATGAGGATGATCTGAACAAAACGCTCGATACTGTAAGAGAACTGCTGACAGATTCTGTTATCAGGCAGATTGATCCTGATATACTCCAATGCGGTTTCTTATCAGGCGGATTATACTCAAGCTTCATTACAGCAATAGCCGTCAAGGCTTTTAATAATTTAAGAAGTAATACATATAACACCTGGTCTGTAGATTTTGAAACAGAGAGCCGTCATATAATACAAATAGAAGACAGTGACACACCATGGATCAGATGGGCATGCAGAAAATTAGGAACCAGGCATCACTACATAATCCTGTCGTCTAAAGATCTGGCTGAAGCATTATTGGAATCGGCTGAAGCAAGAGGCTTCCCGGGAATGGCAGACTACGACAGTTCATTATTGCTGCTGTGCCGGGAAATCCATAAAGATTTCAGCATTGTCTTTTCAGGAGATTGTTCGGATGAAATCTTCGGCTGTGGTTTAAGAGCATCTGATTGTTTTTCTCAGAACAAAAGAAGGCTTCCCTGGTCTTCAAATCTGGCTGAGAAAATATCTGTTTTCAAGAATGAAATTATAAACCTTGTACGCCCGTACGAATACATAGAAAAATGTTATGAAGAAGCTATAGCAGAATATCTTAAATTTTCAGTATACTCTGAACGCCTGACCAGGGAATATGAGGCCCAGTGGTTCAGCCTATACTGGAATCTGCCAAGTATACTTGAAAGACTTGATACAATGAGTATGGCATGCGGTCTTGAGACAAGGATACCATTATGTGATGTGCGGCTTATTGAATATTTCTGGAACATACCACCTGAACTGAAAAGATATAATAACAGAGAAAGGGGTTTATTGAGGGAAGCAATCCGCGGAATTCTGCCGCAGGATATTCTGGAACGCAAAAAAAATCCCTTTCCCAGGCCAGTGGATTCAAAATACGAGGAAAAGCTCAAGAATATGTTGAGGGAAAGGGTTCTTGACCCAAGCAGCCCCATAAAAAATTTAGTGAACATAAAAACTCTTGAAAGTATGATGAGGCAGGAGTATAACTCAAATAAACTTTATGCAGCCAGAACCCAGCTCTATGGCTGGCTCTTACAACTAGATTACTTCTTGAGGACAAACGGTATTATATCTTTTTAATTTCTTCAAGGAGAGCTTCCACTATATTTTCTTCAGATACCTTACGAATAATCTCTCCTTTTTTGAAAAGCACAGCATTATTTCTGCCGCCTGCTATTCCTATATCGGCCTCCCGGGCTTCACCGGGGCCGTTTACAACACAGCCCATAACCGCAACTTTGATAGGCTTTTCGTAATTTTCAAGGGCTTTTTCAACCTGCTGAGCGATGGATATAAGGTCAATCTGAGTTCTGCCGCAGGTCGGGCATGAAATAAACTGCACACCTTTGGAGTAAAGTCCCAAAGACCTTAGAATCTCTTTTGCAGCTTTGATTTCCTCAACCGGATGGCCTGTAAGGGATACACGTATGGTGTCCCCTACCCCTGAAAGCAGAATTGAACCTATTCCCACAGCAGATTTTATTGTTCCCCTGTATATAGTGCCGGCCTCGGTAATTCCCACATGAAGGGGGTAATCTGTTTTTTCAGCAATAAGCTGATAAGCTTTATATGCCAGTAAAACGTCCGAGGCTTTTATTGAAATAACAGTATCATAGAAATCAAGTTCCTCTAAAATTCTAACATGGCTAAGCGCGCTTTCCACAAGTGCTTCAGCCGTAACATGACCATATTTCCTTAAAAGATCTCTCTCAAGGGAGCCGCTGTTGACACCTATACGGATTGGAACCCCCTTCTCTTTTGCCATGGAAACAACCTTTAATACCCTATCTTTTGAACCTATGTTTCCAGGATTGATTCTTATTTTATCTGCACCATTTTCCATGGACTTGAGTGCCAGCTCATAATTAAAGTGTATATCAGCGACAAGGGGTATTGATGTCTGTTTTTTTATCTCAGCGATGGCCCTGGCAGCTTCCATATCCGGCACAGCCACTCTTACAATATCACACCCTGATTCTTCAAGTGCTTTAATCTGGTTTACAGTGGCTTCGACATCACTTGTTTTTGTATTGGTCATGGACTGGATAGTTATTGGGGCATCTCCGCCAATATATAAATTCCCGACCTTTACTTTTCTTGTTTTCCTGCGTTGTATCACTTAACAAGCTCCTCCTAAAAAAGCCATCTTGGTATATCATTGAAAAGGGTGACAATAAAGAGCACAATAAGAAGCATGAACCCAATCATGGACACCATACCCACCTTTTCCTGTGAAAACGCCCTGCCACGTATTTTTTCAATAAGAATAATCAGAAGCAGGCTACCGTCCAAAGCTGGTATGGGCAAAAGATTCATGACTCCCAGACTGATACTGATAAACGAACTGAAATATAGCAGGTTTAATAATTTAACTCCCGCAGGCTGTTCAGTCTGAACCACACTTCCTATTGAACCTATAATGCCTACCGGACCGGACAGTTCCCTGAAAGATACAGTTCCGTCAAACAACCACCTTACTGATATCAAAACATTGCGAATTGTAGAAATACTATAGTTGAACGACCCTTTTATAATATCAAAAACATTGCCTTTTTTATGCTGGAAACCTACACCGAGTGTATACTGGTAATCCGAGAAAGGTTTAATATTTTCAAAGGTCAGAATTTTTCCGTTCCTGTCAACTGTTACATTAACCGGTGCTGTCTTATCAGATCTGGTTACATTAAGATAATTAATGATATCCTGCGTCTTACTGACTTCGGTATCATCAATTCTAATTATCACATCTCCCCTTCTGGCTCCTGCTTTTTCAAGGGGGGAATCTATTTCAAGATCTAAAATTCTGGCTCCCTCTTCGGTATCTGTTGCGGAAAAACCAAGTCTGAAACGGGTTTCTGTTCTGCCCGGGGTTACAACCTTTTTAACTTTTTTATTTTCGCTGACATCGAAGAATGTTATATCTTTTGGCTTACCGTCCTCAGCATACATAAATATGCTTATATCTGCTGATGGATCGTACAATCTTCTTCCGTTATATGAAATTATTCTGTCTCCGGTCTCTATTCCAATATCCCTAAGTGGTGAATCTTCAGCCAGTATATTTACTGTATTGGTGAAAAAACCTGTTTGTGCGATTACAATTGCCGCCAGTATAAATGCAAATAATATATTCAATACAGGTCCGGAACCAATTACCAGTGCTCTCTTGCCTGCTGGCTGATTCGAAAAGGCTCTCGGTTCATCAGAATCCTCATGTTCGCCTTCCATTTTTACAAATCCGCCCATGGGGATGAGTCTGACAGAGTACTCTGTTTCTCCTTTTTTAAATGAAAAAAGTTTAGGTCCCATAAATAAAGAAAATTCAAGGACTTTTATACCACTTAACTTTGCAGCTGTAAAATGTCCAAGCTCGTGTATAATAATCAAAACGCTCAATGTAATTAAAGCTATCAAAATACTCAATTTATAACCCCCTGTCGAGAATCTCCAAAGCCAAACTTCGAGATTCATAATCAGTATCTATTATATCGCTCAGTACAGGCTGACTATTCACAGAATGTTCACTCATTACTTTTTCAACGAGTTCAGTTATCTGTAAAAATGTTATTTTGCCCTTCAGAAATAAATCCACCGCAACTTCATTGGCTGCATTCATACAGCATGGCATGGTTCCACCGATTTCCGCTGCATCATAGGCAAGCTTCAGAGCCCTGAAATTTTCTGTATCAGGCTTTTCAAAAGTAAGGGCTGAAAGCTCATAAAAATCTAATTTATTAAACTGGTTCTCCGCCCTTTCAGGCCAGGTAAGCGCAAGCTGAATGGGAATTCTCATATCAGGAGCTCCAAGCTGAGCCATAACAGAACCATCGTTATACACAACCATAGAGTGAATAATGCTCTGGGGATGAACTATTACCTCTATATCTTCAGCAGGAATATCAAAAAGCCACATGGCTTCTATCACTTCAAGCCCTTTATTCATCAAAGTAGCCGAATCAATAGTAATCTTGGAGCCCATTGACCAGTTGGGATGGTTGAGCGCCTGTTTAACTGTCACACTTTTTAGCTGCTCACGGGTATAGCCGCGGAATGGACCGCCTGATGCTGTCAGTATTATTTTCGAAACATCTTCTTTTCTGTTTCCCTGAAGGCATTGAAACACTGCTGAATGCTCACTGTCAACAGGAAAAAGTCTGACCCCTTTCTCTTTTACAGCCTTCATCACCAGATGGCCGGCAGTTACAAGAGTCTCCTTGTTGGCAAGAGCGATATTTTTACCTGCCTCTATGGCAGTCATTGTCGGAATTAATCCTGATATGCCCACAACCGAAGTCAGGACAGTATCAGCATCCTTATGTACGACTGCTTCCTTAATTCCCTCCAAGCCTTTCAATACTTTTGTATCCGTATCTTTTACCGCTGTTTCCAATGCTTTTGCAGCCTCTTCATCAAACATAGCCGCAACTTTAGGTTTAAATTGCCTTATCTGTTGTTCCATAAGCTTTACATTTCTATTTGCTGCAAGGGAAACAACATCTATATTCAAATTCTCACATACTTCAAGGGCCTGTACACCTATTGATCCGGTAGAGCCAAGAATTGAAAGCCCTTTTACCATATTACGCAACCTTTCTATAACAAAAATATATTTATATAGATATAAACTATGGGTGCTACAAACAGCACACTGTCGATTCTGTCCATTATACCGCCATGGCCGGGGATAAGATTTCCGAAATCCTTAATTCCCATATTCCTCTTTATGGACGATGCAGCCCAGTCTCCAAGCTGGGACACAAAACCGCACAACAATCCTAAAACGGCCAGATGGTAAATCTCTACAGGCTCATAATCCTGCCCGTTCATAACAAGAATACCATAGAGCACCATTGCCAGCATACAGCCAATAATTCCGCCAATAGAACCCTCAACGGTTTTCTTGGGGCTTATATGAGGTATAATTTTTGTCTTACCTATTGTCACACCTGTAAAATACGCGAAAGTGTCTGTGGCAACAGCTCCTATTACCACAAGCCAGATATATTGAAATCCGCGTTCCAGGTTTCGGGTGGCAACGGCAAAAGAGAGAAGAAAAGGTATATATATAATTCCTAAAAAGGTATATGCCATATCTTCAATGCCGAAACTTCCTTTTCCAAAAATAATCCGGCAAAATAAATATACAATTATTATATATAGAAAAGCGTTCAAGTAATTGCCGCTTAAGCTTACATCCATAAAACCGGTCAATGCCGGAAAAGCACTTTCAGAAAGTCCGGCGCTGTATGCTTTGGCTACAATAATAAAAGTTGCAATAACACTTACCGGCAAATCTATATGGACATCCTTCTCCTTCAAAGCTTTAGAAAACTCGTAAAGCCCTATGATACTCGCAGCAAGAATAGTAATTGCAGTAATATATGCCGGAAGTAGAAGCAAAGCTGCAAGAATACAAAGACCAATAACACCGCTTATAATTCTAATTTTCATTTTACACCTCCGAAGCGTCTTTGCCTTCCCTGATAGGATAAAATTGCTTCTTCGAGATGTTTCGGAGTAAAATCAGGCCACAAAACATCACTAAAAAACAATTCAGAGTAACTGCTCTGCCAGATAAGAAAATTACTTAACCTGAGCTCCCCGCTGGTACGTATCAGAAGATCAGGATCAGGAATACCCCTGGTATAGAGTCTCTGACTTATAAGCTCCTCATTTATTTCTGTTATTCTGCCATATCTGATATCTTCCGCAATAGCATTTACCGCATCTACAATCTCCTGCCGTCCCCCGTAGTTAAGAGCTATTATAAAATTAAGTCCATGATTGTGGCTGGTTTTCTCTTCAACCCGATTGATCTCGGACACAATGTTATCAGGGAGTTTTTTCCTGTCACCAATCACTATTATGCGAACATTTTTACCTTTTAGCTCCCTTTCCGCATTTTGAAGATACTCATAAAGCAGCTTCATAAGCTCATCCACTTCTTCTTTGGGTCTGGACCAGTTTTCAGTTGAAAAAGCGTAGACAGTCAAATACTTAACACCTAAATCGTAACAAGCCTCAACTATTTTCTTAAGAGTCCTTGAGCCTTCCCTGTGCCCCATGCTCCTGGAAAGTCCTCTTTTCTTTGCCCATCGGCCGTTGCCGTCCATAATTATGGCTATATGCTCCGGAATATTCTCCATATCAAGTTTGCTTTGCTTTTTAAACAACATCTGCTCACCTTAACTTAAGTCTGATTTCCTGTTATTAACTGACCTGTATCTATTAATATAATCAAATCTCTATTACTTTTACCATAATAACAAAAAAAAGAAGATCTGACCACATACTAAACTGTATGAACTAAAAAGCAGGAAATCTAAAAAGGTACCATATTGTCTTACGATACCCTGAAAAACCTTTTCTTAACATCTTTTAATGTTTTCAGCATTCTTCCGGTATATTTAATATCCTGGCCGCATTATTATAAAGAATATCCTGTCTTTCCTGGCGACTGAGTTTGAGGGCCATAAAACGCTCAAGTTCATCAGTGTGCAGTACTGCGGGATAATCTGTCCCGAACACAATTCTTTTTGCTCCATGAGTCTTTATTATTTGCATTGCAAATTCAGTATCCATATAATGTAGAGTACTGGAAGTATCCAGGTACAGATTTTTACCTGCAAGGTACTCCATTGCCTCCCTCCACTGCATGTATCCTCCCAAATGGGCAGCTATCAAAGTCAATTTCGGAAACCTGTCCAGAATTCTGGCTATGCGTTCAGGTGAAGAATTGTCCAGGTTTGCATCTCCTGCATGAATAAGTAATGGAAGCCTGTTTTCCAGCAGTGAATAAATCTTGTCAAGTTCAGGGGCATCTGCTTTAAACCCTTGGAAATCCGGATGAAGTTTTACGCCCCTTAACCCCAATGAGATAATCCGGTTGAATTCCTTTTCTATACCATCCATATCAGGATGCAAAGTGCCAAAACCAATTATTCTGCCTTCCGAGAACCTGACTTGTTTGGCTATCCAATTATTGATATTTTGCACCTGATTGGGCCTGGTTGCAGTTGAATGGAGCACCAGATATGTTATATCCGCTTTTTGGGCGCTTTTGATCAGGTCTTCAATTTTACCTGTACCGGACATGGGTATGGAATAGTGGCTTCCAATATTATTCACAGCCTTGGAAGCAAGAACTTTTGGAAAAGCATGTGTATGAAAATCTATAATTTTTTGCATTAAACCATCGCTTTCTAAAATCATGTAAGCATAAAATCAGAGTTGTCTTATAAGGTAGTTCATATAGGTGACGTAATGCGAGAAAACAACACCCGGCTCTTCCAGATCAGGATACCAGCGTTTTACCCATTCCAGCGACACAAAACCATCAAATCCCTTTTTGTCCAGCTCTTTAAGACAATCCAGCACGGGTACATCACCATAGCCCAGCATCCTGTATTTCACCTGTCCATCCCTCATTACAGAATCCTTTATATGCAGATATTTTATATGTCCATCCAAATTACTGATGGTTGTTTCAGGTGCTTCACCAAAATAACGGTATGGATGATGAATATCCCACAGCACACCTGAGTTGGTTCTGTTTACTTTTTTAATAAAAGCGGCCATAACCTTTGTATCTGCCAATACACCGTTTGTTTCTATAACAGGTGTGACATTTCTGGATGCTGCATAGTCGCAAATATCCTGATATAATTCTGCAACATGATCCAGATTTCTTTCCGGACCGGGATTTCCGTCCCTGTCTCCAAGCACACGAATATAGGGCGTCTTCAATTTTTCTGCCAGGTCAATATAATCCCTGGCCTCATCTATTGCCTTTTGCGGGTTATCTTCATCAAACAGGAACGCACCCGTTGTAAGCATGGGTATGGTAAGACCGAGTTTATCCAAAGTGGCAACAGTATTATCTATATTCTCAGGTTTGAAAGGTTTTGCTTTTGGCGCATAAATCTCTTTTTCCAAACCTCTTATTTCAATTCCATCAAGACCAAGATCCTTTGCTGTTGCATATATTTCTTCCCATCTCCAGCCGGGACAGCCCAGTGTAGAAAATGCCAGTTTCATTTTCATCGTCCTCTCTTAGGAATTCCTTCCTGATATTATTATGATATCTGAAATATCAAGCTGTTTCAATTGAGGCTTCATCCAGGAGATTTAACTCTTCTATGGCCATTTCACGCATTTTATATTTCTGAATCTTGCCGCTTGCTGTCATGGGAAAACTGTCTGTAAACTTTATATATTTAGGTGTTTTATGTCTGGCCATATTGGCTCTTACGAATTCCTTTATCTCCCCTTCTGTAGCTGTTTCACCATCCTTGAGAATAATCCATGCCATGATTTCTTCGCCATATTCTTTACTTGGTACCCCTATTACCTGAACATCCTTAACTTTAGGGTGGGTATACAGGAATTCCTCTATCTCTTTCGGATAGATATTCTCACCGCCACGGATAATCATGTCTTTTATACGGCCTGTGATTTTGTAATAGCCCTCTTCATCCACGGTGGCCAAATCTCCGGTATGTAGCCAGCCATCCTTGTCAATTACCTGAGCTGTAGCCTCTGGCATTTTATAATACCCCTTCATTACATGATAACCCCTGGTACAAAACTCACCAGGTACATTTGGAGGACATTCTTCACCGGTTTCGGGATCCATTATTTTGGCTTCTATATGGGGAAACAGTTTTCCTACAGTTGATACCCGCTTTTCAATACTGTCATCGGTAGTAGTTTGGGTACATCCGGGTGAAGATTCTGTCTGACCATATACTATTGTTATCTCGCGGGCACCCATTACATCAATGACTTGCTGCATTACTTTCACAGGACAAGGGGATCCTGCCATTATTCCTGTTCTGAGTCCCGGAAACTTATATTTTTTGAAATCGGGATGCTCTAAAATAGCAATAAACATGGTAGGTACCCCGTGAACGGCAGTACATTCATATTTCTGTAGTGATTCCATAACTCTTGCCGGACTATAGTCAACACATACCATAGAAGTGCCGTGAGTAATGCTGGCCATAATTCCCAGGACCAGACCAAAACAGTGGAAAAGCGGAACAGGAATACAAAGTATATCATCCTCAGTAAATTTCATTCTGTCTCCTATGCATTTTCCATTATTAACAATATTATAATGTGTCAGCATAACTCCCTTTGGAAATCCCGTCGTTCCTGAAGTGTATTGCATATTAATAACATCATGTGGATTAAGGGAATTATAAACTTTCTGATATTCTTCATCCGGCACTTCATCTGCCATGGTATAAAGATCTTTGAAATTTATCATTCCCGGCTGTTTTTCATGACCTGTATAAACCACGTATTTCAAATATGGAAGCATTGGATTGTCAAGGGTTCCAGGTTTGCAATCCTTAAGCTGTGGACAGAGTTCATTAATTATCTGTAGGTAATTGGCATCTTTAAATCCATCAGTCATTACAAGACATTTGGTATCCGACTGCCGGAGCAGGTATTCAAGTTCAAATATTTTGTAATTGGTATTAACAGTGACAAGTACTGCTCCTATTTTGCTGGTTGCAAAAAGAGTCAGTACCCATTCGGGGATATTATTGGCCCAGATTGCAACATGATCCCCCTTTCCAATTCCCATTTTTAAAAAACCTTTGGCCACTCTTGTAGCTTCCTCATCAAGCTCCTTCCAGGTTGTTTCATAATTATGGTATGGAAATATAAAGGCTTTTCTGTCAGGATACTTTTTTGCAACACTTTCAAGTAATTTTCCAACTGTTATATTCATAAGTCCGCTCATACTATCTCCTCCATCCCATAACCGGCGTTCAAATATTAATTTCATACAGATTTATCTTCAAATGTCCGGGCAATTTTTTAGTGACTTATGAAAAAGATATCAAAAAAGGCCTTCATCTCTGTATAGAGACGAAGGCCTGAAGCTTTCGCGGTACCACTCTAATTGACACGAAAATGTGTCCACCTCATCAGCGTCTGACAACGCTTAGCAATTTAACGGCTGCAACCGTATCAACCTACCATAGGCTGTGCCTACTTCAGCGATCCGCTCCGGAGCGAGATTCACCTTCTTCAACGTCTGCACTCTCACCACACGGCAGCTCTCTGAATCGTTGAAAGAATAGCTATTATTCTCCTTCACTGCGTTTGGAAAATTATTGTAGTTAGATGACATTATAATATGTGATAATATGAATTGTCAACAATAAAATGAAAATTCCTCATTGGCAAAGGTAATTATATCTCCGCTGTCAATGCTCTGGCCTACACCGGGCATTATCTGCCTGCCATTTATCATTGTACCGTTACGTGAATTCATATCGGTTATAAAGTATTCATCCCCCTCTTTTGTAATTTCAGCATGGAGTTTCCCCACCGCGGGGTTTTGCAAACAGTAATCCACCTGCTCAGACAACCTCCCTATCATAAACGGGAAACTTTTTAACACAACAATCTCTGAGTTTTTTGCCCTTTTCAGGTAGGGTATTGTTATGTTGCCGGCCCCCAGCAGAACTGTACTGTCAATGTCGCAAAAATCTCTGTATTCTGTTGAAGCCGCTGCTTCATGTTCATTCATCCTTATATTTTTATTTACATAGTAATAGTACTCATTCTTAACAGGATTATTATTAATCTGATTAAATGAATCCTTGTTGCTTTGAATTTTTTGTTCCCTGAAATTCTTTATTTGCTCTGATAAATCAGATTTAAAGTCTCGCAACTTTTTATTTTCAACAGTGTCTGCAACTGGTTTTTGTATTTTTCTTTCTGTCTTTTTGTCAGACGTGAAAAATTTTGTATATATCAGGTAGGTTAAAGCTCCGCCAATCAGTAAATAGCCGAAAAGTGTCAGCAGGAAATCAGGACTGTTTACTGACAAGGTTCCTGTCAGACACAATATAATTCCAAACAAAATGAACAAACCGGCAGTTGAAAAAAGGATAATATATGATTTTAGCGGGTATGAAAAAATAATTTTCTCTTCAAATCCGGTCTGAAATTTTTCAATTTCGGGCATCTCCTCTGTTTCTGGCTTTTTAAAACTAATCTGACTATCTTGTATACTGATTTCAGACTTGTTTTCCACTTCTTTCAAATAATCTTTAAGCAGCTCCAGGCTAAGTTCACGGTTTTTTAAAATCTCCAGCAGTTTTTGTATGTAATTGTCTACTTTCTCATTTTTAAAATTAATATCATTTACAATACTTTCAAGCAAAAGCCTTTTTAAAGTTTCAAGCCGGTCTGTACTTCCCGGTACAGGAAGATACATAAAATAAACATCCAATGTTGCAGGATCTACATATATACATTTTTTATCGAATACTATTCCGTTATAATCCAGAAGATATTCTTCAATCCCTTCCAGAAGAGAAATCACCTGTTTTATGATATATAAAAAATCCTGCCTGCCAATTATCCGCCTTTCGAACAACTTTTCCAGGGTAATCAACGATGTGACATCAAAAAACAGTCTGATGTCCCCGTCAACACGGTCAAAATGGCTTTTCAGCAGTTTTGGAATATTGTTGTTTGTCATCATTTCAAGCTGATAAAGGATTACTTCTTCATTTTTAAACGTTAAAGACAGTAATGCTCTTCCATTTGAGAAGTTGTATTTCATTTTGTTTTCCAATACATCCATATATGTACCCTCCCAAATTTTTTATCAGGCAGCCTGATTATTTTCTTCAGGAATATATTCGCCGAATCCTCTGTACAGGATTACTTCAATTCCGTACTTCTCAAGGCTTTTCTTTGCATTGTTTACTGCCTCATCTACAACCTTTTCCGAATTTTCAGGTACGACCAGAACCACTATTCGGCGTATTTTACTGATTTCTTTATCCTGTAACCCCTTGGGAATTCCGGCCTCATAGAGCCGCTTGCCATGTTTTTTTATCTGACTTTCCATACTGCCCGGTCTGGTACTGTAAGTTTTCAGAAAAGGATTTAAAGAAAACACATCGTATAATTCGGCAGTGTATGAATTTCTTCCTGACTTTTTGCAGATATATGCATCAATGGCCGGAACACCGGTATTTGTACTGAAAACCGTACCTTGAAGCAATTGACGGCTGTCAGGTTTTATCATTTTCAAGTATTCTTGCTCAATCAAATGACCGCGTTCAAAATAAAGTTTGGTGTTATCATAATCTTCCCACAGGCTGTTTGGACTTGTCCGGTTTGGAACATCGTCCTTTTCTGTTTTCCCTGAAGTACCACGACCACCTGTCCAGGCAACTATTTTGACCCTGTTGACAAGATTTAAGCCGGGTATAAAAAGAAATGGCTCCAATTTGTATTTTGCAACCAGCTCTATAGATTCAGAATCTCCAAAAACACTTGATTGATTAAGATCAATCCCTTTGATACCATTCTTTATTCCTAAAACCGATGCAGGATCTCTGTTTGTAATCTTCAATCTTTTTCCCAGCTCTGACTTAAGTGAATTCTTTGCTATAAAGCAAACCAGTTTGTTTGTCATTTCATAATTCAACTTGCCTGCAATTACTCTCATAAAAAGTTTGGCCTCTTCCTGAGGATTGTTAATTATATCACTGGCTAAATCAGCCAGGTCCTGCCCACTGTTGAGTGCATCAATCAGAGTTTCAAGAGACGGCTGTTGTATGGGCTGTGAACTTCTGTCATTTGAATTAATAAAGCTATTAAATGAATCAATAGCATTTACAATAACATTTTTTTGTTCATCCAGTTTCAAACCTGCTTCTCTGGCAAGTTGATTTATTTCATCGCTGAATGCTTTGGCACCTGTTATATGATAAAAATAGCTTAAATTGGCCAGATTCCTTGATACATCATTCAGCGAGGTCTGAACAGTGTTATATATAAAGAAGATTTTTACTATATATGCCAATGAGAAAATAACAAACAGAAAGACAGTCAGAGTAATAGCTGACTCAACAGTTACACTGCCAGTTCTTTTTTTAATTTTTAAATTTATTTTAATACCCCTGACTCCACTCAACTGAAATCATCCCTGTTTCATTTTCCGATTTGAAAAAGTGTCCTGGTATAAACCAGGGTTTAAAATCTACCTCTGCTCTGACAAAAACGTAAGTATAATAATCAGAAATAATAACTTCACGATCTTTGAACTTAGCCATATTGACCTGTATCAAATCTGCTGTTCTTAATGCTTTATTTTGCTTTGAAACCGCAAAGAGCATAAGCCTTAAATAATCTTGGTAGTCCATCATTATCAGCCTTCCTGCAATATTATTGGCTGCACTTCCTGTTGAACTTACATTTGAAGTTCCCATAACACTCTCAAGCTGCCCGGAAACAGCGTCAAATCCCTTTTCTATCAGATCATCCCCCACTTCTTTTATTTTTTTAACCATATCTTTATATAAGGGATTGTCAAAAATCGCATCTTTTATCTCTTGCTTGAATTTATCCCTGAAATCAGCCAACTGGGAGTGGCCAAGTTTTTCAATTCTATCCTTTATGCTGTCAATACCATTTTTTAGCGAAATTTCCAAAGATGAAGCAAAACTCTGCGCATTCTCGAAATTAATGCTTTCTGTAAGCTTCTGCTTAAAATCATTGCCGATACTTTCAACAGAGTTTGCTGCAGAGCCTGTTGTCTTTTTCAGACCTTGTTCAAAAGGCTCGAACAGCTTATCTATTTTTGCATCAATAATACCTTCCAAAGTTTCCTCTACAGCATTTGCCGCATTATCAACCAACTTTTCAGACTGGTTCTGAGCAAATTCCTTTATGTTTTTTAATGCTTCATTTTTTAAGCCGTTCAGGCTGACATACCACGTCGAAGATGTCTTTATTATCGGGACATGCTCTCCTCTGAACAGAATACACATATCAACATAGGACTCGGCAGCTGCCCAGATTAAAAGCAGGAAATTCTGGACAACAGGTACACCAAAGATGGTCCAGCCTGCAATAAGAGTGGCCCATTCCAAAGTAACAGCCAGTTTTGCCGGATCGGTATAGACATGGATGAGATTAAGAGCAAGCCTCACAGCAAAAATGCTGGTTTTGGAAAGTTTCAAATTGGTTGTTTCCTTTGTATTCCCAAAAAGAATATATTCAATCTCGCATTTATCAAAAAAAGTGCTGTCCAATGGTCTTTCCCAGCCAATATCATTTTTCAGTACATTATTCCGGGTTGTGGCGCATTTGAAAGCAGACACTATGTATTCATTCATGTAAAGACTTTCAATTATTGATTCAAGTCCATCTTTGACAACTTCATTTATAAGCTCAAAAAGTTTAGTGGCTTTTTCTACCTCGTAATTATAGAAATTCTTTTCTTTTTCATTAATATTTTCAAGTCCCTGATATTCCATAAATGGATTTTCGTAGAATTCTTCCGAGACCACATATTTTAATGCAGTCTCTTCAAGCAGCATTGCAATCTCTTCCAGGGTTTTTTCTGAGCTTTTTGGTCCGAGCGCAGACGGAAGATTGTCCCTATTCAATTCTTTGGCTGACATATCTTCTTCCTGACTGACAATAACCTCAGCAAGATCTTTCGCGTCACTTGTCACACTGTTAAGTTCTGCATCATTTTTTTCAGGCAAAGGCGAATTAATCTCTTTTTCTATCTCCTGAGTTATTTGATCCTGATATTTTGCATAAAACCATTTTTTAAACTCTGTTTCCTCTATTTCATTGGACTGGGGTTTCAGTATAAATTCAGGCAGCTTAAAAACTCTGTCCATCTTCCCCAGTGCTTTGAGTCCGGACAGGTCAGTTTCAAGTTCATTGACCCTGTTTTCTATGTCCGCTGATATATTAATAGTGACCAGTTCATTTCCTGTATCCTGGGGCTTGTCCTTTATTTCTTTTGCTGTTTGTATGAAATTGCTGATTTTATTTTTTCCATCCCTCACTGCATCTTTGAATTTAGTTATGTCCCTTTTCCAGGTCTCAAGCGCTTTACAGTTATTTTCGAACTGGTCCAGGAATTCACTGTATGTATCAACATGGATTAATTTTAGCTGCTGGCTTAAATTGCCCTCTATTCTGTCTACAACCGCTCCGCTGTTTTTTGAAGTTTTATTCAGCAGTCTGCTGCTTTTATCCTCAAGATCATCAAGTTTAGGAATGATTTCTTTTAAAATTCCGATCACATCTTCATGATAAGATATGAAAAGTCCGATATGTCTTTCCAACCGCCCTGCATCATTTAATATTAAGAAAACCTGTGTCTCTGCGCTTTCCAATGACAATATATATTCATCAATGTTTCTTTCTATTTTATTCCTATATTCTGTTATTGTTCTGTGAATGTCGTTATATTCTTTATTCGCAATGTCGAAACTCTTCTGCCCGCTTTCTTTTCTTTCTTTCAGCTTCTCAATATCATCTTCTAAAGCTGCTATTTTTTCATTCAATGAAGCAATTCTTGCCGGATCCTTTTCAGGTTTCTCAATTTCTCTCTTTAAATCTTCATTTATATTATCCAGCTCTTTTTGCTTTGCTTCTGTTTGATCAATCACAGATTTTAATGTCTTTTCAGCTTCCTCCTTTTTGTTTTTGGCAGCTATATAGTCATCATAATTGTCTGTGTATCCCTTGCGGGCTTCATTTATAATCTCAATTTTATTATTGGCTTCAGTCTCAAAAACACTCAGATACTCCTTGTGGCTTTCTATCTCTTTAAGAATATAATCTTTCAATGTTTCGTTACTGTTTTCCGGATTTATATTGAAATAGCAGCACTTATCATTGATCATGAAATGGAGCCGGATAAGAAGGCTTCTTATGTCATTCATGAGCCTGTCTATTTCCATCTTGTCCTCTATCATTCTGGCCTCTTCCATTATTCCGGTCATCAGCTTTATTTTCTCGTAAAATTCCTGAACAATCTGCACAGGGGCACGATATTTCATAAACTCTGCTATATGCTGCTCAAGTATATCAGGTTCGCTTAGGTTATAAAATGGTATGACTTCTACATTTCTGACATTGAAACCATACAAATCTGTAGCCCCTTCTGCTGAAACACCCACATTCAAGTTTTCAGAAAGCAAATCAAACAACTCTTTTTCCATGGAATCTATATCCCTTGGATATAAGGAAAACAGTCCGTATTGCTCTCTCAGCTGACGATCATAGGCGGCAAGCATGGATTCAACACAGATTTTCAAAGCAGCCCGTGCCTGTTTCTTTGCAAAATTATACCGTGCCAGATCCGTTAAAAGGCAGCTAAGCGGAATTAAAGCTGCAAGTACAATACACAGAAAAACAGTGACACTTCCTCTTTGATTAAACTTCATTTTCTACCTCTTTGACCCCTTTGTATAATTTAATTCATCTGATTACTTTCTCAATTGAGTTCCTGATATCCTGAAACTTCTCATCCAATGCCTCATAAAGCTCTGTTTCCCGCAGCATTTGCAGAATATAATCTGTGGCGTTGATCATATCCTTTGCACTGTGCACATTGCATTGAGCATTGGCTTTAATTTTGAGAATATCCCCCAGACCAAATATCCTCAGAATGTCTGAACCCGGAAATACATAGGATGCTTCAATACTCACTGTAATCTCAGGCAGTATACCGGCTGAGTAATTTACAACCACTTTAGGTTTCACCTGCGGATTGCTGTATTTATAAAATCTGAAGAATCCTAAGTTTTCAATAAGCTTCTGACAATATTCCTGTGCAGCTCTTTCCTTACTGCGACTACTTTTTAAATTCCAGTATATTTCTCTTTCGTCAAATGTGGATTTTTGGTATACCCCGCTTATCATCTCCTGATTGGTGATACCTCCATAGTTCCACTGCCTTGCCAGTGCCTCGGCGAGATTTTCAGCCGTATTCTGAAGGAGTGCCCCCTGGTAAAATATCAAAAACACAACAATGCCAGCTATAACTACTGCAAAAATAACCGGCAGCAAAATTGCGTATTCTACCGTGAAATTTCCACGATTATCCCTGAGGTTCAAACGCATTAAAATACACTTCCCAACTCTATAATTACCGGTGCTACACATATCAGTACTATTGCTATGAGCATTATGGAAAGAGGCAGCATAAGTTTTGAAGATGCCGTCTCCCCAAGCTGCCGGGCTATATTTTTGCGCATTTCCCAGCATTCAGTGTTCATTCTTCTAAGTTCAAACAGCATTTGACTTCCACCCAGTTTGATGTTTTGCTGCAGGATACTGACAAAGTTGGTTATCTGTTTTATTTTGCAGCGTTCTGCAAAAGCAGTGTAGGCTTCATTCTCGGATAATCCGGCTTCCATATCAGTAATCACCGCCCTGAGCTCAGTATAAAGCTGGGTGCTGGCTGTGGTATCTGAGGCAATTCTTGATATTGCCTGTCTTATATTAAGTCCGGCATTCATCAGGAGTATCAGTTTACTTAAAAAATGCGGAAAATCTCTCTCAAGCTGGAATTTTCTTTTTCTGTACTGATCCTGAAGCGATTTGTCTGCCAGGAAGAACATTAAAAATCCTGATACCAGGACAATTATCAATCCAGAAAAATCTGTATCTCCAAGCAAGCACAAAAGACTGCTCAATATAAGACCCAGAAACAAATAGAACACCTTCACAGACAAATGTACCTTTGTATAATAGGGTAAACTTCTGTTCCCATAAATCATGGCAATCTTTTGGTTTAATTTTGCCTGGTACCGGCCAACACCTTTGATCTTGCAAAACTCAACTATTGCAAGTGCCCCATACAAAAAGGGCTTATATGAATATTCCTTTTCATCAAGGGGCGAAAAGAATCCTTTATATTTTTTTGTTCCGCTGATCTGAAACATCGTATATACCGTGGTGGTAAACAGAAAAACTCCGCCAAAAACGGCCTGCATTTTTCACACCTCTATGCGCATGATTTTCTTACCCAGTAATATGCCTGCAGCTATCATTAAAAGAGCAATGGTCATGATTATATTTCCAATAGGAGTATGAATTAACGGATCCAGAAATCCGGGGCTTGAAGTTTTTAAAAAGAAAACTAAAACAAAAGGCATAATACAAAGCACTCTATGCTCCAATTTTTTGCCTGCTATCATAGTCGCAATTTCCTGCTGAATTTCTACTTTTTCGGAAATAGTTACAGAAGTAGTTCTGATAACCTCTACAAGATTTGCCCCTGAACGCTTTGCAATAATAATTACATCAGCAAAGCTCCTGATTTCCTCAATATCACTACGCTGTGCCAGGTCAAGGAAGCACTTTTCTATGGGTTCATTCATAAGCAGCCTCTGCTTGATGATATTAAGCTCGACCATGATATCAGTATTATCCTCCGGGTACATACCCCGGAGAGATTGAAATGCATCAAACACAGCCATTTCCAGAGATTTGCCTGCAGACAGGGATACAGAAATAAAATAAAGAGCATCTTTGAATTGAAGTCTCAATATATCCTTTCTTTTTCTCAGCAGTTCTTTCTTATGTACAGGTATATAGAAAACACCTGCAAAAGACAGCACCAAAGAAATTATAATATTTTCATAGAAAATAAGACCAATAACAAAACAAGCCCCCATAGCAACAATAAGAGTTAAAATAAGCTCCTGCAGTTTCATCTCATAAGTCCTGTAATCAGGTATATGTTTACTATTCAATCATCACACCTCTTAACTCTGCCTTTTTTGTGTTAATCAGTTTGTTGTCTGTCCTCTTTAAAGAACCGATAATATTGCCATTTTCATCTTCCCCTTCTTCTTCAAATACATAGAGAGGGTTAAGCTGTATTTCGCCATTCATGTATCCTGCAACTTCAGATATCTCCATTGTCCGGCGGGAATTGTCCCTGAGCCGTGACAAAAAAATTATTATGTCCAAAGCAGAAGCTATCTGCTTTTTTATGGCTTCCAGCGGAAAAGGAGCTGCCATCAGCACCATGGTCTCGAGCCGTGAAAGCATATCTTTAGTTGAATTTGCGTGTCCGGTGGACATGGACCCGTCATGCCCTGTGTTCATTGCCTGTAGCATGTCCAGAGCCTCTTCGCCTCTGACTTCCCCGACGATTATTCTTTCGGGCCGCATACGAAGAGCTGTTTTTATTAGGTCTTTCATGCGGATCTCGCCCTTACCCTCGGTGTTGGCATTTCTGGTTTCAAGCCTTACAATATTCTTTATGGAAGAAAGCTGCAATTCTGCAGAATCCTCAATAGTAACAATCCGTTCATGGGAAGGAATTAATGACGACAGCGCATTTAAAAAGCTGGTCTTTCCGCTTCCGGTCCCTCCACACACAAAAATATTGTATTTGGATACTACAAGTTTTCTTAAAAATTCCGTAACATCTGAAGTTACCGAATTCAGTCTTTCCAGATCCTCCATAGTCATTGGCTTTTCAGGAAATTTTCTTATTGTGATTATAGGACCGTTAAGTGCTATAGGGGGAAGCACTATATTAACCCTCGAACCATCACTGAGCCTGGCATCCACGATGGGCTCGGCTTCGTTGACTGTCCTGTTGACCCTGGCCACTATATTCTGAATTAAATCATCAAGTCTTTCTTTGCTGTCAAAACTCAATCCGGTTTCTTCTATAGCTCCGTTTCTTTCTATGAATATCCTGTCAGGACCGTTGATCATAATCTCGGTTATGGCGGGGTCGTTTATAAGCGGCTCGATAATATCATGCCGCCTCATTTGATTGAAAACTGTATCAATAATGGTTTTGATCTGGTCAACACTTAATTTTCTTATATGTTCCTTGGAAAAACATAAGCTCTCAATTTGTTCCAGAAGTTCACTGTCAAGTTCCCTGTCATCAAAATTCAGGGAAGTCTCTCGTGCCAATGCTATTTCTTTTCTTATTTCACGCACAATCTCATGGATATCGTGCATAAAACTCTCCTCTCTATTGTTCAAGCAAATCTTTTATTGCTGAAAGATATTCATTGGACGGAGGAAAACAGCAGTTTTCAGCAAAGGGATGGGGTAAGAATATTTTCTTGAAATTATTCAGCCTGTAAAACTCATTTGTCCGGCAAACTGAATTTATACAAAAACAAACCTTATCGCCTATTGTCAATTCTGTACCGTTGGTGTCACCCATACCGGACAACAGTTCTGAAATTTTATTAAGCCTTTCCAGCGATGATGGAAAGTTTGAAGATGTGACAAATATTTTTTCTGCCAGGTTTAAAAGTACCGGCAGGATTTTATCCTGAATAAAAGCTCTCGAAACAATAACACTCTCATAGCATGATCTTTCGATTATAGAATTAATAAGAAGAGCACATTCATCCGGGGTCATACTCCTGATGTCATCGGGATTTTGATGCCCTTTCATAAAATAAAGACCATAATTAATGTCTTTTGAAGTACAAGCCTCAGCTTTAAGCGCGAGATTGCTCTTCTTGGCTTTTATATAATAAAGCATTTCACTTAAGCCTTTTTGATTATTGCCTTGAAAGTAGCTGTCAGTATTGGATAGTTCGTCCAAATTCAGATAAAAAGAACTACTGCCGTCTACAGCCTTAAGGTAGGCAATACTATGTGCCAGAGGATTATAAAAATCGCTTCCATCTGCATAAAGTACCAGGTAAACAGCGCTGCAGCAGCTTTTATTTTTATAATTTCTAAGTGGCAATTTATCAGCCACAAGGGATATAATTTCCTTTATCAATCTTTCTGCAGATATGTATTTATCCACCGCATTAAATTCTTCGGGTATAAGACTTTCCGGACTGTCAATCAAAACCAGGGTTTTTGAGGGATCGGGCCTGACAGGCAATTCATCAAGAAAAGACGAGGAAACAGCGATAAAGTCAGCTTTTCCGTCACTATTCAGCCAATCTTCAAATTTGACCGGATCTGTAAAAAGCTCAAGTATAAATTGATTACCTTTATTCCTGTATATATAGCTGCTCAATCTGTCCAAAAACTCAGCGTCCCTGTCTCCGATGAATAACCTAATTTGAGGCATAAAATCATATCCTTACCATGTTTTATTATAGTATTTATAACATATTTTACTATGATATTCACAATATGTCTACCGCAATTTGTCTTTTTATGTTTATATTTATATTTTTTTGTACAAAAAAGTCCTGAACCCGTTAAAACATGGTTCAGGACTTTTTATAATTTTGTGAAAATCAGATATTAATCAATCAGTCTGTCTGCATACACCTTCATATAAAACACGGGTTATTGGGAAACCTTCGTCTTTTATGTCTGTAGCAGTTTCCCAGAAAATGAGCCCGCCTAACTCATGCTCCCATACATAATCAACCTTGGCCTGTGCAGAGCGTTCGTCTTCAAATGACAAATATACTTTATCCTGCTTATCGTACAAGTATGGGGCTTCTGCCTGTTCATCATAGTAATAGGTATAGCGCTCTGTATCCTTAAGCATTTCTTTTATTGTTGCCAGACGGAAGCATGCTCCCGGATAAAGACCGTACCACTGTCCTATAACCTCAGGGAGATCGGTGGCTTTATGTTTGCCTTCAGACCATCCTTCACTGACCTCATATATACCGAATCCTGCATCACCGTCTCCACGGTAATAACGTGAACCGGGATCAGCATCGGGATGACCTGTATCGGGTGCGGGGTTCCTGTTTCCGGCAGGTCTGCCTCTTAACTCACCATTTTCATCTGGTTCCACATTGGCCCAGCCCCGTGAATATGTTGCAACACCAACATTAAGCTGATGGGGCTCGAAATGATTTAGATAACCTTTTATTGCCTGGTCAACGGAAAACGGTGTATAAGGATTTTCATAAACCGCTGCATGATGGCCGGTAGTATCATTATAGGCACCCGTCATGTCATAAGTCATAACATTGATGAAATCAACATATTTTGCAACCTCATCAAGATCCTGATTTTGCGCCGTTTGTTCATAGTTGGCAGATTCGCAGATGGTCAGAAGCTTATCCTCAAAACCTGCTTCATCCATACTTTCCCGTAATTCTTTCAGTAGTGCTGTAAAATTGTCCTTATCCACTGCTACATCATGACCGCCTACTCCAGAACCAAAATCAACAGGATCATCCAGACCGTCCGTTACCGGATCCCTGTATACTCCAGGATATTCCCAGTCCAGATCAATACCTGCAAGCCAGGGCATTCTTTCAAGCATATCAATGCAGCTGTCAATGAATATTTTACGTGTTTCAGGTGTTAAAGCCATTTCCGAAAACATCTGGCCGCGTGTCCAGCCACCTACTGAAAGCATTATATTCACGTTAGGATAAATACGGTGCATCAATTCATAGACTTTAAAGATTCCACCATCACCTGCACCGGCGTCCATCCATATATCTGACCATGAATCGGTGAATGCCAGTGAATATTTTGGAGCGGGAGCCCAGTCAAAAGTTTCATCAGATGGTGTGCCGTCAGAAACAGTTAAAAATCCATGATTTAAGTGTGTAAGCATATCCCATGGAATTTCCGCAGGTTTTAACGGACCATATACCTGCCAGTTCCCGTAATATCCTACTACATTCTTTTGGGGCATTGGAATCGGCTCTGTTCTGTCTATATATATTTCGTACATTACATGAGCAACCTGATACCTGTTTACAATTGCAGTAAAATCTGAAATTAATGGTGCAATGGATTTCGGATCAGGTCGGATTGTATTATCTTGTTTTACAATAGCCTCAACAACAACAAACAGATCTTCACATGTTACAAGTTCATCAGGATTAAAGTTATTATTCTCATCAGTTGTTAAAAATCCGGCAGCCACAGCCCGTTTTGCAAAATCTTCATACCAGATGCCGCTTTGAACGTCTGAAAGAACCGCATCATCCGCTTCCGGCAGCTCTAAGGTTTTAGCAAGAAATATTGCAAGGCACGCTTTGGTAACTTCTCCTTCGCCGTTGAATTTCCCATTGTCACCAACAACAATGCCTGCCTCCTGCAACTTTTTAACATAAGGATAATCATCAGTAACATCTGAAAAGCCTTCAATTGCTGCCAAGGGAAGTGTACCAGTAATCA
Source organism: Clostridiaceae bacterium (assembly GCA_012521615.1). Classification (GTDB taxonomy): domain Bacteria; phylum Bacillota; class Clostridia; order DSM-8532; family DSM-8532; genus DTU059. Next base: position 49,189 of record JAAYMA010000054.1, on the reverse strand, counting down.
GGCAACCAATGAAAATTACAGATAGCATGATTGCAAGGGCCCTTTTTAATTTCATATTCACTTGACCACCTTTCTTTATGAAATTTGGAAAGCACTCACATTTAATTCTATCATTATATTTCACAAAAAAAGATGGTCGTAATTGCTTATCTTTGGTCAAAATTGTCAATGTAATAAGTAACAATCAAAAATTCGTTACATGCGCTAATCAAAATGTCTCCAATAAGCAAGTATTATTTCTTCTACTTTTGAATCAGGCTTAATATCGAAATTCATCACGGTATAATTTGTTTTGTCATAATCGAAAATGATAACTGCTTCATCACCAATAAGGTACCAGCCTTCAAGCAGTTCGTTGGTTTGACGGCTTACCGCCTTTTCAAATTCAATTTCGTATACCTCAGTAACAGTTTTGGCAGTGTCACCGACTTTAATTCCTTTGTCAGTTCTGAAATCTTCGCTTGCAGATACAATCCGGAGCACTTTCTTTGAATTGTTTCCAACTGTGATAACTATACCGCTTTCATATGTCAAAACAGTAGTATCCTCACCAATCATCCCGGTACTGTCAGTCTCATCAGTCTTTTCGTAATCATCACCCAATACATCCAGAACTTTTTCAAGTGAATCCCCCAGAGAAATTCCTCCTAAACTTGGTTTGGCTGCGTTATCTTCATTTAAAGTCTCTTTCTTTGTAATATTTTCTTCTTCAGCATCAGAAACTTCGGGAATAATTGCATGGGCTTCATCTTTTCTATGGACTTCACCTGAACAACCCGATAATATAATCAGTACTCCAAGTACAGCAATTAAAATGATCTTTTTCAGCATAACTGCATGCCCCCTTATTTTATATCCATTTATATACATAACTTTATCTAATGAATTAGACGAAATAAGGCTGAAAATAGTTCTGATTTCTGCTTCAGTCAATAATTACCATTCAGCTTAAAATTATTTTGGTTTTAGGGTATAATAAGATGAACAAAAAACTGAGGAGGTCGCTTAATGAACATTTGGCATGATATTTCCGCTGACAGAATCAGTCCTGAAGATTTCTATGCGGTAGTTGAGATACAAAAAGGTTCCAAAACAAAATACGAACTTGATAAAGAAACCGGTATGCTCGTTCTCGACCGTATTTTATCAACCTCTACCCATTATCCGGCAAACTATGGATTTATTCCCCGCACTTACGGGGACGACAATGATCCCCTTGATGTATTGATACTTTGCTCCGAACCTATTGGACCAATGACACTTGTGCGCTGCTATCCCATCGGGATGTTCACAATGCTTGATAATGGCAGGATAGATTCCAAAATTATTGCAATACCCTTTACTGACCCCAGTTATAATGGATATGAAGATGTCTCGGATCTTCCAAAACATATTTTCCTTGAAATGACCCATTTCTTCAGCGTATATAAAGAATTGGAAGAAGTACAAACAGAGGTTACTCAGGTACAGGGTCGGGAAAAAGCTATTAAGACCATACAAAGAGAAATTGACAGATATAATGAGATATTCTGCAAGTAAAAAAATAACAGGTATGAGGCAAAAAAACCGGCTCATACCTGTTATTTAATGCAGCAGTCTCAGAAATTGTATTGAGAAAGCTCTTTTTCACTGGTATTTACTGAGAAATTGGTTCAGATCAGAAATCATTGTTTCTGTTGCAGTTACACCACCTGTCAAAGTATACCAGGCATTTCCCGTCAGCACGTAGATATCACCGTTTTGTGCCGCAGTAGTCTGTTTGATTATAGGATCTTTCATAAAGTTTTCGGCACCTGCACCGGATCCTACGGTTGCGCTTCTGTCCAGCAGGAAAATTACATCAGGATTCTTCTCAAGAACGTATTCTGCACGAACATCAAAGCCATGTTGATTAGTCCATGCCACAGCACCTTCATCTGCAGGAATAAAGCCAAAATCCTCATAAAGCATGTCAAAACGGCTGTTGGGATTGAACACAGAAAGCGTGGTCTGGTCAACCATCATTGCAAACAGAGCTCTCTTCCCTGTGCTTTTTGCTTTTTCATTTACATCCTGAATATCAGCCTTCAGTTTCGCCCATTTTAACTCAAGAACATCCTTAACTTCCGGAAAAATCTGTGAAAGCGCAGTTATATTGTTTTCAATATCCAAAGTCAACTGAGAGTCAGAGCTGTTGGTTGTCAGTTTTACGAAAGCAGTATCGGAATATCTTGAAAAAGTTTCTTCCTTATATTTTTCAACCTCTTCACTGCTCAATCTTTCTCCAGAGGGTCCCATTCCGAATGCTCTTCCACCGATTATAACCAGTTCGGGTTGAATTAAATCCAGTACGTCCCAATCAATATAGAACAAAGTTCCCCCACTTATCACAAGATCATTGCTTGCATTTTTGTAAAAAGCCAGTTCCTCGGGAAGATTTTCCTTGTTCGGCACAATTAATTTTTCTATGCCGGTATTTTCAAAACCTGCATTGTATAAAATGTCCAGGATAGAATAATCGAAAACAGCCACCCGGGTAGGGTTTTTCTTAACCTCTACCTTATTTCCGTCAGAATCAGTTATAACTACAGTATCTGAAACCTCAGATGTTTCCTCATTTTCTGCTGGTGCCCGGGAAGTTGCATCAGTTTTTACTGCGTCTTCTGAAACTTTATTATTTGAGGAGCATCCTGCAAGAATGCCAACCAAAATCACTGCTGCTATCATAAATACAATAAATTTATTTTTCAATTTGATACCTCCTGTAGAATTCTATTTAATGAATTTTTCTATGATACACAATCAAAATAAAGACAAGTATTTCTGCCCTGGTATGATACTATATTGAAATCATGGTCAAATACCTTATCCAGCACCTCCTTTGTAATTACTTGATCCGGATGCCCTTCGCCTATAATGCGTCCTTTTTTCATTGCAACAATATAATCTGCATATGCAGAAGCAAAATTGATATCATGCAGAACAACTATGACTGTCTTGCCCAATTCTGTAACAAGGCTTCTGATAACCTTCATCATTTCAACAGAGTACTTTATATCAAGATTGTTCAGGGGCTCATCCAAAAATATATAAGGGGTATCCTGTGCCAGTATCATGGCAATGAACGCTCTTTGCCTTTGCCCGCCTGAAAGTTCATCCAGATACCGGTTTTCAAGACCTGTCAAACTCATATACGCGAGGCTTTCTTTCACCTTTTTCCTGTCAAAATCGTTAAGCCTGCCCTTGGAATGGGGAAACCTTCCGAACTCCACTAAATCTTCGACTGTAATCCGTATGTTGATGTGTTGTGTCTGCTTTAATACGGCAATTTTCTTTGCAAGCTCACAAGGTTTTATACTCCTTATGTCTGTACCATCTATCAGAACCTCGCCGGAAAGAGGAGCTATAAGATTAGACATTACTCCCAGCAGTGTGGATTTGCCCGCGCCATTGGAACCTATAAGAGCTGTAATGGCCTTTTCTTTGACGGTCAGATTAATGTTTTCAAGAATTTTCTTTTTCCCATGTTTTGTATAAGATTGATTTATATTTTTTACTTCTATCATTTAAACCCGGCCCTCCTTTAAAATTAAATAGAACATATATGAACAACCGATCAGATCAATTATTACCGTCACTGGCACAGCTCCCTGTAAAAGCTCTGCCAGTGCCTGCCCGCAAATCAAAGCAAGTGCTGCCAATCCCGCTGATCCGATAAACAGGTAAATATGTTTATGGGTCTTAAACAGTTCCCGGGCTATATTAACAGCAAGCAACCCCAAGAATGTCAGTGAACCGATCAGTGCTGTAGTTACCGACATCCCTAAAGATATTAAAAAAAGATTTAATTTTACTTCTTTTTCATATGAAATTCCTAAAGATTTCGCATTGTCCTGCCCCAAAGCCATCACGTCATAGGTTTTATGCCGGAGAAGTATTGCTGCTACTACGGTAATCATCAGTGGCAGTGCAATCAGAATAATGTTTGTGTTCATATTGTTTACAGTTACACTTGTGGCCGCCTTGACCTGGTTATAATCATTGGCATCCATAATTACCTGCAAATAGGTTGAACCGCTTCTTACAATACCTGATAAAATTAATCCGAACATCAACAGGAAAACCAGGTTATTATTATTTTTCCGTAAAATAAAACCATACATCATCGTGGAAACAATCACCATGGTCCCTGCTACTATCAAGTAATTTAAATAAGGATTTGTAAAAGCTCTGGATACCGATCCGAACACAAACACAAGAATTGTCTGTGTGCCTACAAATACAGAGTCAAACCCGATCATGGACGGAGTTAAAATCCGGCTTCCAGTGACAGTTTGAAAGGATAAGCTGACAACAGCTATTAAAACTGCGGCAGCAGCCATTCCAATCAGAGCAGGGTAAGTTCTGCTCATTATAGTTTCAAATGCAGCCCTGTTCATTTCAAGATTTAAGCGATGAGCTTTAGCATATGTTCTTGAATATATGTACAAAAATACTGATATAGTCAATAAAAGTCCCATCACAATAAAAATAACAGTTGATCGTCTTTGTAGTCTTGCTTCTTTATGCACGTCTCAGCCCCCTTATCAGGTAAATCATGAAGATAACTCCTCCAACCACACTTATGGTTAAACTGACACTGATTTCGTAAGGATAAATTACAAGACGGCTTGCAATATCACAAAACAGTACAAAGACCGATCCGAACAGCATTAAATCAACAATGGACTTTTTCAGGTTGTCACCATAAAAAGTTGTGGCCATATTGGGAATAATCAGCCCTATAAATGGCAGCGGTCCTACTGCAACAAAAGAAGATGCGCTTATCAGGGCAATTATAACCAGACCCAAAAAAACAACCCGGTTGTAATTCAGCCCTAAATTCTTTGAAAAATCTTCTCCCATCCCAATAATTGAGAATTTTGTGGAATAGAGTACAGCCATAATTAATGGAGGTATGACAATGTAAATTGTTGAAAAATCACCAATCCTTGCAAAACTGCCCAATCCGATGGCTGACATCATCTCCATGACATCAAATTTATAGGCAACTGCAGTGGTAAGTGCAGAAATAAGTCCACCGTACATCATGCCGATCAAAGGTACGTATGCAACCTCGCGAAGTTTCAGGCGGTTAATAACAGAAGTAAATAGTACGGTAGATAAAAAAGCAAAGATAAAAGCAAATAAAGTCTGAATAAATCCAGATTGTTCATTCAGGAAAATAAATGCAAGCAATATTCCAAAAGCTGCTGCATCTGTAGTACCGCTTGTTGAGGGGGACATAAACTTATTTCTGCTTATAGCCTGCATAATTAGTCCTGCAACACTTAAACCAGCAGCCGACAGAATTATTGCAGCCGTACGCGGAACACGACTATGCCATACAACTTTCCATGCTGTTACATCGCCATTGAGCAGTGCTTTTAATGTGACTTCACTTAGAGCTCCTATCATCAAAGATGCTGTTACAAATGCCAAAAATAATGCAATGATGACAATTCTTTTCCAGTTTATCATTACTGTTCTCCTGATCGAATTTTTCATAACCTTTTCTGTAAGCAGTATAAAGTTATAGTTATTTCATTTGTTAACTTGAGTTAACTCTTATCGTATAAATATAGTTAGTTGCCGCTGACTTATAAAGTTAGCCACAACTAACTATCAAGTAAAATACCATTATATGCATGTCCTTGTCAATAGTTTTTAAAAAAATATTACTTACACTGCTATTGCCATAAGTAATATTCTAATTCTCCTTTATATCTCCTTATAATCTCAATAGTAGTTAAACGATCTTCCGCACCTGTGTCTGTGACAGCCCCGTCCACATCCGGTTTCTGCTTCGTCACAAAGCCTGTATTCTCCTCCTTCAATCAGCAATACCTTGCCGTTTACCAGAACTTCAGCCAACTTTTTTCTCGCCCTGTTATATATGCCCTGAACGGTAGTACGTGCAACTTTCATTTGTCTGGCGCATTCTTCCTGAGTAAAGTCTTCAAGATCTATAAGTCTTATAGTTTCATATTCATCAACCGTCATAACTACATGTTTATTTTGATCTACAGACTTATTAAGAGGCCCAAAGCTGTTATTCTCAGGCAAGCAGCATACCCTTCTCCTTTTCATCGGTCTTGCCATAAATTTATCACCCCAAAAAAAGGTTTCGACATATTTTATACACTTAATTATAACCGGTTAATGACATATGTCAACAATCATTATTTAATGCCATGCTTTAAGCTTTTGAAATTTCCCTTGCAAAACGAGCTAAAATTTTGCTATCCAACAGCTAATTTTCCTGTATTAACACCTTGCAGAATGTCCACATATTTATAATTCTTTACTATCTCAATAAGATTTTGCATTTCTTTGGTAATTACCTTATTTTTATGATACACTACACTAAAATATCTGTTCCAGTCAGAATTTGTATTCAGAATAACATGAATTTTCCCGGCTTTAATTTCCTCTTCCACAAGCCGTATTGATATAACTGCCAGGCATTGATTATTTATAACCGCTTTTTTTATCATATCGGAACTGTTGGCCTCAAATCCTATTTTGATTGGAATTCCATTCTCCAGCATATATCTTTCAAACAGCTCTCTGGTTCCGCTTCCCTGCTCCCTCATGGCAAACTTCACATTTTCAAGATCTTTCAGTTTAACAGTTTTCTTCTTTGCCAAAGGATGGTCTTTAGCACAGATAAGTACCAGAAAATCATTCACTTCAGGTATTGAAATCAAATCCTGGCTTTTTACGTTTCCTTCCACAATACCAATATCCAGTTCTGATCTCAGAAGCTTTTCTTCTACATCCTTTGTATTGTTCACATATGAATATACTTCAATATGGGGATTAATCTCCTTAAAACTCCTGATAACATCGCCAAGGATACAATTGCCCACCGTGTTTGTCGCACCAATCCTTATTTTCTCTACATAATTCCCTTTAAGCATCATTTCTTCCATATCATCAAACTGCTTTACCACGTTTCTGGCATAAGAAAGCAGCCTTTCGCCCTTTGGGGTTATATATAATTTTCTTGAAAGCCGTTCAAACAAAAGTACCCCGTAATGTTCCTCAAGTTCCCTGATTGCCTGGCTTACTGTGGGTTGGGATATATAAAGCTTTTCTGCAGCAGTACTCATTTTTCCACTGTCAACAACTTCAATAAATATTCTTAAATGCCTTATGGTCATGTTTTCCCACTTCCATTCTGAGGTGATTTGGATGTATAGGTTTTACCTATAACTTTTATTAGATAATATCATTATATTATTAACTCAACAAGTGATATATTTAGTATAAGAGGTTGTTAAATTTAAGACAATGAGGTGAAATATATGAAAGTTCTCATAATCGGGGGTGTAGCTGCAGGAACCAAGGTTGCTGCTAAACTTAAACGTGAAAATCGCAGCTATGAAGTGACCATCCTGACAAAGAGCAGGGATATTTCTTATGCAGGTTGCGGACTTCCATACTATGTCGGTAATGTAATTCCTGAACGCAACCAGCTAATTGTCAATACCCCAGAGAAGTTTTCAAATCTGACTGGTGTCTCAGTAGAGACCGAAATCGAAGTAACTAAAGTAAATACAGAAGAAAAAACAGTGGAAGCGCTGGACTTAAGGACACAGGAAACTAAAAAATATAACTATGACAAACTGGTCATAGCTACTGGTGCTGACGCTATAAAACCGCCAATCGACGGGGTTAATTTAAAAAACGTGTTTGTAATGAGAACTCCGGATGATGCAGAAACTCTGCGAAATGCCGTTGAAACAGGCGAAATCAAGCGTGCTGTTGTAGTCGGTGGTGGATACATAGGTCTGGAGATTGCTGAAAATTTGGCATCAAAAGGTATAAGAATTACTGTCATTGATATGGCAAGTCAAATACTGCCCGGCTTTGATGAAGAGTTCGCCAGATATGTGGAAAACCACCTGGCCGATCAGGGTATCGTAACCTTTACAGACACAAAGCTCGAGGCTATTCTTGGCGAAGAAAAGGTTGAGAAAATCCAGACAAGTAAACGGGCATTCAAAACCGATGCAGTTATACTTTCGGTAGGTATCAGGGCCAATACCGGTTTTCTTAAGGATTCCGGCATTGAAATGATGCCCAACAGAACAATTAAGGTAAACGAGTTTTTGGAAACAAATATAAAAGATATCTATGCTGTTGGAGACTGTGCCACTGTAATTAACAAACTTACAAAAGAACCTGCCTGGTCTCCTATGGGCTCCACTGCCAATATTGCAGGACGTGTAGCCGCTAAAAATATTGCTGGTGCTAAAATACCGTATTCGGGTGTTATGGGTACTGCTGTTGTTAAACTTCCTGAGCTTAATGCGGCACGTACAGGTTTAACTGAAGCAGATGCCAAAAAAGCCGGCTTTAATCCCGTAAGTGTAACAGCAGTTGTCGATGATAAGGCCCATTATTATCCCGGAGCATCAAATTTTATTGTCAAGATGATAGCTGACAGAGAAACAAAAAAATTACTGGGTCTGCAGGTACTTGGCAAAGGTGCTGTGGATAAAATGGTCGATATTGCTGTTACAGCAATGACACTGGGTGCAACCCTCCATGATATTGAAAACATGGATTTGGCTTATGCCCCACCTTTTTCAACAGCAATTCATCCATTTTCACATACAGTGAACATATTGCTTAACAAAATAAGCGGTCATTTTGAAACTTTAACCCCTGTTGAATATGCAAGCGGCAAAGCCAAAGATTACAAACTGATAGACAGCGCTATCGAACCAAGCATCGACGGAGCTTTCTATGTGGATCTTACAAAGGTTAATGGTGAAGTTCCCGGTCTGGCAAAAGATGAAAAGCTTCTTTTGGTGTGTACAAAAGGAAAAAGAGCCTACTTGCTGCAAAACCGCTTAAAACACTACGGATACACCAATACATTAGTTCTTGAAGGTGGCACCACCTTTAATGAAATAGAAATATAAACTTACTATAGAAATCGGAGGATGAAACATGGCAAATTTAAAAGTCACAGCAGAAGACGAAAAAAGAGTAAAAGCACTGGGTTTTCTGCGCAATAAAGGTACTGATAATTTTTCAGGAAGAATAATTACTGTCAACGGAAAAATTACAGCTGCGCAAAATAAATGTTTATCAGAAGCAGCAGAACTTTATGGAAATGGTAATATAACCTTTACTTCCAGATTGACAATAGAAGTTCAGGGAATTCCTTATGACAAGATTGAGGACTTCAGAGCCTACATCGCTAAGGAAGGGCTCGTGACCGGCGGTACCGGCTCAAAGGTACGTCCTATTGTATGCTGCAAAGGTACTACCTGTCAGTATGGTCTGATTGACACATTTGGTTTATCAGAGAAAATACATGAAGAATTCTACAACGGATATGCCGATGTAAAGCTTCCCCACAAATTCAAAATTGGTATTGGAGGCTGTCCCAACAACTGTATCAAACCGGATTTGAATGACCTGGGAATTATAGGTCAAAATATTCCTAATTACGATGAAGACCTGTGTATGGGATGCAAAAAATGTTCAGTAGAAGAAGCTTGTCCAATAGGTGCGGCTTATTCGGAAGATGGTGTTCTTAAAATTGATACAGAAAGCTGCAACAACTGTGGACGATGCATTGGTAAATGTCATTTTGATGCTATCGAAGACGGCCAGACAGGCTATAAGGTAGCAATCGGCGGAATGTGGGGCAAACGCGTCAACCGCGGAATACCTCTAAACAAAATCTTTACCAGCGAAGAAGAAGTTATGAGCGTAGTAGAAAAGGCCATTCTTTTATACAGAGAACAAGGCAAAACTGGTGAACGCTTTGCTCAAACCATCGAAAGACTTGGCTTTGATAATGTAGAAGCTCAGCTGTTGTCAGATGATATATTGAGCAGAAAACAGGAAATCCTGGAAGCACAGCTTCATCTCACAGGCGGCGCTACTTGTTAATCTGTTTAATACCTGCTGATTTATAAATGCTCCGGAAGAAAGTCTGTAAAGCTTTTTTCCGGACTTTAAAATTTATTTTTTATTTGAAGATATTTGTTACAGAATTAACAAACTTTTTAAGTTTTTTATTTTTCACAATCTTTGTTATTTTATTAACAAGCTATTGAATATTACATTAAGAAAGGGATTTATTATGTCAGATGCAAAATCATTTTTGAGCCTTAACCTGAAAAAATACTCTGCTGTTCCTGTATGTATAGTTATCGCAATAACAGCAACCTGTCTTGGTAAATTGCAGGAATTTGTCGGAGCTCCCATGATAGGCATGTTTATAAGTTGCTATTGTAAATTTGCTGCCTGATTTAGATAAGGATTTCAAAAGCGGTACCACTTTTGTAGAAAAAAATTCTTAAATCTCGGTATTATAATGGCAGGTGCCACGCTTAATTTTAAGGAAATCCTGGGTTATGGCGGAAAAGCTCTTCCCCTTATTATTTTCAATATTATATTAGCCTTTAGTGTTGCTTATCTTATAGGAAGAAAACTGCAGGTATCAGCCAACACCAGCACATTGGTAGGCGCTGGTACATCTATTTGTGGTGGCACAGCTATTGCAACCCTGGCATCTATAATCAAAGCAAAAGAGATAGAAATTGCTTATGCCATGACAGCAATTTTCTTATTTGACATACTTGCAGCTCTCTCCTATCCATATTTGGCGACTTCACTCGGATTGACGCCAAATCAATTTGGTTTCCTTGCCGGTACCGCTATTAATGATACATCCAGCGTTGCCGCAGCAGAAGCTACATATAATGTTTTAAATAATCTTGATATAAACCTTGCCATAACAGTAAAACTTACCAGGATAACAATGCTTATTGCGGTAGCAGTAGTTTTTACAATAATTACATTTAGAAAAGAAACAAAAATGAATGATACGTCAGATAATAAGGCAACATCCACCAGTCAAGATACTTCTGAAAAATTATCTGTTGGTCAAACAGTAATTAAAGTATTTCCAAAGTTTATACTTGTATTTATTTTTATGGCAATCCTGAACACCGTGGGAGTCTTCCAGAATATCAGTGGTGCATCAACCTTTTTCAGTAAAGGCTATAAATTTTTAAACACCACTGCTTTGGCCGGTGTCGGTTTTAAAATTAATTTCAAGGATCTGGTTACAAAAGGTGTTAAGCCTGTTATACTCGGCGGCTGTACCTGGCTTGCAGTTTTTGCCTCATCTTTTCTGTTTGTTTTAATTTTCGCTTCCTTTATAGGATAAGACGCAAATATATGATTAAACATCAGAGAGGACGTAAGGCTTCTCCTGAAGAACCCAAATGTTTCAAAGGGAATACTGCTCAAGTATAGTATTTGGAATAAGTCCGCCGGGCTACAGAGGGCGGACCCGATGTCGGGGACATGGCAAATTTTATCGAGCCATGTCCTCATTTTGCTGTAATTGATCATTATGACTTTAGTACTTATGGGCTGTTCGGAACGGAGAACCCTGCATTCACATATAAACCGTGATACTGAAAATCTGCCTCGGTCTTATACATATCTCTTTTTTTATTTTAGGCAGAACAGATATTGTTTTACGCCTTCATCTCCTGCTTCCACCTGTGTAGATGAAATGTTAAAAATTCTGTCAATCTCTCTGCTTTCAAACACAGCTTGTGGCATATCGTATATGGCAATTCTTCCATTCTCCATTAAACAGATTTTATCCGAATATGAAAGTGCATTGTTCAGGTCATGAAGCACCATAACAATTGTTTTTCCCATATGCTTCAGCTTTTTTATTATTTCCAAAATCTCAAGCTGATGATTTATATCCAGATATGTAGTTGGCTCATCCAAAAAAATAATATCTGTATTCTGGGCCAAAGTCATGGCAAGGTAAACCTTTTGCCGCTGTCCTCCCGAAAGTTCCTGTATATTTTTATGGATATATCCGTCCAGATTCATACTTTCAATAGCTTCCTCCACTATTTGCCTGTCTCTTTTCTGTGGAGTACGGGTAAAGCCCAGGTACGGATATCTGCCATGCATAACCAGATTATATACTGTTATATTGGGTACCGATCTGAGCTGGGGCAAAAACGATAACTTTTTTGCAAGCTCCTTATTTGGTATGTGCGAAATATTTTTGCCTTTTATAGTAATTTGACCGCTGAAAGGTTTAAGCAAGTTTGATGCTGTTTTGAGCAAAGTAGTCTTGCCACACCCGTTTTTGCCTATAATAGTTGTTATAGTGCCTTCCTCAAAGAATAAATCTATATTTTTTATAATCTCAACTTTATCATAGCCTGCAGTTACATTGATTAATCTAATCATAAAGCTGACCTCTTTTTCGTCTTAGTAACAACCAGATGAAGAAAGGACCTCCAAGAAAAGACATGATAATCCCGACCGGTATTTCATAAGGTGCAAAAATCACCCTGGCCAATAAATCACAGAACAATGTAAATGTACTTCCCAACAATGCAGATACCGGAAGCAGGATTCTGTTGTCATATCCTACTAAAAGCCTTGATACATGAGGAACAATAAGTCCGATAAATCCCAGTAAACCTGCAAAGCTTATTGCACTTCCCGCCAGCACAGCGGCAAGTATTAAATAAAGAAAACGGATTCTTCCTACATTTAAACCTAAAGATTTAGCACTTTCATCGCCAAGCGCCAGAATATTCATATCATAGCTCAGAATTAATGACAGAGCAAAAGCTACTATAATACAAAATCCGGCAAGACTCATCTGATCCAGTGTTACTCCGGAAAAACCCCCTATTATAAATGCTGTTCTGTCCATGACAGCATCAGGTTTCAAAGTAATTACTGTATCAGTCATTGCTCCTATAAAGCTTGATACAGCAACACCCGAAAGAACAATTGCCATTCTTGAGGCACCGGTCTTTCTGGCTATAAAATACACTAGGAGAACTGACAGAATTGCACCTAGAAAAGCACCAATGGTCGTATAGTATATGCTTCCTGGCAAGAAAGCCGCAATCAATACTGCAAACAGACCCGCCCCCGAATTTACACCAATTATGCTGGGACCTGCAAGTGAATTATTAAGGACTGACTGAAGTATCACACCCGATATCGATAAAGCAGAGCCTGCAAGGACAGCGGCCAGTGTTCTTGGTATTCTTACGTAGTTTATAATCCGGTATATTTTTGAAGCAGTATCCCTTTCTTTAAGTGCGGAAAAAATGGCTGGTAATGATATTTTTGTTGAACCAAAGCTGATGCTCAAAAAAATCACAAAGACCAACAATATTGTCAGAAAAGCTATAACGGTAACGTTATAGCTTTTTCTGTTTTTATATATATAAAGGGACTTATTATGAGCTTCCATCCTATTCAAATAAATCCGGGTAGAGAATTTTGGCGATATATTCATAACTTTCACCCCATCTGGCATTCGGCTTGTAGTGGAACAGATCCTTGGGCAGTATATGGTACCTGTCATTTTTTACTGCTGACAGACTATTCCATGCAGGATTTTTCTGAATCCCATTTTTCAAACCTTCTATAGCCTTTTCACTGTTGCCCATTGTCACTACAAAAATGTAATCCGGATCCTCTTCAATAATAGTCTCCATGCTTAATTCCTCTAAAAGAGACTCATGCTTGGCTACTATGTTTACAGTACCTAAATCATTAAGAATTTTACAGGCATTATTGTCATCATTTTTTGCCTTGGCCCCGCTTGAAAAAGCACGGATAAACAAAATTTCGGTATTATTTGTTTTATCGATCTTTGCCAGAACGTCTTCTATTTGCTTCTTTACTTCGAGCCCGTTTTTTTCGTACAATTCTTTATTGCCTGTTATATCTGTACAGATATCAAGCATGGATAAATAATCTTCAAAATGCTCCACTTTGAAAAACGCAAAAGGTATGTCCATTTTTTTTAAAGTCTCTGATACCTTCAAATGACTTTCAACATCTGGAGAAAGTATTATAAAATCAGGAGAAAGAGCAATAACTTCTTCTATATTGGGTTCTTTTATGGTTCCAACTATTTTAGTACTGTCCGGCAAATCCATATTTCTTTCGCTTATTACATCATCTGTAACTCCAACGAGTTCTCCCCCTGCTAAAATCCATGTTTCAGCATATGAGCCAACAAGCGAAACAACTCTTTGAGGCTTGTCCTTTAAGGAAACTGAATTTCCTGAGGAATCTGTGAAACTATAGTAATAATCATTTTCGACATGTTGTTCAGTATTGTCAGGATTGCCAACATTGACTTTTGTCTGCGGTTTACATCCTGCAAACATCTGCATCAGTAATAAAGTTATAAGTAGTATTGAAATTAATTTGACTATATTTTTACTTTTTCTATTGCTATGTTCAGTGGTCATTCTTTCACTGTCAAAACTAAGCTTCATCTAATTCACACCTTATGTCATATTCCTTGTTTCTCTTATATCATATAACTTAACGGATCTATTGTAAAATATAATTATATGATTGTTATGATAGGTTTTGCCTATCGATGTTAATAAAATCACAAACAATTGTTGACAGATTTTAACACATGGAAACACTGTTTCTCAGAATATTTTGATACATCTAAAGTCATTTCACCCAGGACATTTAACTGGTCTTTAACAACATCTTGCCTATATACAGGATTTATGACTTTAATGCTGGTTTCTTCAACCTTACCTTCAATGTTAAATATATCTTCTTGAATCCGATATACATCATCTCGTCTGGTATCTGCGAATGCCTCTCCTGTAACAGAGAAAACAGGACTCAAATAGACAAGTGAATGTACTTTATAAGCTCTTTGTCTGAAAATGCCGTTTATCAGCTTACTGAATTCTTCTTCACTTTTGGCAAAGTCACGCACATCTTTTCCATATAGTCCATTTACCCATTCACGAGTATACTTTATTGAAAATGGAGCCTTCCCGTCATCCAGATTGAAGTTTATATAATCAGCATTTCCAATCAGAGCAAACATAATGGCTGCATTTTTCTGAAATTGTTGCTGATTTTGTTCAATACTATATAATTCTTTTGTTTTTGTATCAGCTTTCAGATGAACAATTATCCCATATGGCTCCCTGTCGGTAATAAGCTCAAAGTAATCATAAACTATGTTTTCAGGAAAAGTTAATAAATGAATGATACCTCCAACCTTTGAGTTATTGCCTACATACTCCGTTTTATTTTTTAACAGCTGCGTAATAAGGCTGTGATTTTTTAAATCGAATGTAATTGGATCGGTAATAAGACCTACTGTAACGAGTATTGTCAAAACCAAAGCAACAGCTACTATCCAAAATGTTGGTTTTTTATAATTTAACACACCCTTGATCCTTCCCTTTACATTCCCCTCACCAAAAGCAATGGGACTACCATTTAAAATATGCTTCCCAACAGCAAGTGACAGTAAAGAATTGGCATAAGACTTCCTGATATCTTCACCTGTCTCTTTCAAAACTCTCTCATCACAAGATAATTCCATATCTGTACTCATTAGCCTGAACGCAACCCATACGAGAGGATTAAACCAGTGTACAGATAATATTAAAAAAGCTAATATTTTTATGATATGATCTTTACGCTGAATATGGATCTGTTCATGAAGCAAAATATAATTTCTTTCTTCAGTGTTCAGTCCACCCGGTAAATATATTCTGGGCCTTATTAAACCAAGTACAAAAGGTGTTCTCAAATTTTCAGCGACGAAAATATTATGCTCTATCAGCTGTGAATCTTTAAGCAGCCTTTTTAAGCGCAGGATGGAAATTATACTGTAAATAAATAATATAATTATTCCTGAAATCCAGATATATGCTCCTATTTTCACGTAAATCTGAAGTGAATTTACACCAGTTTCAATAGCCGGTTCAGAAAGTGCTTGATTTATAAATGTATCTAATACTTCTACCCTGCTATTTATTCCCGTACTTTGCTGATAGATGTTATCATAAAGTATCGGAACTGTATTTGTATTCCGCGGCATAAGACTAATTACGCTTTCAAAAGAGAATGGAACTATAAGCCTGAATGCCACTACACTCCAAAGACAATAGGAAATATATTTGGGGGCCTTTTTGAGTAATAGTCTGACAAGTATGACAAAAAGGATTACATAACTTGCCCTAAGGCTCATATTCAGGACTGAAAGAAACAGTTCACTCATTCTTGCCCCTCCTTGTGCTCATCTATCAGCCTTTTTATCTCCTCTGCCTGTTTTTTGCTTAATTTTCTGCCGCTGATAAAAGCAGTTAAAAACTTAGGCAAAGATCCGCCAAAGTTATCCTCAACAAAACGTATACTCTGCTTAGAATAATATTGGTCTTTTGAAAGCAGAGATGTAACAACTGCATTTTTATTCTGAAAAATGCCTTTTTCACATAACTTCTTCAGTACTGTATATGTTGTCGATTTCTTCCAGCCCATTTCTTTCGCGCATAGATTAACAAGATCACCTGAGCCAATCGGTTCATTATTCCAGACTATTTCAGCAAACTTCTCTTCAGTTTCTGTAAGCTTATATACATCCATGCTTAACCTCCTTGGTCTATACATTATCGACCTCATAATATAAGTCTATATCTTATAGACCAGGATGTCAATGGTTATTTCCATTAAAAAAAGCACCTGTTTTTTTAAACAGATGCTTTGAATTTGGTAGAAAGGAATAATATTTATATAAAGTGAGACCACTGAATAAATTAACTTGTAATCAGGAGGTCATCTTAAGCTATTATTATATTTAAATGGGATTTCTTCAGTGGTCTCATCCCCCCCTCTTAGTACTATTCCGTTCTGAGAGCCACAACCGGATCTTTCTTAGCAGCACTGCGTGATGGAATAATTCCTGCAATCAGTGTCAAAAACATACTTATGGTTATCAAAATGATTGCCGTTTGCAGCGGCAGGATTGCAGAAAGATTTTTAAGTCCGGTCAGATGATGCAGAATCATATTAATCGGTATGCAAAGCAGGTAGGTAAGCAGCACGCCAAGCGAACCTGAAGTGAAACCTATTATAACAGTTTCGGTAGTGAACATGCTGGCAACATTCTTCTTGGATGCGCCGATAGCTCGGAGAATACCAATTTCCTTAGTACGCTCCTGTACTGAAATCAACGTTATAACACCTATCATAATGGAAGATACAATGAGTGATACCGCTACGAACGCAATAAGAACGTAGGTCACAGCATTAATAATAGTAGTGACAGAAGACATCATCAGCCCCACATAGTCGGTATATGTTATTTCTTCAAGATCATCAACACCTTCGTTATATTCTGCAATTACATCTTCAATTACTTCTTTATTGGCAAATGACGATGCATACAGATTGACGGTGGCGGGGGTGTCAAGGTCGACACAGCCAAGTTTTATCAGATTTTCTTCATAGGTGGAATCTGAAAACTCCAGAATCTCGTCATAATATAAGGCACATTCACTGTCGGTATATTGTGCTAATGCCATATCCATGGCATATGCGAGCTGTTCGGAGGTCATGGCACTCAACTGCTGATTTACTTGCTCTGCATATTGTGCTTTATACTGTTCGATAAGTCCCTGACTGAAAAGCTCATTCAAATCTTCATCGCTCATAGATGAAATGTATCCGGCAATTGTTTCAGTATCCATACCGGTTTGTTCTGCCACTGCGGGAATAATTGCAACTTCTATATCTGCCCGTGACATTCTTTGAAGTGTACCGGACACAAACTGATTAACTGCTTCTTCAGCAGGGATGCTCATAATTTTGACATATGCAGATGCCTTTCCGGCAGTATCAAGGGAAGAAATATATTCTTTGAAATCTGCTGCTTTCTTTTCGGTGGTTAATGTACCGTCTGTATCCTTAAAAGGCAGTCCTGTAAAAATATCTGTAGAAGGATCACTTTTCTGAGCCTTGACGGCATCAGACTCATTTGCATGCTCTATAATATACCTGGTCAGTTTGCTGGTATACCCAATCCAGCTTCTCGAGGGAGAAGCAATTGAGTTCTCACTTGGTCTTGCAATACCGACAATTTTAAGTGTCAGAGCATTATCGTACAGATATTTAAGCCCTGCATAGGTATCACGCAAATCGATATAGGTTCCGGTTTTTTCATCAAAGGTATAGCAATCTGAACTTAATATGGTGCGAAAATCTATATTACAGATTTCCTCATATGACCATTTTTTTATCTCATAATCAATGGTCTTTCCATTCAGTGCCGCATCCATAAGCATTTTCATTTCTTCTTCCGATTTAAGGCCAAGGGCATAGAGTGTCATATCGTCAACCTCATTTTTTTCATCAACGAATAAGATAATTTCATCGAAACTTTCCGGCCATCTGCCGTAAATAACATCATATTGTTTCTTTAAAACTTCATTTACCGTTTCGCCCTCATTTCCGGGTATCAGTTCTTTCCACAGTTTCATTGAAGAAGCCATCCTTGATGACATGCTGCCCATAACTGTCTGATCCCGCATAGCAAGCATGGATGACATATCGAATCCGGCATATTTTTTCATCAGCTCTATTGTCAATGCTTCAGTGTCGGAATGTATAATTGTGCCATCAACATTTTTAGTATAGATGATCAAATCTGTATCATAAGTATATTGAACTCCTGCAAGTGCTGAGCTGAGCATACTGTTTGGATTCTTACGCTGCTCTTCTATATATTTTTTAAATGATTTTAAATCATTCTCCCTTGTATCCATAGAATTAATGGCATTCATCATTTCATAAAGCATAGCTTTCTGATAAATTGCATCGTTTTCATGCTCAGAAACAGACTGGGCTTTTCCTGTGAAAGTTGTCAAAAGAGAGCTGACATCTACATTTTGTGCTTCGATGGTTAGTGGATACGCAGAAAGAGTTTCCTCCTGGACTGAATCGATAAAAGCTGTTGTGCCATGGGATACAGCATATATAAGTGCTATACCGATGATTCCAATAGAACCTGCAAAACTTGTAAGCACAGTTCTGCCCTTTTTCGTAAACAAATTTTTAAGTGAAAGTCCGAATGAAGTAGCAAATGACATTGACGGCTTTTTCTTTTTGTGTTCTTCTTTTATCTTATTCAGTGCCTTTTCGGTTTCTTTCTTAACCTCATCAGAGGTCAGCGGCATACTGTCATCAATTATTTTTCCGTCAAGCATTTTTATAATTCGGGTAGAATACTTCTCAGCCAGGGCAGGATTGTGAGTAACCATTATCACAAGCCGGTCCTTAGCGATTTCTTTAAGAATATCCATAACCTGCATGCTGGTTTCGGTATCAAGCGCACCTGTGGGCTCATCAGCAAGAATAATATCGGGATTGTTGACAATAGCCCTTGCAATAGCTACACGCTGCATCTGACCGCCGGAAAGTTCCGAAGGTTTTTTGCGGAGCTGATCTCCCAGCCCTACTTTTTCAAGTGCTTCCTTTGCCCGCATACGGCGTTCTCTTTTGGACACTCCTGAAAGCGTTAAAGTAAGTTCGACATTTGCAAGTACTGTCTGGTGAGGTATCAGATTATAGCTTTGAAAAACAAAACCTACAGAATGATTGCGATACGCATCCCAATCCCTGTCCTTATATTCTTTTGTTGACTTTCCGTTGATAATAAGATCACCAGTAGTATATGCGTCAAGACCGCCAATAATATTCAGCATAGTTGTTTTTCCACAGCCGGATGGTCCTAAAATTGAAACAAATTCACTGTTACGAAATTGAAGGTTTATACCTCTAAGGGCTTCAACATTTTCACCTGAAGTATAGTATGTCTTTGTTATATTTCTAAGCTCAAGCATTGCATCTCCTCCTTAATCTTTTTCTGCGTTCATTCCTGCTATACGACATGCATTCGTAATGACATTAACAGTATCACTTTCGCTCATTTTGTCCGGCCTGCTCTTATCAGAATTGAAATGTCAGCTTTGATCCGAGCTTTGCATAATTCTATTTTTTACGAAACGCCGGCAGGAGCGGGTTTAATTCCGTTCATCCTGAATTTTTCCATGGACTTATTATTTTAGCCATAGGACTCTCACTGCTCCGCCCACCATTTAATAGAAAAGCTGAGTGTTTACAAGAAATCCCCGTAAGACTACCACCTTTTCCTGAACTGCGGTATCTCTGTCAATGACCAGGCAGCGGGCTAAGTTGTTAGCAATTCGGATTATAAATGTTAATTCTAAACTGAAAATAAACTCATCGATTACCTGCAAAAAAAGACATAGCTCAGCAACCGCTATGTCCCTGACTTATAAGCTCCGATTTCTGCTGTTTCACCGACTTATGCCTTGTATCTTTTAAATTCTTTTTGGAAGTGATACTGTAAATACTGTTTTGCGATTTCCGGATGATACTGTGACTTCACCATCATGCAATTCTACTATTTTTTTGACCACAGCAAGACCAACACCATTGCCCTCGGTTGAACGAGACTCATCCACCTGATAAAACTTCCGGAAAATCTGATCTTTCAATTCCGCAGGTATCTCAATCCCTGTATCACAAACAGATACAAATATATGATTTTCAGTTTCAGTAATGTTTATGCAAACCGAAGTACCTTCGTCGCCGTACTTGATTGCATTGTCTATAAGATTAATCCAGACCTGTTTGAGCATTTCCTCGTTAGCATTAATGAAAAATTCTCCGAAATCCAGCTCTGGTGTGATATTTTTTCTGCTCCATTTGTTCTCAAGAAGCAGGACGCAATTTCTGATCTGTTCAGAAAGATTATACCGTGTCACTTCAGTAAGGATGGTCTGATTTTCTACTTTTGTCAGGTTCAGCACATTTGTCGCCATAGCTGATAGACGCAGTGATTCTTCTTCAATAATGTCAATATACTCCGCTCTCTGCTCATCGGTCAGGTTTCCATGCTTAAGCAGCTTGGCAAAACCTGCGATCGAAACAATGGGGGTTTTAAATTCATGAGAAAAGTTATTGATAAAATCCGAACGGAGTATCTCGGTCTTTTCAAGCTCTTCGGCCATATTATTGAAGCTATGACAAATCTCAATTGCAGTTGGGTGTTTGCCGAAAAATTTTCCGAAATGCAGACGTGTTTTATAGTCTCCTGAAGCCAGCCGGTTCATCGCATTTATAATAGTATTGACAGGTTTAAGGGGAAAACTGCTGATGATGGTAGTCAGGACCGCGCCTAAAAGCACACTTGCCAACATCATCAGCAAAATCAGCCGTTCACTTTTAAGAACACCGCTATTGAGGCCTATTATACCACGTTGAATTAAAAAAATGGTAACCAGACCTACCACGGAAATTGTGATAATGAAAAAACAGAATACCACGCCTGAAAAGAGTAAGGTCAATGCCAAACGATGTTTTCTTTCCTGAAGTTTCATATCTTTTTCACCGCCTTATAACCAAGGCCTCTGACAGATACTATTTCAAATTCTATCCACCCTTCGAATCGTTTCCGTAATCTTCCGATATGAACAGTCACTGTCTCCCAGCCGGACTCGCTTTCATTCCCCCATATTTCGTCCATCAGTTGTATACGTGTAAAAATCTTGCCGGGGTAGGAAAGTAATTTAAAAAGAAGCATGAACTCCTTTTGCGGCAATTCATGAACCTCGCCATTTTTTGATACCGTAAGGCTGTCATAATCAAGTACTACGTCGCCTATGACAATCTTTCTTTCATTTGCTATTTGTGCGCGGCGAAGAAGTGCCTTGATACGCAAAAGCATTTCTTCAACGTCAATAGGTTTTGTCATATAGTCATCTGTCCCTACTATAAATCCCTTGTGTTTGTCTTCCGGCAAATGTTTGGCCGAAACCATCAGGATGGGCAAGTTATTATTTGCTTTCCGCAGGACTTTTGTAAGTTCATAACCGTCCATCTTCGGCATCATGATGTCAACAACGACAAGGTCGATGTGCTCCCTGTCCATCACCTCAAGCGCGTCCTCACCGTTAACAGCAGTGAAAACATTGTAATTCTCTGCCGTCAGGACAGCTTCCAGCAAACGCCGGGTATTCTTGTCATCATCAACAACTAAAATATTGACCATATATTCCCTCAAATCCATTGTTTTTTGATTTATTGTACAATAGTTATATAAACTCAAAAGAAACTGATTCATATTAACCTCATTGGAAAAGCTTAAGGTTTCAAATAAAAGGGCTATGATTTATGTGGCACCGATGTCGCTTTTTTTGAATAGCAACAGGCTTATGAATTTATATGATAACCAAAAGAAGAAATTAAGAATTAATTAAATTATTAATGACTATTTTTTTCTGATTTCAAATATTTAATTGATGATTTTGTCTTTACTTTCGCTTACATTTCCGCGTAACTCATTGAGTTTAGAAGTTGCCGGTTTCGGCCATTTTGTTTCCTCTCCAATAATTCTCAATGGTTTAGCAGAACGATAAGAACGCGTTAAGTTACCCGGGAATTTCTTGTCAGTGACATTAGGGTCGTTTTCAAATTCACCTGTTGGTTCTATTATATAAACCCGCTCTCTTCCTTCCCCTTTAGCTAACGCCGCTGCAAGTCCGGCAATCTTTATATTGGCGGTAAAGTATATATGATTCATTTGAAGCCCGGGATTGTAATTTGAAAATCCACCTGCTGTCAGCAGATCACCAATCTTTAAATCTGCCTTGGTTCCATGGTAAAACGGTCCTGTATCAGAGGGCGCACCTTTATATAATTCAGATAATTCATAATTCTTTTTTGCATTCTCAAATTCATGTAATTCTTCATAGCATTCGGCAATTCTGGCATATAGCGTTGGATACGCACTTATTACATTCTCATCATTTACACTTAAAGCACTCTCTAAAGATGCTTTCATCCACTTTAGTCTGTATGCGGGATTTTTTTGCAGGCGTGCTATATGATAGGCTGCAATGAATTTTTCATAGTCATCTGCCGCTTCATTCCATGCTTTATTAAACATCCTGGCTGCTTCATCTGTGTTTCCGTTGTCTTCCAGGCTCATTCCCATCATACAGAGTTTAATGATAAGGTTATCAGGATCAAATTTTATATTCATCTCATCATCCAATCTCATAGAATAATATAGTATTTCCTTTACTGTCTGCATTCTTATGCTACAGCATTCCCGTAAGAATTTACTTAATTAATAGGTCTTTTGTCTATTTTATTTGTGAACATTAACCTTTCTTATTACTTGTATTATTATACCAGCACCAAGTATTATACTGATATCAGGCTTATATTATAAGGCTATATTCTCCCTTATCACAGTCCTGCATTTATTCTTTTTGAAATTTCTTCAAATATTGTCTTTGTTTCGCCTGCCTCTTTCATGTTGAAAATTGTGACCCTTTTATCTGTTTCAAGATAAATAAAAGGAGGCTTCCGGGTATCAACAAACAACTTCACAGACTCCAGCTCTTTTGTCCTGAAATATCCCTTCAGGTTCGAACCTACAGCTGAGCCATTGGTTCTTCTGACTATAGAAGGTAATTCTTCTGATAACTTTACTGTTTTTATGGAATCCCAGCTATAAGTTTCGCCGTACATGCCATGGATTTTTACTCCGTCATCATTAATGGTCACCTTGGTCTGCTGAGTTGAGAAAAATATCAATATACCAACCAAAATTAATGTGACAACAGTAATGACCGAAGACCAGGCAGACTGTTTTCCTGTTCCTTTTCGGAGTTTTCCATTTTTATCATAAACATTCCCATCATACTTCTGAGCCTTAATCAGCAGATACACTGTCGAAACACTTAAAAATATGATAGCTGGTGCTATTGCAACATTAGCACCCAGAGCTTTCAATACACCCAATGCCACAAAGAAACCGCCATTGATATATCCATATATCCCCATCAGACGACCAAGCCCCTCTGTATCCACATTTGCTTGCTTCTCCTTTGGCATGGTGTTATAACCTGCAATCAGAAAATACCATTTAAACACATGAACCGACAGCCCCACAAAGATAAAAAATACACCAATCAGAAAATAAATCCACATGATAATCCTCCCCATTTTGCCTTCCTGCATGGCTGATTTAAACTGTATATCCCATCATACATATTATATATTGTATACTATAAGATATCTCATTTTAATAATAACCTGAAAGAATAAGCATGCTCACCATACAAAATTATTGATTGATCCTTTTAAATTGTGGTAACTTAATCATATTCTTTGTTTTCACTTATCAAACTCTTTAACTATGGTTATCCATGTTGTACACAGGAGGCACAATATGTTTATTTGCGAAAATAGCTGGTACATGGAAGTTCTGAATGGTTTTGCCAGTAATCACAACATCATAATTGAATCTATATTATCAGTCATTGCTCCGGGTGAAAATTCAGATTCTGAGTATCAGGATGAAGTTTTTGAAAAACTGTCAGGTTATTTAAGCTCCCTATGGAAGAAAAGACGTTATAAAGAGGTGCTTAACTTTTTAATTTGCGCAAGAGGAACAAATCGTATTGATATTGAGAAGCTTGACAGGGCTTTGCTCAAAATTCCGTATCCCCGAATGGATAAAGCAATTAATATATCCAGGGCTTGTGCAGAAAAAGCAGAATCTCAAGGGCAATTTATATACAGGTCCAGGGATTGGGCCGCACTTATTTATTCCAGCGATGTCTTAGGCATTAAGCTGGAGATCGATATTGATAATGTGACAAATCATGATATTGATAAAATACATGAAGCATCCGGTGAACATGCTCATTTCCTGTTTATGCCCATGCTTCAGCATTTGATTGTGAGTGACCAGTACGAACAATTGTGGTATCTCTTAAACAAATATATTATACCTTCGTTTTGCAGGAAAAATTGCAGAACCGACAAGGAGATTGCCCGTTGCCTTTCGCTATTGATTGGTGAACTAAATGGTGTGCTTGGCAATATCTCTTACATAGATCAGTTAGATCTCTTTATTTCTAAAAATGAAATCTTTAAAAAAATGTTGAAAGCTGCAAAGGATGGAGATACTGATACTTTTGACAGAACAATCAAAGAACTTCTTTTTAAGGATACGGCTAACGAGATATTAAAAATTGACACAGAAATAGCAGAGAACCTTATTACACTATTTTATCATGCAATAAAAAATAATGAGCTTATATCCAGGAAATATATCGAGTATTTCTACAGCTTGATTCTGGCTGCCACGGTTAAGGTCGGTCTTTACAATGAAGCTACAGACTTTATCTGTTCCAATAAAGATTACATTCAGTTTGTCTCACTGGATAAGATGCTGCTTATAGCTTCTATGGCGCTAAGATCAGATAACTTCGAGACTGTAAATATGATTTATGGTATATTCCTGACTGAAAAGACCCCTATAGACAACCTCAGGATAACTCTCTCATCGTATCTAAAAGAATGTGCTGACTATCTGATTGATATTTATAACCGCTGCAGTCATGAGCACAAGGATAGCTTCTTTAGCAGTATGTTGGCACGATACGAAAAAAGCCCTGATGAGCTGGAAATTGTCACGATTGAAATGATAAAAGAACATATCGAAATCTTCAAGAATAAATTCTTCACTGAGTGCGGTGTCCTTGCCTTATGTGAAAAAACCGGGGATATATCCGACCTTTCGGATCTTGAGCTCATTGGTCTTACAAATCAGCTTATAAGGGCTGTAAAATGCATATGTGAGGATGGCTCCCTTAAAACTATTAAGACCGGGGAAAAAATCACTTTTTGTACATATGTCAGCGGATATAGTGCTGCGCAGGACAAAGAACATTATATTGAGACTTATTTTACAGAAAGCCGGGATATAAGGCAGGGCAAAAGAATTCTTAATAAAATAGAAACAGCTCAAACCGGGTTTAGTAATTTAAAATACAGAAACATTTATAATGTTATGAATTATGTTCTTCTTGAAAAACAAGCCAGTTTATATCTTAACAATATGTCTGGAATTATCAGAAACGTATTAAACGAAAAGCCTGAAAAATACAAAATTTATCTGGCAGAAAAATGGGACGAACAAAAAGCCGGAGAAATATTTGCAGAAACATTCAAAAGCTATGAGATACTGGATTATATTCCTGTCAACCTCAGACATTGTCTGCTAAGACCCAGGCACAATAATTCCAGGATAGAAAATTGCAGAAAACAGCTTATAAATTATTTGGAAAACAGTTTCAAAAAGGCTGGGGATATGTATGAACAGGTTTTTGCTGACGCTGAGGCCAAAGGCTTGTTAATGGCAGCTGAATGGCTATGGCATAATGAACACAAATCCTTTGAAGATGCTTCCGATGAAATCAGAAGTCACGAATTTACTTATTTGATTGCAAATTATTTGAAAGCTGTAGAATTATATCTTGTATTCAGACTGAATCAATATGTCAGAAAAACGGGAAGAAACATAGAGATACAACACTTAAACAGAAAAGACAAACTGCTGGTAGGCGCTCCGGGCTGGGAACAAAACGTAACAATGGGTGGTCTTTATAACTGCATTAAAGATAATCCCGAGCTGTTAAATGATGAATTAAGAATAAAAATCCATGATTATATTAATGCTCATCCGGACCAGTACAAAACTTACAAAACTCATCCTGTTTTCAACTATCTTAAATATTTTACCGATGAAATACGAAACGGGTATTTTCATAAAGACACGGTTTTGAATTTTTCAAAAGCTGCTGAACTGAGAGCCAAAACTTTGTTTGTATTAAAGAGACTTGTCGCAGATTTGAAAAACATATAGAGTAATTTCAGATAATACTTCATAAAAACCGCCTGGTTTTACAGACCGGGCGGTTTTTACCTTTCCGAACATATGCATATATCCCGCTGATTTTTAACTACTTCCTCTGCAATAACAGGTACTTCATATACCTCTCTCTTAATCTGACTACTGTATGAGTCTATTACCTCATACATGTTAACTGTTGTAAATGGAAATTAATTTAAGGTCCCTATTCATTATTGCGGGAATTTATCTTATGAAATCTGGTTGACAAAAAGCGTTTCAGGCTTTATCATATTAATGCATTCTTTTTAAAATATGCGGACATGGCGGAATTGGCAGACGCACCAGACTTAGGATCTGGCGGGAAACCGTGGGGGTTCAAGTCCCTTTGTCCGCACCATTTGAGAAACAGCTGGCTGACAATATGTCAGTCAGCTGTTTTGTTTAACTAAGAATGCATAACCTGTATTGATTATACCGGATATTTTTTCCTTAGATGATAACTACAAGCGCATGATTGCCCTCGTGCAAGAATTTTATCTTTCCAATTTCTTTTTCATAGTTGCTACATGTACCGGAATGCCATTTGAAGCTACCACCTCTTCAACTCTATCAATAATATATCCGGACGATTGATACAACTGCATGTTTTTTGTAATGGTCATTCGAACTTTGCACCATACTTCTGTAAGCCCTTCTTCTTTTGCATGATTTTCAAGCCATGTCAGCATAGCCTTTGCTATTCCTCTTCCTCTTGCTTCAGGAGAAACAGAAAGGCGGAAGAAATAAAGAGCTTTTTCATCGGTTTTAAATCTCACAGAGCCTACAGGAATCCCGTCCCAGTAATAAAGCAAAGCCTTCTCTGCTCCATTTTTTAACGATTCTTCAATGGAGTTTACAGTTTCATAAAGTGCAGCAGATGGAATATCATAATACCTATATTCCTCAAATGCTGATAACATAATTTTGTGAATTAAATGAGCGTCT
Organism: Clostridiaceae bacterium; assembly: GCA_012521615.1. Lineage (GTDB taxonomy): Bacteria > Bacillota > Clostridia > DSM-8532 > DSM-8532 > DTU059. Next base: position 21,576 of record JAAYMA010000054.1, on the reverse strand, counting down.
TCCACAGTTGCCAGTCGAATCATAAAAAATCCTCTCTAAAATATTTCGTTTTATGACTTAGCCGTAAGACAGGGAACCGAACCCTGTCTTACAAACCAGAAAGTCATTAAAAATTCAGGCGTTTTATAAAGCGCATCAAATTATTCATGGTAAGCGCAAGATCGCTTTTACTGCGTTTTTTGGCAAGTTTGAAATCAACGGCAACACGGTTTATACTGAAAATTCCTGATACCCCTTCTTCATAAGCCAATTCAATATCATCACCTATATCGCCTACTACAGCAACTACCGGAACTCCTAAGGATTTCGCCCGGCGCGCAACTCCTATTACTACCTTACCACGTATACTTTGGGTATCTATTTTCCCTTCACCTGTGAATATCATATCCGCATCTTTTGCAACATCATTAAAATTAACAGTATCAAGCACTGTTTCTATCCCCATCTGAAGCTTTGAGTCAAAGAAGGCCACCATCCCGCCTCCCATACCCCCTGCCGCTCCTGAGCCGGGAATAACAGAGATATCTTTACCCAGCTGAGTTTTTATCAGTTCTGATATATCTCTTAGTCCTTCATCCAAAATAAGAACCATTTTTTCATCAGCGCCTTTTTGCGGTCCAAACACATGAGCCGCTCCAAAAGGACCATATAAAGGATTATCTATATCGCACATAGTAATTATTTCGACATCTTTAAGCTCCGGTGCAAAACCTGAAACATCTATTTTTCTTATCTCTGATAAAGTGCCTCCTGTAGGTATGAATTCTTTTCCTTCTTCATTATAAAACCTTACTCCGCAAGCAGCTGCGGCACCTGTTCCGGCATCATTTGTGCAGCTTCCTCCAAGCCCGACAATTATCTTCTTGCATCCACTTTCTGCAGCATGTAAAATTAACTGTCCAACACCGTATGTAGAAGTTTTCAATGGATTTTTGTTGTTTTCAACGAGAGGCAGTCCTGCACATGCAGCCATTTCAATAACAGCAGTGCCATTATCCAATACGCCGTAAAAACCTGTCATTTCCTCCAGGTAAGGACCTTTAACCGTTAATTCTATTTTCTTGCCGCCGCAAGCACTCAGAAAAGCATCCACACTTCCTTCCCCGCCGTCTGCCACAGGGATTGAAACAATATCCGCATCAGGATATATTTTTCTTATTTCTTCGTCCATTATTCTGCAAATTTCAACAGATGTCATTGTACCTTTAAATGAATCAGGAATCAAAACAAACTTTTTCATTGGTAAACCACACCTTTATTTTATTAATGCGTACATTAATTTTAACTTTATATTGTGATAAATTCCAAGCAATTTTTTATATTTTTGTCTGTAAAACTTCATTGCTCATTAAATACATCCAGATTTACAATATCCAGCTCCTCCAGTTTTTTATCCATAAGAAGGCACCTCAATACTGCATAGGCGGTGTCTATATTAGTGACACATAAAATAGACCTTTCAACAGCCTTTCTCCTTATTTTAAAGCCATCCCTTTCAGAGTCCCTTCCCCTTGTTGCAGTATTAATAATCATGTCTATCTTGCCCTGCTCCATAAGGTCAATGATATTAGGGGAGCCTTCATTCAATTTTTTAACCACATTGGTTGCTATAGCATGCTTATTTAAGTAAAGGGCTGTCTTGCCTGTGGCATACAAATTATAGCCCAGTCTTTCAAATCCATCAGCCAGATCTATTATATCGGGTTTGTCGGTATCCCTGACTGTAAGCAATATTGACCCGCCCTTTTTCGGAAACTCAAATCCCGCTCCTGCCAGTCCTTTTAAAGTGGCTTCATACAAGTTCTTTGCAATCCCCAGAACTTCTCCGGTGGATTTCATTTCAGGCCCCAGGCTTGTATCCACATTGTGAAGTTTCTCAAAGGAGAACACAGGAACTTTTACAGCCACATATTCACTTTCCTTGTAAAGCCCTGTCCCGTAAGGAAAATCTGTGAGCTTTTTGCCCATCATTATCCGGGTTGCCATTTTTACCATGGGTATGCCCGTTACCTTACTTATATATGGAACGGTACGGCTTGACCGGGGATTAACTTCAATAACGTAAACTTCATCATTAAAGACCACATACTGTATATTGACCATACCTATGATATTAAGGGCTTTGGCCAGTTTTTCAGTATAGTCTACGATTTTGTCCCGGATTTTGAAAGAGAGGCTCTGAGGAGGATACATGGAAATACTGTCCCCCGAGTGCACTCCCGCTCTTTCCAGGTGCTCCATTATTCCGGGTATGAGAATTTTTTCACCGTCGCAAATAGCATCCACCTCAAGCTCTTTTCCCATCATATATTTATCAACCAGTATGGGATGCTCCTGCACTTCACGGTTGATTATCTCCATAAATTCTTCAATATCACTGTCGTTATAGGCAATTTCCATGCCTTTGCCGCCCAAAACATAGGAAGGTCTTACCAGAACGGGATATCCAAGTTTATTGGCTGCTTCCAAAGCTTCTTCAAGAGTAAAAATGGTAGTGCCCTTAGGTCTTGGGATATTTAAGTCTTCCAAAATTTTATCAAACTTTTCCCTGTCCTCTGCAGCATCAACATTTTTGGCGTCGGTTCCAAATATCCTGACGCCCTTTTGGGCAAGAGGATTGGTAAGTTTAATAGCAGTCTGGCCTCCAAACTGAGCGATAACTCCTTCGGGCTGTTCAACCTCTATTATTTCCTCCACATCCTCTGGTGTAAGCGGGTCAAAATAAAGTCTGTCCGATATATCAAAGTCAGTTGAGACTGTTTCAGGGTTGTTGTTGATTATAATTGCCTCGTAGCCTTCTTCCTTTAAACCCCAGACAGAATGAACCGAACAGTAGTCAAATTCTATGCCCTGCCCTATTCTGATGGGTCCTGACCCCAGCACAATAACCTTTTTGTTTTGAGAAGGCACAACCTCACTGTACTCATCATAAGTAGAATAATAATAAGGAGTTTGGGCCTTAATTTCTGCGGCGCAGGTATCGACCATTTTATAGGATGGTCTTATACCAAACTCATTTCGTTTATTTTTTATATCCTCTTTTCCTGCCTTTACATATTTTCCGATTACTGCATCCGGAAATCCCATTTTTTTGGCTTTCAGTAAAGTTTCACGGTCTAATATATCTAATGACAGGGTTTTTAAATGCTCTTCCATATCGACTATGTTTTTGAACTTTTGCAGAAACCATTTATCTATTTTGGTAATCTCATTTATTTTATCTGTCGAAACTCCTCTGCGTATTGCCTCCGCTATCACCAGCAGACGATTGTCATCAATATCATGCAGTCTTTCAGTAAGGGATTGATCATCAATATCCTTGCATAAAGGTGTTTCCAGAGTCATTATGTTAAGCTCAAGAGACCTTAAAGCCTTCATAAGCGCTGCTTCAAATGAATTGCCTATGGCCATTACTTCACCTGTTGCCTTCATCTGGGTTCCTAAGGTGCGATGAGCGTTGACAAACTTGTCAAAAGGCCATTTGGGGATTTTTACAACACAGTAGTCAAGAGCAGGTTCAAAACAGGCAAAGGTTTTGCCTGTAACAGCATTGGGTATTTCATCCAGTCCATATCCGATTGCTATTTTTGTCGCAACTTTAGCTATGGGATATCCGGTAGCCTTTGAAGCCAGGGCAGACGACCGGCTGACCCTCGGATTTACTTCGATTACTGCATATTCATAGCTTTCAGGATGCAGTGCAAACTGACAGTTACATCCTCCTTCAATGCCAAGGGCTGAAATTATGTTCAAAGCTGCAGAACGAAGCATCCTGTATTCTTTGTCCGACAATGTCTGAACAGGAGCAACAACAATGCTGTCCCCTGTATGAACGCCAACGGGATCGATATTTTCCATACTGCATATAGTAATTACATTTCCCTTGCTGTCACGCATTACTTCAAATTCGATTTCCTTCCATCCGGAAATGCATTTTTCTATAAGCACCTGATGAACCCGGCTGAGCCTCAGACCATTTATTCCTATATCCCTTAACTCTTCTTCGTTATATGCAATACCTCCGCCCGAACCTCCAAGGGTATATGCAGGTCTTACAACCACCGGATAACCGATAGTTGCGGCAAATTCTACAGCATCCTCAATATTGTTCACCACTTTACTCGGGATACAGGGCTGGCCTATTTGTTCCATGGTATCTTTAAAAGCCTGCCTGTCCTCAGCCATTTTTATAGTTTCAACATCAGTACCCAAAAGCCTTACGCCCTGCTTTTCCAAGAAGCCGGATTCGGCAAGCTCCATAGCAAGGTTAAGCCCGGTCTGACCTCCAAGCGTAGGCAGGATACTGTCTGGTTTTTCTTTTATTATAATCTTTTCGATAATCTCTGCTGTCAATGGCTCTATATATACTTTGTCTGCCATGTTCGTATCGGTCATGATTGTGGCCGGGTTACTGTTTACCAGTATGGTCTCTATCCCCTCTTCCTTAAGTGCCTGGCAGGCCTGGGTTCCGGCATAGTCAAACTCGGCAGCCTGACCAATCACTATTGGTCCTGATCCTATCACCAATACACGTTTGATATCCTGTTTTTTTGGCATTCTCGTTCCTCCGGTTCAATGTACTTAAAAAGCTTAAGCTAATATTCTTCAATTGTTTTTATGTTTTTCCATCATGGAAATGAACTCTTCAAATATATATCCTGTATTGATGGAACCATATAAAGCTTCAGGACAAAATTGTACGGTTATGGCGGGAATATCTTTGTATCTTATGCCCTCCACCGTGTTGTCATTCAGATTTATATGGGTGATTAACGCTTTATCAGGATGAAGCCATTCTTTTTTTACTACATAACCATGATTTTGAACAGTAATATAGGTTCTGTCCTTTTCTATGTCTTTGACAGGATGGTTTGCGCCCCTGTGTCCATTTTTTAATTTTTCGGTATCCCCGCCGCAGGCAAGGGCTACCAATTGATGACCCAGAGATATTCCCAGAACAGGTTTTTTTCCCAGCAGTTCTTTTATTACCTGTATCTGATTTTGATAGTCCTTTGGATTTCCGGGGCCATTGGAAAGCACAATGCCATCGGGATTAATGTCCAGAATTTCCTCTGCCTTTGAATTTGCAGGAAAAACAAATATATCACAATCCTTGGATTTAAGCAGATCAATAATGTTCTTATTTACCCCATAATCAATCAAAGCAATGCGATTTGATCTGCCTTCATAATGCAGAACTTTTTTAGTGCCCACATCGTATACTGGACGGTAATTCTTTATTTTTTCAAGCCAGGCTTCTTTTTCATTTAATATATCGGTGTTGGTGGTAAGTAAACCTTTCATTGACCCCTTTTCTCTTAATATGATAGTCAGAGCTCTGGTATCAACGCCCTGGATACCTAAAATATTATGTTTTTTCAGATAATTGTCCAGATTATCAGTTGCACGCCAATTGCTCGGCGTAGTACAAAGCTCTCTTACAACAAGTCCTTTGATATAGGGTTTTTCTGATAATGCATCTTCATTATTTACCCCATAATTACCGATTAAAGGATATGTCATGGTCACTATCTGACCGCAGACCGAAGGATCGGTGATAATCTCCTGATATCCTGTCATACCAGTATTGAACACCACTTCGCCTATTAAAGTACCCTCGGCTCCAAATGCCTCGCCTGTAAATTCAGTTCCGTCTTCCAGAATAAGTATTGCTTTCATTTGCATTTGCCATACTCCTTCTATTGAAAAATTAACTGGCCTATTTCTTCTTTCATTCTTTGAGCTTCCTGCCTTGCTGCCTCTTCAAAATCCTCAGCTGTAAACTCTTCTTTCCATCTGTTAAGCCTGTAGGCACACATAAGGCTTCTGGAAGCATTGACAACCGCACCAAGTCCATTTTCATCAAAGGCATGAACCACATCTGTTCCCTTGCCGCCCTGAGCGCCATATCCGGGAACCAGGATCCAGCTTTGAGGCATTCTTTTTCTGAGGGCTTTCAGCTGTTCAGGATAGGTAGCCCCGACAACTGCGCCTACAGAGGAATATCCACATTCACCTATAGTGGTTCTGCCCCATTCATTGACCATATCAGCCATGGCTTCATAGACAGTACGTCCATCCTCAAGTTTTAAATCCTGCAGTTCGCCTGATGAAGGATTTGATGTTTTTACAAGTACAAAAATCCCTTTTCCTTCATTTTCGCATGTCTTTATAAAAGGTTTTATTCCATCACTTCCAAGATAGCCGTTTACAGTCAGCGCATCTGCATCAAACACCGGCTTATCATCACCACCAATCAGCGTTTTGCCTAAAAATGCTGAAGAATATGCTTCAGAGGTAGTGCCAATATCATTTCGTTTCCCGTCTGCAATGACTATTAGATTTTTTTCTTTTGCATAGCGTACAGTCTCATTAAAAGCCTTTATACCTTCTGGTCCATACATTTCGTAATATGCAAGCTGGGGTTTTATTGCCGGAATTATATCACAAACTGCGTCAATTAATCTTATGTTAAATTCAAGAATACTTTTACTTGCTGCCTCAAAAGGGCAGGAATATTTGTTGAAGGCTTTTGTTTTAATGGATTCAGGTATATACTCCAACCTTGGATCCAAGCCTAAAACAGAAGGATTCTTTTTCTTAAGTATTTGCTTTGCAAGCCTGTCGGAAAAATTCATGATAGTTCTCTCCTTGTCCATTTATCGTATTATATTAGTTTTTTCATACTTATCAGCCAGAGTTCAATCATCAGCCACATACACTATTTTTCCGCCCACAATGGTCATCATATTTTTCCCTTTTACTTTAAAGCCGTCAAAAGGCGAATTTTTGCCCCTTGATGCAAATTCAGACACATCTATAGTGTATTCCGTATCAAAATCCACAAGTATCAGGTCTGCATCTTCATTTACATCTATGACTCCCTTTTTCAGATTAAGTATTCTTGCAGGTCCGGTAGAAAGCTTCTCTACCAGTTGAGGCAGGGTAATTACTTTTGTCTCAACAAGCGCGGTATAAGACAGTGAAAGAGCAGTCTCAAAACCTACTATGCCATTGGGGGCATTGTCAAATTCAACATTTTTTTCATCAAAATGATGAGGGGCATGGTCTGTGGCGATAATATCTATGGTTCCATCTTTCAATCCCTCAATAATGGCTTCAACGTCCTCCTGCGTCCTTAAAGGCGGATTCATTTTGGCATTGGTGTCATATCCTTCACAGGCTTCTTCAGTAAGGGTGAAATAATGAGGGCATGTTTCGCATGTTACCTTTACTCCATTCTTCTTGGCATTCCTGATTATCTCCACTGATGATTTTGTTGAAACATGGGCAATGTGTACCGGTATCCCTGTGTATTCGGAAAGCAGCACATCCCTTGCCACCATTACGCTTTCTGCTGCCGCAGGTATACCCCTTAACCCTAATTTTGTTGACATAAAACCTTCGTTCATGCTTCCCTCTTCTGCAAGATCCAGATCTTCGCAATGGGATATAACAGGAAGGTTGAACTGACTGGCATATATCAGAGCTTTTTTCATAACCGAAGACTTCATTACAGGTCTTCCGTCATCGGAAACTGCAACTATTCCGGCCTCCTTCATGCTTCCCATTTCAGCCAGTTCTTCCCCTTTCTGACCTTTTGTAATAGCGCCTATGGGATATACATTTACCAAAGCCTCTTTTTTTGCTTTTTCGATAATATATGTCACCACAGCAGGATTATCAGCTACAGGATCAGTATTCGGCATGCATGCAATTGAAGTAAAACCTCCCTTTGCTGCGCTTCTTGATCCGGTTGATATATCTTCCTTATATTCATAGCCGGGGTCTCGCAGGTGACAGTGGGCATCAACAAGACCCGGCAGAACGTACAACCCCCTGGCATCAATTATTTTTTGGACCTCTATATCTAAATTCTTTTTTATGTCTTTAATTATGCTGTTTTCTATATAGATATCGACGCTGCTTTCAACTCCTGTCGAGTTCACTATATTTACGTTTTTGATTAGTATACTCATTGGCTTTGACCTCCTGTCAGCAAGTACAAAAGAGCCATACGAACGGCAACACCATTTGTTACCTGCTGGTTTATCATTGAGTTTTTACCGTCAATCAGGTTAGATGTCATTTCAATTCCCCTGTTAACAGGTCCCGGATGCATTAAGATTATATTGTCATTTAAATTTACTATCCTTTCAGGATTAAGTCCGAAAAACCTGGTATATTCATTGGCCGACGGGAATAAGGCCTTTTTCTGTCTTTCCATTTGAATTCTGAGGCTCATCACCACATCACAGCCATCTACTGCTTCTTCAATACTGGAACAGAGCTTTGCACCCAGTTTTTCAATCCCCGGAGGTACCAGGGTGGAAGGTGCATATAATTTTACACTGGCACCCATTTTAGTTAATCCAAAAATATTGCTCCTTGCCACACGGCTGTGATAAATATCACCTATGATAGCCACTTTAAGTCCTTTTAATGTACCGAAATACTCTCTCATGGTATACATGTCCAGAAGTGCCTGGGTAGGATGCTCATGCATTCCGTCGCCTGCATTTACTACAGATGCCTTGATATTCTTTGCAAGCAGGTTTGGGGCTCCGGCCTGACTGTGTCTGATAACTATAATATCAGCACCCATGGCTTCAAGTGTTCTTCCGGTATCAATCAATGTCTCGCCTTTTGCAACACTGCTTACGCCAACTGATACATTTACTGCGTGAGCTCCCATATATTTTGCCGCTAATTCAAAAGATACCCTTGTCCGGGTACTGTTTTCATAAAACAGTGTAATTACGGTTCTGCCCTGCAGATAATTGACCCTTTTCATTCTGCCGGTAACAATTTTCTTCATATCTTTGGCAGTATTCAAAATAAGTTCAATATCCTGCGGTGTCATATATTCCAGACCCAGTACATCTTTTACAGCAAGTTTCATGGCTTCACCTTTTGTTTAAATTTTTCTTGTACAATCACAAAATTATAAAAAAATAGTAAGACCTATGTCTTACTATCTATCTCTAAAATCTATTTTATTAACAAATGATGAGGGAAAAAGAGAAGTAACCCCCTCTTTTATATCAACTCCAGAGTATACAGTTTTATCATTAAAGATGCAGAGAACCATAAAATTCCCTTCCGTTTCAAGTATTTTTGATATATTATCATATCTGTTTATCGTTGTCCAGTATCTTTTTGATAAAATTTCAGTATCTGATGCATATTGCAATAGTTTATACAGCTGACTTCACACCGCCGGTAAACAGTCTGAAAACAGAAAGACTGTATTTATGCAATGAATAAACAATATAATACAGTTATTTCTAAGGAAATCATTTTCATTTACCAGTTATGCAATTTTATGTTATCTTTATTAATGTGAATTTATATATCAGGGGGTCTATAGTTGAACGAGAAAGATAATATTAAAAGAATCCGTTCTTTGATTAATACTGCCACAAAAAAGTTTTCGGGCATGAATAAAGGAAGCAGAATGCTCCTTAAAATAGGTGTCGCTGTCTTTACGATCTTTTTGCTTTTTGCCCTCCTATTGGAAATACTTATGATTTCAGGAGCCTTAAATATACCTGAAACTCTTAAATTAGTAGAATGGAGCGTAATCTATTCCTTCAGATTTTGGATCATGATTGTTTTTGGTGCTGTTATACTGGATATTTTGATTAACCGGTAAGGTGAGCAGATATGAATAGTAAGAATATTTTGTCGGACTGGGATTGGTTTTAAGAAAAAGGCTGCCAATCCCAGTTTTGTTGTTCTTAAATATATAGTTTTATATTATGCGTCATTGAATAGATTCAAGAATTTCATTATAATAATTTTATCTGCGTAAATTTGGCAGACTAATAATTAAGTCTGAGAACACTGGAGAAATTTGTTTAAGATCATATGATCTGTCTTAAATTTTTTCTGTCTAAAATAAGAAAGGTGTTCCCAATAATTTTTACATTGCCAGGAGGAGTTTATGTTTAAGAAATTGCTTCCTTGTCTTGGAAAATATAAAAAATATGCATTCTTAACTCCCATATTTGTAGTTGTTGAAGTTATACTGGAGGTATTCATACCTTTTTTAATGGCTCGTATAGTTGATGTGGGCATTAAAAACGGTGATACAGAATTTATAATCAGAACCGGAATTATAATGATAATAATGGCCCTACTTGCTCTGGGCTTTGGTGTGCTCCATGGCCGCTTTGCTGCTGTGGCAAGTGTCGGTTTTGCAAAAGGTATCAGAAAAAAATTATTTGATAAAATTCAGGATTTTTCTTTTGCAAATATTGATAAGTTTACAACACCTTCACTTATTACAAGACTGACAACAGATGTAACCCATGCTCAACACTCGTTCATGATGGTTATCAGAATTATGGTCCGCTCCCCGATTATGCTCATAAGTGCAACAATCATGTCCATTACAATAAACCGGAAGCTGTCACTGATCTTCCTGTTTGCCATTCCTGTATTGGGATTAACTTTTTACCTGGTGGCTGTCAATGCTTTTCCACGTTTTAAAGCAATGCTCAAGGCCTATGATAATATGAATGCTTCTGTACAGGAGAACCTTATTGCGATAAGAACAGTCAAAGCATTTGTTCGTGATGATTATGAAAATAAAAAGTTTATAGATGCGGCTGAAAATGTACGTCTTGCACAGAAAAGAGCTGAAAAATTACTCATCTGGACTTCACCGGCCATGCAGCTTGTAATGTACGCATGTATAATGGCTGTCTCCTGGTTTGGCGGTAATATGATAATTGGTGGAATAATGGAGCCCGGTGAACTTTTCAGCTATATCACCTATTCAACCCAAATACTGGTGTCACTTATGATAATGTCCTGGGTATTTGTCTCTGTTGTTCTTTCAAGAGCATCCATAGCAAGAATCGTGGAGATTCTGGATGAAAAAATTGATATTACTGATGAAGAATCAAATAACAAACTTGAAGTCAAAGACGGTTCAGTGATATTCGAAAATGTTTCTTTCAGCTATAGCAAAGATAAAAATAATCTTACTCTGGAAAACTGCAATTTCAGTATAAAGTCAGGTGAAACCATCGGTATTATTGGTGGAACAGGTTCGGGAAAAACAACTCTGGTACAGCTCATACCCCGCCTCTACGATGTCCTTGAAGGCCGCATTCTTGTTGGCGGGCATGATGTAAGAGAATATAATCTGAAAGTATTAAGAGATGCTGTAGCCATGGTATTGCAAAAAAATGTCCTCTTTTCAGGAACAATTAAGGAAAATTTAAAATGGGGAAATGAAAACGCAAGTGATGAAGAAATCATTGAAGCATGTAAAATAGCCCAGGCCTATGATTTCATAATGTCTTTCCCGGACGGGTTTGATACCCAGCTGGGTCAGGGTGGAGTAAACCTTTCAGGAGGACAAAAACAGAGGCTAACCATAGCAAGGGCATTGTTGAAAAAACCCAAAGTATTGATTTTGGATGACAGTACAAGTGCAGTGGATACAGCGACTGACCGTAAAATACGTGAGAACTTAAGAAAGAATGTATCTGAAACCACAGTGATAATCATAGCCCAGCGTATTGCCTCTGTAATTGATGCCGACAAGATTATAGTCATTGATGACGGTAAAATAAATGGAATTGGCACCCATGAAGAACTACTCAGGACTAATTCCATTTACAGAGAGGTTTACGAATCCCAGAAGAAGGGGGTAGCTTAATATGTCAAGACGCAGACAACGCGGTTTTTTAAAGCCTAAAAATCTGGGCAAAACTTTTGGCCGGTTTTTGAAATATATTTCTGATTACAAATTGCAGCTGATAATAGTCGGTGTAGCCATTCTTAGCAGTTCAGGTGCGAATATTGTCGGTGTATATCTGCTCAAACCAATTATCAATGAGTATATAGTTCCCTTTATTGGCAGCAAAAATCCTGATTTAACCGGGTTTATCCGCATGATTTTATTGCTGGGAATAATATATTTGACGGGTATACTCGGAACCTACACATATAGCAGACTTATGCTTAACATATCAACAGGAACGCTCAAACGGCTCAGAGTCGACATGTTCACTCATATGGAAAAACTGCCTGTGAAATTCTTTGATACCCACACACATGGTGAGCTAATGAGCAGGTTTACCAATGATATAGATGCCTTGCGTGAAATGATCAGCAATGGAATACCCAACATATTTAATTCCACTATTACAGTAGTTGGCGTATTTATTATGATGCTGATTTTAAGTCCTTTATTGACAATTTTAGTTGTTTTCATGCTTGTCCTGATGTTGTTCACCGTAAGAAAAATTGGCGGAAGAAGTGCCATGTACTTTATGAAACAGCAGGAAGCACTGGGAAAAGTCAACGGCTATATAGAGGAAATGATAGAAGGTCAAAAAGTTGTAAAGGTGTTTAACCGGGAGGAAAAAATAAAAGACGGGTTTGAAGAATTGAATGAAACTCTTCGGGCTGCATCCACAAGTGCTCACACTTTTGCCGGCATATTAATGCCTATAATGGGAAACCTCTCCTATGTTCAATATGCCATAACTGCTGCTGCAGGAGCAATAATGGCAGTTAACGGTATCATTGATATCGGTACTATCGGCTCCTTTTTACAGTATACAAGATCGTTTTCCCATCCCATTACCCAAATATCCCAGCAGATGAACAGTATTTTAAACGCGCTTGCCGGTCTTGAACGCATATTTGAAATTTTGGATCAAGAACCTGAAGAAGATGCAGGCTCAGCAGAGCTTGTATATGCTCAAAAAGACAGGGATGGCATGATAACTGAAGCATCAGAACCTACCGGAATGTGGGCATGGAAAATTAAAAATGGTGATGGTACTGTGTCTTATATCGAGCTTAAAGGTGATGTAAGACTTGAAAATGTTACCTTTGGCTATGTAGAGAACAAAACAGTATTAAAAGGAGTTTCCCTGTATGCAAAGCCCGGTCAGAAAATTGCTTTTGTCGGATCCACCGGAGCGGGAAAAACTACCGTTACAAACTTAATAAACCGCTTTTACGATGTTCCTGACGGAAAAATAAAATATGATGGTATCGATATTAACCAGATTAAAAAATCAGATTTGCGCAGGTCCATGGCCATGGTGCTTCAGGATACACATTTATTTACTGGCACCGTAATGGACAATATACGCTATGGAAGATTGGATGCCACAGACCAAGAATGCATACAGGCTGCGAAGCTTGCCAATGCACATTCTTTTATCATGCATCTTCCGGAAGGATATAACACTCTTATCCATGCAGACGGTTCCAATTTAAGCCAGGGGCAAAGACAGCTTCTTGCCATTGCGAGGGCAGCCGTTGCCAATCCTCCTGTTCTTATTCTGGATGAGGCTACCAGTTCCATTGATACGCGAACCGAAGCTCTCATACAAAAAGGCATGGACAAGCTAATGGAAGGCAGAACAGTTTTTGTAATAGCTCACAGACTGTCAACCGTCAGAAATGCAGATGCAATTATGGTTATTGAAAATGGTGAAATTATTGAACGAGGCAACCATGATGACCTGATGGCTCTTAAAGGAAGATACTATCAGCTTTATACAGGGATGCTTGAGCTGGCATAAGCATCTAAGGAGCAAATCTCCACTTGGCATTTTATTGCCCATTCAGAAATAAACTATTTCTGAATGGGTGAATTCGGGGTGACATTTTATGATTAACCGCGACTCGCCAGTGCCGCTATATGTGCAACTGGAGGAAATAATTGAAAAAGCTATTAAAAATGGTGAGTATAAAGATGGTGACAGGCTTCCTTCGGAAAACAAGCTCTGCTCGAAATACGGTGTAAGCAGGATAACAGTAAGACAAGCCTTGAATATGCTGGAGCAGAAAGGTTTGGTTTATACCGTTCAAGGCAAGGGTACATTTGTAAAAGAAATAGTTATAGATCAGTACCTCTATAATGTTATAAATTTCGGAAAAATACTTCTGGATAAAGGACTGGTCGGTCATACCAGAATCTCTTCTTACTATCCAGACAGCAGTAACAAAAATGCAGAAATGATGTTTGGAGCAAACTTATCCGGCCATATTGCAAATCTCAATCTTATAGGTTATATAATAAAAACGCCTGCCGTATATTATCAGTCTTTTGTCAATACAGAAACCGGCCAAAAGCTGTATAATTGTGCCAGAAAGCTGGAAATGGAAGGCGCAGCCTTCTCTACATATGATTTGTACTCCCATATCGGGATCAGTATAGAAAATATTGATCAGAAAATAACGGCAGTAAAAGCCGGTAAAATTCTGGGCAAGATTTTAGAAATCCCTGCCGGAAGTCCCCTCCTGGTTTTGGAATCCAAATTGTATACTTCCGGAGGCACTCCTCTGGAGTATAAACTGGGATACTACCGTTCTGATAAATTCGCATTTTATCTTAATCGCAAATTAGCCTGATTCTTTTCATATCTTACGAATAATACGCTCTCCGCTTTCCTTTTGTATCCTTTTTGTATTCTTTTCGTATTTTTTTGTATCTTTTTTTTATACACCTCGTTGCAAGATACATTTTGTTCCTTACTGCCAATGAATATTCAATAAGTTTAGTACTAAACTCCAGCTTGTCATAATAAGCTATAACAAGATAATACAACTTTAATATGAGGGAGGGCAAATTTTATGGGCAAAGATACTCTGAGAATTATTTCTCCTAACGGGCATCTTGGATTTGCTCCCACCAAAGAGGAAAGTTTCTGGATCGGGGCACGGACAAAACCCGATTATTACTGCTGTGACTCAGGCAGTAATGATATAGGCCCTGTCCCGCTTGGTGCCGACATATGTGCCAGTCATCCGGAATGGCAAAAACACGATCTTGAATTGATGCTTCTTGCATCCCGGGAACAAGGGGTTCCAATGATAATAGGTTCAGCAGGTGATACAGGCACCAACAGCCGTGTGGACATGTACGTGGAATTCATCCGGGAACTTGCTAAAAAGCACAATATGAAGAAATTTAAACTGGCCTATTTTTATTCTGAGGTAGACAAAGATTATCTCCGTAAAAAAATGGAGGAAGGCGAGATAATCGAAGGACTTGATTCCAGACCCAACCTTACGTTTGAAGATCTTGACAGAACAGACCGGATAGTGGCTGTTGCAGGCGTACATCCGTACATAAAGGCTCTTGAAATGGGCGCAGATGTTATCATAGGCGGCAGATCCAGCGATTGTGCAATATTTGCAGCTCCTGCAATTTACGAAGGCTTCCCCGAACATATTGCATATTACTGCGGTAAAGTTCTGGAATGTGCTTCCTTCTGCGCTGAGCCCTATGGAGCAAAAGAATCTGTAATTGGAACAATTACAAAAGATGATGTAAAGGTCACGGCTATGCATCCGAACCAGAGGTGTACAATTGCTTCTGTAGCAGGACATGCCATGTATGAACGTTCTAACCCTTATTATGAATACTTTGCCGGTGGAATGCTGGATATGAGTGAATGTGTGTACGAACAGTATGATGAAAAAACCTGCCGGATTACCGAAATGAAATTTGTACCTGTAGAAGGAAAGATTAAAGTGAAACTCGAAGGCTCGGGTAAAGTAGGAGAACGTTATCTTGGTCTTGCCGGTATCCGTGATCCCTATACCATCAAGAATATCGACAAAGTAATAGAATGGGCAAAGTCACAAGTAAAGGAAAGACTTCCTGATGCAGAATATCAGCTGAGCTATAGAATATTCGGTAAAAATGGAGTTATGGGTGACCTCGAACCTATAAAAGAGACTAAGTCCCACGAACTTCTGTTAGTGGTAGAAGGAGTCTCAAAGGATAAAAAGGTTGCTGAAGAGGTCACATTAGTAGGTACAAGGCAAATATTCTACGCAAGGCTTCCTGAAGTCAAGGGTACTGCTGGTACAGCCGCCTTTGTTCTGGATGAGGTCTTTGAGGTCTCACCGGCTTATGAATGGACTATGAATCATGTCGTTCCGGTGGATGATCCTCTGGAACTGTTCCCAATCAAAATGATAGAGATTGGAGAATAGGAGGTGTTGATATGAAAACAGTTAAACTTGTAGATCTGGCAAAGACAATCAGAAGTAAAAATGCAGGTCCTGACAGGATTACCTTCGATATTATTTTCCGCGAACCCGAAAAGTATGAATTGGTCAAAAAAAGCGGAGTGATAAACAAAAAGAGTATTGCAGAGCTGTTTGGAATTCCTGAAAGCAGAATTGCAGATTTTGTTGAATTTGATCCGGCATACGCAATTAAATTCACAATAAACAGACTTACCCCCAGTGGCTCCTTTGGCGAGGGTGATGTGTTTGGCTGTCAGCAATATCCTCCCCTCTACGATATCGAAATACCTATAGACGAATAACCATATTATCCCCTTAAAGAGTTACAAAAGATGAAATTTATTTGTGGCAATGTGAACTTTTTTAAGGAGGAGTAATAATATGCCGGCCCAGGTCATTATTGTTCTTGGCTATTTGATTGCAACGGTCATATTAGGTATTATTGCGAAGAAAAATGCGGGTTCACCACGTGCTTTCCATGGTTCAGGTCTGGGGGTAATTATGTGTGTTGCGGCAGGAACTGGAGAATGGCTTGGCGGCACTTCTACCACAGGTGTTTCGGAATACGGTTATGATTTTGGCATATCAGGTGCCTGGTACACACTGGCAAATAGTTTAGGAATAATAGTTCTGGCTTTTCTTTTTGCTGAGCTTTATAGGAGTCTTGAAACAGTTACCGTGCCCGGTATCATTGAAAAATATACCGGTATAGACGCACGGCTGGTATCCAGTTTACTTCTTACCTTTGTTATGATAGCAGTCGGCACATCCCAGATAGTTGCAGCAGGCACCCTCGGAACAGCAATATTCGAAATAGATTACATACCTGCGGTTCTTATAATGGGAACAGGCTTTATAATTTATACGCTGGCAGGCGGTATGGTGGCTGTAGGATATACAAATGTCATGCACCTTATCGTTATGTATGGCGGGGTAATTCTTGCAATTTTCCTGGCAGCTACTGACATAGGAGGAATTGCAGGACTGAAGTCACAACTTCCTGAAAGCTATTTTGATATGACCGCCATAGGTCTTCCTAAAGTATCATCCTGGATCATTGCCTCTATATTGGGTGCCTGCACCGCTCAGGCAGGGATCCAACCCATATTGGCTGCCAGAGATGTCAAGGTTGCCAAAAAATCCGCAATCCTTACAGCATTTGTTGTTGCACCCTTTGGAATCCTTACCGCACTTTTGGGTATGACGGCAAAGGTTAAATTCCCTGACTTAGCGAATGGAAAACTGGCTCTTCCTACGCTTCTGGTAAATATGAATCCTGTTGCGGGCGGAATAATACTGGCCTCCATCTTAGCCGCTGTATTGTCAACTATCTCCCCCATTATTCTTGCCGCCGGGACCATGATTACCAACGATATTTACAAGCGTAGAATAAAGCCTGATGCAACCGATAAGAAAGCACTCTTTGTATCACGTCTTACAACAGCCATAGCTGGCATCCTCTGCATGGTTATTGCGATTTTACTTTATGACAGCAGCAGAATACTTGATATGGTCTATTTTGCCTACACCTTGCGCGGTTCTCTGTTTGTTGTACTGTTACTCGGCATATTCTGGAGTAAAACATCTGAAAAAGGTGCTATTATTGCCATGATTGTAACAGCTTCCACAGGACTCTTCTGGGTAACCTACAAGGCAATATCCGGCACATATCCGATTCACCCGCAGCTAAATGAAACCTACATATCTGTTCTGGTTGCACTGGTTACAACCGTTGTCTCCAGCCTGTTATTCAAAAAAGACCTTAAAGAAATATAAAGCTGTATCATGATAGAAAGGAGATGAATTAAGTGCCTATTGAAATAGCTTATCTGGTTATATTACTTGCAGCTATTTGCCTTGTATTCGTACTTTTTAAACGCCCGATCTATGAAGCTATGTTCATCGCCTATGTTGTAATGATAGCGGTTACAGGTAAGTGGTCAGAGTTTTTTAAACATCTTTACACTACATCCACCAATACTCTGTTTTATGCAATTGTGGCATTTCTTGCAGCAGCTCAGATTTTTGGCGCCACAAAGATTATAGATCAATGTATTGCAATCATTTTATCGATTTTTGGCAGAATCAGAGGCGGAGCAGGTTATGTAGCACTTGTGGGAAGCACGTTCATGGGATCTTTGTCCGGCTCAGGGGCTGGAAATGTTGCTGCTACAGGCGTGTTTACAATTCCCGCCATGAAAAGATCAGGTTTTCCGGCGCATCTTGCTGCAAACGTTGAAATGGCAGCCAGTACCATGGGAAACATGATCCCTCCGGCTGGTGTCATTACTGCTGCTTATGGAGTGCTTAACTCCTTGTATCCGGATAAATACACCATGTCCAACTTCTGGATAGTAATGTGGGGTATATCTCTCTGGTTTATACTTCAAAGAACAATTACTTTATATGTATTCTGCCGCTATTATAAAGTTAAACCCATGGACAAAAAGGATATTCCAAGGTTCGGTGAAGCCATCAAAAAAGGCTGGACTGCCCTGCTTTTACCCGTAATCATTTTCCTTCCTTTCTTCCTTGACTCCAGACTTAAAGCTACATTTTTCACAGCCAGACTGGGCGAAGGTGCAGGAAGCTTCTCAAGCTGTATTCTACTATTTACACCGGGTCTTGCTGCTCTTTATGCAATGCTGATCAGCAGGAAAAAAGCTGATTCTTCACCAAAGGCAATAGCTTCCATGCTGGGTGACAAAGTGAAAAGCATTGTCCCTGTTTGCGCGACAATTTTCTTTGCTTACTCCATAAGTAATCTTTTCGGTACCCTCAATGTAGGAGAAAATATTGGCGCCTATATAAGCGGATGGGGCCTTCCTTTGTGGGTACTTGCCTTCTTTATTCCACTGTTCACCGCTCTTTTGGGCATGGTTCTTCCCGGTTCATCACAAACCGCTATTTTCGGTTCTGCCCTCGTTTCCATATTTGTGGGAGCAGGTGGTAATCCCTTCCTGGCAGCTGCAATGCTTCCTGTAATCACAGGCGCAATGGAAGGCATGACTCCGCCCCTGGCACTTTGTATGTATACTGCTATGGGAATTGCCGGTTCCAGGTTGAAGGAAACAACAATAAACTGCCTTATTTGGGTAGGGCTGCATTATTTATTGTCCGTAATAGTTATGCTTGGATTCCTGCCCATATGGGGATTAATGTAAGGTGGTGATAAGAATGAAGAGGGAAAAAATCGCTGAGATATTAAAAAGAATCTTCGGATGGGGAATTTTTCTGACTCTTATTGCCGGCGGTCTTGCGTTCTTCGGATTTCTAATAGCCTTGATTATAGGTGGAGAAAGCGCAACTTTAATATCTGTATTCATTCATAAGAAGTACTTTCCAATTGTTATAAGAATTGCATCGGCCACAATATTATTGGGTCTTATTGCCATGTACTTTGGCAAGCTGGAAGCTCTGTCCCTTACAGCTGATAAAAAAGAAGCTGATGAGGAGCTTGCAGCCATCAAGCAGGCACAGGAAAGCGAGTAATACTGTAAGCTCCGATTTTAGCTAAAAAAGCGGGGTGCTCAGACACTCCGCTTTTTCAACAGGCTATCATAAATTTTTTAATGTTATATGTCCTTCATACTTCTTGTTTCAAGCTCTAAAAAGTATTATCAATTTACTATTTGATAACAACCAAATCTAAATCGGGAACAATTTCTATCCAGGTCTGACCTTTGTTTAGGACAACGGGTTTACCATCCTCGAAAGTAAAAGAGGTCTGGGAATCCCTTGCAGTCTTTTCCCATTTAACAGGCACTGCTTTTCCTCCTGTAATATAAAAACCTTCACCTGAACCAATATTTTTAAGGTCTCTTCTGCCTTCTTTATCTCCCGGAATAAGAGGCGATGGAATTTCAGCAATTATAATGTTGGCGACCTTAACCTGTTCATTGGTATTTCGTTCTATATGGGGTTCGTTCAGTCGGAATCTGTCATAGAGATTAGTCTCAGAATGGTAAACGTATTGGCAGGTCATGCCAGTCTTAGCAAATTTGATAAAAATATCAACGGCACTTTTCCCGTTTTCAGGTATTGTAAGGTCGTCGTGGTATTCAAAAGGAAATGATTTTTTAGGCTCTGTTCTGTACTTTAAAGCCGCTATCTGATTTTCTATTCTATCTTTTGAAGTATAAGTATCCTGCCAGTTTTTAGGATCATCTGTTATATCCCAGAAGGCTTTACCGTGAACGAGACCATCTATATTCTGGATTTTGAGCCTTCTTATATCGTTTTTCGCATATTCGCTGCCGCCGACATGAGTATATACCGCATCATATTCCATAGCATAATCTAAAAAGTAATGCCTTGAGCTTCTAACAGGTCCGATCATTTCAGGCATGGTGCCCCAGAAAAAAGCCATAAATCGTGTTATGTTAGCTTCAGTAAGTACTTCATAAACAATTTGTGCCTGGCTTATACCTCCCTGTGGAAGCACTCTGCTGCCCTGATTATCTATCATAACGGCCACTGGTCTTATAGCAGGATCAGGTATAATAAAATCTCTTCCAAACTTTTTCTCTTCCTCAGCCGATGCCTCTGTCTGAGTTTCTGTAGTTTCCTCCGAGATGTTGTCAATTGGTGATTCTGTTTCTTCATTTGCAACAGAAGTCTGTTCTTTTTTACTTCCACATGCAGACAAAAAAACAATAGTCAATACAAGCAATAAAAGAATACCTCTTTTAAGCATACCTGATGTCCACCTCATTTTCTTTTGTATAAAAATAAACTAAGAGGAAGTCTCTTAGTCGAGATCATCCTCTTCGTCATAGTAGTCTATCTGTTCCTGGAAGGCTTCAAATGCTCTTTCAAGCTCATCATCGTCTTCTACCGGAACAAGATATTCTTCATCATCGCCTCTCTCAATCTTCATAATAATAACTTCTGTTTCGCATTCATCGCAATCTTCGCAATCATGTTCTTCATCAAGAGGCAACAATACTACGTACTCCTCGTCATCCATCAATACAGTATCGAGATACTCGCATTTAATGGTATCGCCATCTTCACCGGTTAATTCAATAATTTCGTTGTGGTAATCCATAGTTTTCTCCTTTCAATAAATGAAATTTAACTGATAGAATCGAGATAACTTTGCAGAATAAAAGCTGCAGCCATCTGATCGATTCTATGTTTTTGATTTTTGGCACTAATACCCATATCATGCATGGCCCTCTGAGCCATAACAGTTGTGAGCCGTTCGTCATAGGGTATGATGTTGACCTGAGGTATCTCCTTTTCAAGGATTTTGATAAACTCCCTGGTCTTAAGCTCCCTTTCCCCTACTGATCCATCCATATTTCGTGGAATTCCAACCAAAATGGATGAACATTCATAATAGTCAACCAATTCTTTTATTCTTTGAATCGGCTTTTTAATATTATTTCTCCATTTTATTGTTTCCAACATTTGTGCTGTCATACCTAAAGGATCACTAATTGCAAGACCTATTCTTGCATCTCCATAGTCAATACCTAATATGCGCATTAAATACTCCATCTGTTATTAAATTTTAAGGTTCGGATATCAACAAAGATTCTGTACAAAATT
>JAAYMA010000053.1 GCA_012521615.1 Clostridiaceae bacterium | reverse complement strand
TTGTTTTTTTATCCTTAAAATGTCCTACAATTATTTTACACTATGTTAAAACAAAAAAGTAAAATTCCGCCCCGCCATGGACACCCTTGCCTTTAGGCACTGGTTCCCACTGCCAGCCCACAGCAGACTTTCACCGCCGGGTTACACCCCATGCGTGGCATATAATTAAAAAGACAGGAAACACAATCGTTTCCTGTCTTTCCTGTCGGCAGACACCGGACGTCCCTCTTATTTATATCCTCTTTCCCTTGCAAGGGCTTCATCACGTATTTCTTCACGCATACCTTCGAGAGCTTTTCTTCTTCTTTCATTCTTTTCTTCAATCTGATGGCGTTGTTCAGGATTGTCTGTCTTTGCAAGCATATCTTCTGCAGCTTCGATATTCTCAATTGTATTATTTATGTTTTCCTGTATCTTTTCCACATTGTCTCTTCTGTCATCTGGCTTCGGTTTTCTGCCCATACAAATACCACTCCTTTTTTAATCTTTTTCTTAGTATTTGATGGACTTAAAACCGATATACAAGAAAATATTTTCTTGTCAAAAAAAGTCTAAACATGTCTAAATTTATTAAGTTTAAGCTTTATTATCATTCTTTATTATCATTCCTACCATCATTCTTGTTATTATTCCTGTCATCATTCTTTATAAATGTTATTACCTTTGTCGGGATTTCGTCATTTTTTACGATAGATAAATAACCCATTATAACAACAACCAATGCGCTCAATGCATCTACAATCAGATCTTCCATGGTGTCAGAAAGAGCTTCTCTTCCTATCAGCAAAGTACCGTCTTCAAGGGCGAACTTCTGCATATTCAGTGACAACAAACCGTCACAAACGAATTCATATATTTCCCATATTGTTCCTACTGTTAAAGCAAAGCAAAAAGCAAATATAGCCACAAAAACAGGGCTTATTTTCATTTTGATTTTTGTAGATTCATTAAATATGCTCACTACTGTAAATCCAAGAGCCCCGAGCATTCCACCGCTGAAAGCATGTAAAATCAAATCCCAATGCGGAATAAGATAGTAAAAATTTCTGACCTCTCCGAGATATATGGCACAATAGAGGAAAACAAAATACAATATCTCCATATAATTTGGAATATCTATGGACCATCTGCGCTCAATTATTGATGGAATGAACATTACAACCAATCCAAGCAGGCACTGGATCAGCATTAAAACATAGTCGCTTTTTAGTTTTTCGTATTCTTCCCCGGTGGGATCAGCCGGCGCAGTAATTACATGAATTGCCGAATATATTATTGACAAAATCAAGGTAGCAAAAAGTATCCAGAATACGACATTTCTCCAGTTTAATCTCCTTCTGCTGAACTTTAGCTCCCCCTTTACTTGTTTTACAGCTTTGAAAACAGCTCCGCAATATTTTCATAGAAAATAAGATTTGCACGATTGTCGTAAGGTGTTGGTGTTTTATTTATAAGAATAAGTTTATCACCTCTATAGTAATTTACCAAGCCTGCTGCCGGATAAACAGAGAGTGATGTTCCGCCAACAATTAAGACATCAGCCTTTGCTATATAATTTACAGATTCTTGTAATATGTTGGTATCAAGACTTTCCTGGTACAACACAACATCAGGCTTAACAATACTGTTGCATTTGTCACATCTTGGCACACCTTCTGATTTAATTATATAGTCCAGGTCAAAGAACTTTCCACATTTCATACAGTAATTCCTGTGAACTGATCCATGAAGCTCAAGAACCGTTTTGCTTCCGGCCATCTGATGTAGACCATCGATATTTTGTGTTATCACAGCCTTAAGTTTTTCGGCTTCTTCAAGTCTGGCCAGATATTCGTGAGCTTCATTGGGTTTTGCATCTTTATAAATCATCCTGGATTTGTAAAATTCATAAAATTCCTCTGTATGACTCATAAAAAAGTCATGGGACAGCATTTCCTCCGGTGAATACTTTACCCGGCTTGTTTCACTGTAGAGACCATCTGCACTTCTGAAATCCGGTATATTGCTGGCGGTTGATACTCCCGCTCCTCCAAAAAAAACAATGTTGTCAGAGTTATTAATAACATCCTTTAATTTTTCTGCATCCACCACACTCACCCCTTTGTAATCTTAAAATCGCACAATAATTTAAATTATAAACAGTAAAAACCAAATATTAGTATAACACAAGCAAGTTACTGACTGCCAAATAATATTGCATATAACAAGGAGGCAAACCCTTAGATTTAAGATTTACCTCCTTAACAATTCAGCTAAACGCAAATCATATTTCGCAATTCATCGTTCATAATATGTGTAACCCCAAATTCCGTCCTGATAGGCCTTCATTATCTCTTTCCTGTCTTTTGGAGTTATATAGCCTTCCCGGACAGCATCCTCGGCTATTTCACGGAAGCTGACAAGCATGTCTTTTGGATCAAATTCCACATAGGACAATACATCTGCAACACTGTCCCCTTCAATCTCTCTTACAAAGTCGTAATGACCGTCCGGACTAATCCTGATGCTTACCACATTGGTATCACCGAAAAGATTATGAAGATCTCCCAGTGTCTCCTGATAAGCTCCAACCAAGAATACTCCCAGATAATAGTCATCACCATTATTTACCTCATGCACTGGCAAGGTATTCCTCACATCATGAAGATCTATAAATTTGTCAATTATGCCGTCGCAGTCGCAGGTAATATCGGCAATTACCGCATTGTTTTTGGGCAGTTCAAGCAAGCGATGGATCGGCATAATGGGGAAAAGCTGATCGATAGCCCAGCTATCCGGCAATGACTGGAAAACCGAGAAATTGCAGTAGTATATATCTGCAATGGCAATCTCTATTTCTCTTAAATCCGGTGGAGGGTTCTTCAGCTTTGTTTTTTCTCTGGCAATCTGATGGATAATATTCCAGAAAATTTTCTCTGAAAAAGCTCTTTCTCTGAGACTTATGTTGCCGTGCTTAAACATATCACGTATTATATCCCTGTAATACAGGGCATCATTGTAGCATTCCTGAATATTTTTAAGATTAATATTCTTATATACATCAAACAGATTTTTTATCTGCTCATGTGTATTATCATCAAGGGTATCAGGCAAATCATACTCCTCAAAGGAAGCAACATCCAGTACATTGAAAACCAGAACCGAATAGTAGGCCACTATTGTCCTTCCTGATTCGGTTATAATTACCGGATGAGGAACATTGGACGGATCCAGTGTTGTCATAACAGCTTCAACAATGTCAGTACAGTATTCTTCAACAGTATAATTCCGGCTGTTCATATAGTTGGTATTTGACCCGTCATAATCAACTGCAAGACCGCCTCCCAAATCAAGGTATCCCATGGGTGCCCCTTCCTTGACCAATTCCGCGTAAACACGGACAGCTTCAAATACCGCAGAACGAATATCCCTGATATTGGGTATCTGTGAACCCAAATGATAATGAAGCAGCTTGAGTGAATTTAGCATATTTTTCTCTTTCAATGTATCCACAAGATTTATTACTTCGGACATATTCAATCCAAAAAGACTCCGGTCACCGCCGGACTCAGTCCAGTGACCGCCCGCTTTGGCTGATAGTTTAATACGTACACCTATATTGGGTTCTATATTAAGCTCCCGTGAGCGTTCCAGAACAATATCCAGCTCTCCCGGCATCTCTATTACAAAAAAGAGTTTAAAGCCCATTTTAATAGCATAAAGACCTAAGTCAATGAACTCTTCATCTTTATATCCATTACAGATTATACATGCCTCTCTGTCCCTCATAACCGACAATGCAGCTATAAGTTCAGCTTTGCTGCCAACCTCAAGTCCGTGATGATAACGCTCGCCAAATTTGGTCACTTCTTCGACAACCTGTTGCTGCTGATTAACCTTTATAGGATAAACACCACGGTAAACATTTTTGTATCCAAGATTTTTTATTGCCTCAGCAAATGAATTATTCAGATATGAGATCTGCGAATCCAATATATTTTCAAAACGCAACAGCACAGGCATATCAAGTCCACGTTCTCTTATACCCGAAATGATATCCATGATGCTGATAGCAGATTCTTTATTGTCCTTATAGGGATTTACCAATACCTCTCCTTTGTCGGAAATTGAAAAATATCCTGCTCCCCAGTTTTTAATACCATATAATTCTTCGGACTTTTCCTTGGTCCATCTTCCCAAAATACCTGCTTTATTCATATTACCCTCCCTCCTGAGTGCCTTTATCCAATATCATAACAAAAAAGTTTATTGATCAGGACATAATAATGAACGTGCAGCATCCGCCCACGTCCAACTATGAAAAAACAATAAAATCATAATACCATCTTATATCTATATTTTCAACAATAACCACGAATATATATGATCAAATTTCTGGAACATATTTTGCACCAATCAGTCCAGTTTGAATTATAAAATTGTAACCAAAATTTTATCACCGAATAATATGGAATTAGGACAAACTATCGAGACACTGATATGGCTGAATATCAAAAACATGACAGAAAGGACGACCACAAAAAAGACGATTTTTATGATGGGGAATGTGTGAAATGTAAAGACCCCGGACATCCTCTTCCAAAACCAATACTTTTCGAATGCGGAACAGGAGGAGGCTTTACATTCTCCGCCAACTACAGGAACTGTGCAGAAGACAAAGCTCCTTGCATATGTACTCCAAAAACAGTAGCAAATGTAACACTGGATACTTCATGCCTTTGCAAACCTAAAATAAAGGTGGAGTTTTCCAGTATAATCCACTTCATACCTGACAGCGATGGACATGCCCAGTTGGAATTTGATCTGGTCAGATGCTGTAAGGACTTTCCTGAATGTGTTATAGGCACATGGAACTACGAAATCGAAGAAAATGATAAATTCGCAAAATCATTCTGCTTCGATTATTGTGATTGCAGTGCCTGCCCTGGATGCTGTACTTACATTGTAAAATGCAGACCTGTTTCCGTAAAGAATGCCTCAGTATGTGTTACAAATTGCCAGCTTGCCATCTTTGCCCAGGGACATTAAAACTGCTACAAGGCGGCTAAGGTACTCTTTAGCCGCCTCAAAATAACCTTTCTCCTACCACGGCATAATATATTATGTAGTAACTGCCGGAGGTATCCATTTTATGAAAACAAACCGGATAAAATGGGACGATATGTGGGAAGAGTATTTTGGTAATTATGGCGGGTGGAGGTTTTTTATTTCTTCAAACAGTTCTGAAAAAAAATATGGGAATAAAGATGATATTTTAAGTAACGAAGCCGAAATCTTGTCCTATAAGTATGAGCCTGCAAAAGAACTTAATTCTGTTGATGTAATATTACAGGATAATTCCCAGGACAAAGCTGTTCAATGCAGTATATCAGATTTTTTAAGACCACCTGATAATCAGACTGGAGAAAAATTTTACCCAGTGGATGAGTATATGGGAAGTTTATGTGATCAAACACCAGTGACTGAAACTCTGGATGAAAAGCCTGATATTACAGCTCAAACAAATCCCACTGAGTTTTGTGAGAAGATCAAAGAACAGAATACAGATAACAACGCTGCAGAACGTGAAAATAACATTGCAAATCCTAAAGATATAATATTTGAATGCAGCACAGGTCAAGGTTATGCTTTTACAACACCCAGTCACAATCCTATAATTTGTACCCCGCATATAAACTCTCTCCCCAAAACATTGGGCTTAGTTTCAAATGATACATCATCTATAAAAAAAGCAAAAATAAGGGTGATGTTCAGCTGCAACATATGTTTTATTCCCAAGAAAGACAGCAAGGGAACAGCGCAGTTGGAATTTGTTCTTTATCGTTCATGTAATGCCGGGCATGAAAGTCATGTTGGCAATTGGGTCTATGACATAATTGACAGTAACGAGGATTTCTGCCAGTCATTCAAACTAAGCTTTTTCAGCTGCAACTCCTATCCGGGACACTATAATTTTATAGTGAGGGTAATCCCGGTATATATAAAGAGCTGCAGCGTATGCATTACAAACTGTCATTTAAGTGCTGTTTCCCAGTAGCCCACAAATATTCAGGATACATCCCGCTGTTCTTTAATTTTGATATGGCTTTTACCACCATGTCCTTATCCTCCCGGTAGGTCACACCATACCACCTGTCGAGTGATCTTAATACTTTTACCCTCGCTTTGTCTTCCTGTAAAAGTTCACCTACAACATCGGGCAAAAAGAATTCAGCTTTAAGCGGGTTATTTTTGACTTCTGTCTCAAGAAAAGTTGCAAATCTTTTCTTTAATTCATCAAATATACTTTCTGTAAAGCCCCACATATTCATTGATACAATACTTTTACCATCCACAGGCACCCAGGTTTTGCCTGCATCCTCCGTATAGTAAACTCCATCCTCTTTCTTTTCGATATGAGTTCTTTCTTTTATACTGACAAGATATTCATCTTTATCAACTGTACAAATACCCCTTGCAACTGAACCATTGTCTGTGAGAGTGTTTTCCAAGATATATCCTACCATTGTGTAATTATATTTATCATCATCTCTGACATTTGAAAGAAAGCTGTAAATCTTTGAAAATGCATTCCTTCCGTAGAAATCGTCAGCGTTGATAACTGCAAACGGCCCTGAAATCCTGCCTGCGCAACTCAGCACTGCATGCCCTGTCCCCCACGGCTTTATCCTGTCTTCCGGTATAGCAAAAGCTTCGGGCACATTATTTATATCCTGATAAACATATTCGACCTCAATATGATTTTTTACTCTGTCACCGATTTTTTCCCTAAAGATTTCTTCATTTTCTTTTTTAATTATAAAAATAACTTTTTCAAAACCTGCCCTGACTGCATCAAAGATTGAAAAATCAATTATCATATGACCTTTATCATCAATGGGGTCAATCTGTTTTAATCCACCGTATCTGCTCCCCATTCCCGCTGCCATAATGACCAGTACTGGTTTTTTCATAAGTATCCCTGCCCTTTTCATTAATTATTAAGCAATAAGTTTTCTGATTTATTTTACCCCATATTATTGCTGAAAGCAAAAATAATGTATATGACGGAACATTTATGATATTTTTTGTGTCTGAACTTTATTCTCCTTAAGTATTTTTTTAAACCGATACGCAAAAATGGTTGCAGTAACTGTTGCAGCAATAGTGTCTGATACCGGTTCTGCCAGAAAAACCGCAAATATCTTATTTTCAAAAAATGCAGGCAGTATATATATTAACGGTATCAGAAGGATAATTTTCCTCAGTAAAGCGAGAAATACAGAAATCTTTGCCTGACCTACTGCAACAAATGTCTGCTGGCAGGAATTCTGCACACTTAAAACAAAAGAAGCCGAAAAATAAATGCGAAGTGCCCATACTGTATAGTTTATCAGTTCCATGTCCTCATTATTGAAAATTGAAACAAACAACCTCGGAAAACTCATTAGAACAGTCCAGAAAAGCAAAGCATATCCTATACTGGACAACAAAAGAACCTTAAATGCTTTTTTTACCCTGTCATTATTTTTTGCTCCATAATTGTAGCTGATAATAGGTTGCGCCCCCTGTGTCAGCCCCCGCAAAGGAAGCATCAATAGCTGCATTAAACCGGAAAGAATTGTCATAGCGCCTACCGCTATGTCACCACCGTATTTTTGTAAGGATGAATTAAAAGCAATAAGCAAAAGCCCTTCGGTACTGGACATAATAAAAGGTGAAACCCCTAATAACAAAACAGGTGCAATAACCGAACCTTTTAACCTCATGAATTTTTTTCTTAGTTTAAGTACCGGTTTGTTCCGCGAAAGAAAAGTTATTACCCATATGGCAGATACACCCTGAGAAATTACTGTTGCTACAGCAGCACCCTTGACTCCCATATTAAAAACAAAAATAAATATAGGGGCAAGTATAATATTGGTAACAGCTCCTATTATTACAGTAAGCATACCGGTTTTTGCATATCCCTGTGTAGTTATAAACGGGTTGAGACCTAAAGTAAGCTGAACAAATACAGTTCCGATAACATAAATGTTCAGATAATCCAAGCCGTAATTTATGGTCTTCTCGCTTGCCCCAAATAACCACAGCAGCTTTTCACCAAAATGGAGAAAAAACGCTGTCAATATAACGGAGATTAACAAAAGCAAAGAAAAACAATTTCCCAAGATACTTTCTGCCTGGTCTTTTTTATTTTCTCCAAGCCTGATGGCTGCATGGGGTGCACCCCCCATACCAATTAAAGAGCTGAAAGCAGATATTATAATTATAACAGGAAGTGTAAGCCCCACACCGGCAAGAGCTGTTCCGCCTATTTCAGGTATATGCCCGATATATATTCTGTCGACAATATTATAAAGCATATTCACAATCTGTCCTGTAATGGCAGGCACAGAAAGTGAAAGCATTAATTTACCTATGCTCTCTTTTCCTAATTTTTCTGTTTTGTTCATTTTACCCCCTGAACTGCAAATGTTTTAATATATAAAGCTGCATATCCCTGCTGTGTTTACTTTATGTATACAGAAGCATTTGAAAGTAGACAAATAAAAGGATACATTTGATTATTAAATGCCCGTTATATGATACTATACCTGTAACAAATGAATATTATAAGACGTATTTGCTTTAATGGCAAATTGGGGGCCGATATTAAAAGAAAATGTGCTAAATAAAGACGCAAAGTGCTGTCAATTCCTTTACAGCACTTTGCATCTTTATAGAAGGTTATAGACTTGTAGGCTTATTTATAATTTTAAAGATTTGTAGTTTAAATCAGAAATTAAACCTCATACGTAGTAGCTGATGTCGCACCGCCTTCGCCAGTCCAATTGGTATGGAAAAACTCACCTCTTGGTCTGTCAATTCTCTCGTATGTGTGGGCGCCGAAATAATCACGCTGTGCCTGAAGTAAATTAGCAGGCAACCATTCACTTCTGTATCCGTCGTAATAGCATAATGCAGATGTAAACGCAGGTACAGGAATGCCATTCATCAATGCTGCAGATGTAACTCTTCTCCATCCTGCCTGAGCATTTTCAATTTTTTCTTTAAAGAACGGATCCAGCAAAAGGTTAGTTAACTCAGGATTTTTATCGAAAGCTTCTTTAATTTTACCTAAGAAAACTGATCTGATAATACAGCCGCCACGCCACATCAGTGCTATTCCGCCGTAATTCAGATTCCAGCCATAGGTCTGGGCTGCAGCCCTGAGTAAGGTATAGCCCTGAGCATAAGAAACGATCTTGGCTGCATATAAGGCATTCTTAAGGTCTTCTATAAAGGCTTTTTTATCGCCTTCAAATTTGGGTTCGGGTCCGTTAAGAACCTTTGAAGCAGCAATTCTTTCATCCTTCAATGCTGATAAGCAGCGAGAGAAAACTGCCTCCCCTATAAGTGTAAGAGGTACACCTTCATCCAATGCAGCTATGGCTGTCCATTTACCGGTACCTTTCTGTCCGGCTTTATCAAGTATTTTATCGACGAGCGGCTCTCCGTCTGTGTCTTTATAAGCCAGAATATCTCTCGTAATCTCTATCAGATAGCTGTCTAACTCGCCTTCATTCCATTCCTTGAAGACTTCGTGCATTTCATCTGCACTCATTCCCAGAAGGTCTTTCATCAAATGATAGGCTTCGCAAATAAGCTGCATATCACCATATTCAATACCGTTATGAACCATTTTTACGAAATGTCCGGCACCATCTTCTCCAACCCAGTCACAGCAAGGTGATCCATCTTCAACCTTTGCGCTTATAGCCTGGAAAATTGGTTTTACATGTGGCCATGCATCAGGTGAACCGCCGGGCATAAGACTTGGACCTTTAAGAGCTCCTTCCTCACCGCCCGAAACCCCGGTACCAATGTATAAAAGACCTTTTTCCTCAACATATTTTGTCCTGCGGATGGTATCAGGGAAATGTGAATTTCCTCCATCTATAATAATGTCGCCTTCTTCAAGATGTGGAATCAGAAGTTCAATAAAATCATCTACAGGCTTTCCTGCCTTGACCATTAACATTATTTTTCTGGGTTTTTTTAAACTGGCGACAAGTTCTTCAATGGAATAAGTTCCGATAATATTTTTACCTTTTGCGCGGCCTTCAATAAATTTTGTTACCTTTTCTGTAGTACGATTAAAAACAGCAACAGTGAATCCTTTGCTCTCCATATTCATAACAAGGTTTTCACCCATAACTGCAAGACCAATAAGGCCAATATCTGCTTTTGTCATGTATGTCTCCTCCCGTGTATTTTATTTCCCCTATTTATAATAGTAGTATTAAAATATGCAATTTTCTTTGCTAATATTGCTGAAATTATTGCAATAATTGCTTATGTGACATACATTGACAAAGCATCTTCTGTTATCTTTCAAACCTGTTTAAAAATGCCTTTGTTCTTTCATTCTTCGGATTATTTATTACATCTTCAGGGTTTCCCTGTTCAACTATCACACCGCCGTCCATGAAAATTATATGGTCAGCAACATCTCTTGCAAAGCTCATTTCATGTGTCACAATCACCATAGTCATGTGCTCCTGGGCCAAATCCCGGATTACCTTGAGAATTTCACCCGTAAGTTCGGGATCAAGAGCGGATGTCGGTTCATCAAAAAACAATATTTTAGGATTAAGTGCCAGTGCCCTTGCTATTGAAACACGCTGCTGCTGACCTCCTGACAATTGACAGGGATATGCATGCTCTTTATCTGACAGACCCATTTTCTCTAATAATCTGCGACCTATTTCCATGGCCTCATTTTTCGATTTCTTTTGAACTGTAATGAGAGGATCTGTTATATTCTTTATCACCGAATAATGAGGAAACAAATTAAAATTCTGAAATACCAGTCCAAAATATCTCTGTATTCTTCTTAGTTCTTTAGGAGAAGCATAAACCGCCTTTCCGTCAGGATTGGTCCTGACTGCATGCTCATTCATATATATAATTTCGCCGGAATCTATTGTTTCCAGCATGGTTGCACATCTTAATAGGGTGGATTTTCCTGAACCCGAAGGTCCAATGATACCGACTACCTTGCCCTCTTCCACAGTTAAGGAAATATCTTTAATGACTTCTGTATCAAAACTCTTTTTCAGATTTTTAATCTCCAGTATATTCATGCTAACTACCTCAACTAATTTTATAATAACTGAATTTGTTTTCGATCCATTCCATAATATAAGCCACTATGTAATTGAATATATAATAGAAAACACCGGCTATGGCATAGGGCACCAGTGTATTTTGACTGGAAGCCAAAGCCTTCGCCTGTGAAAACATTTCCGGAATTGAAATTACATAAGCCAAAGAAGTATCCTTAATAAGGGTAATTACTTCATTGGTAACAGCAGGCAGAATCCTTTTTATTACCTGAGGCAGAATAATTTTCATAAATGTCTGGAACTTGTTGTATCCAAGCACTTTTGCTGCCTCGTATTGTCCAACAGGTATGGATTCAATGCCGCTCCGGTAAATTTCTGCAAAGTAAGCTGCATAATTTATTACAAAACCTATGATAACAGCAGTAAACCTGTACTCATTAGATATCTTTATGCCAAATATTAGATTTGGTCCGAAATAGACCACCATCAGCTGCAGCATAAGAGGCGTTCCGCGCATAATTGAAATATATATTTTAACCAGATTTCTTATTATAAAATTTTTTGACATACGGCCGAAGGTCACAACAAATCCCAGCGGAATAGAGAATAACAGTGTCAGGACAAATATCTCGACCGATAGTAGCATGCCTTTACTCAATATGGATAACATTACCGATAACTCCACCAGTGCTCCCCCATTCAACTTAATCACAAATTCAACAGGACAGGGGACCGATCCGTGCCCCACATATCCCATTGAAGATCCCAGACAGGTAAAGACAGGACACAGAACTGTCCCCCGTCTTACCCTGTCTCAACCCCGGGATTTCGCGAAAAAAGGGCTATCTGCCTTAATGATAGCCCTTTAATTTATATGCAGAATAATTATTTTCCAATTATAGTAACGTCCTTACCAAACCATTTCTCAGATATTTTTGCCATTGTTCCGTCTTTGGCCATTTCCTCCAGAGCAGCCTGGACTTTATCCCTGAGCTCTGTGTTGCCCAAAAGGAAACCTACTCCATACTCCTCAGCAGCAAGGGTTTCTTCGAGAATAACAAATTCTTCGTCCCTCTGCTCAATCTTATATCTGGCAACAACTTCGTCCATGGCAACCGCATCTATTGCCCCGGCTTTCAGATCCATTAAGGCAATTTCATAATCCGGAGTCCTTATGTAATCTCCAAAACTCTCAACCAATCCGGACTCCTTTTCAAGAGCTTTCTCGGCACTTGAGTCGGCCTGTACAGCTACCACTTTTCCGGCAAGATCGGCCTTGGTCTTAATACCGGCATCTGCTCTTACTACAAATACCTGGTAATTTTTCATATAAGGGGCTGTCCAGGTATAGTCATCTTCTCGTCCGTTAATGGTAAAGCCGTTCCAAACACAATCTATATTTTTGGATTCCAGTTCCATTTCTTTGGCATCCCAGGCAATAGGCTGCAAAACAAGCTCCATATCAAGACGCTTTGCAACTTCTGCAGCCAGCTCCAGATCAAATCCGGTATGCTTTCCGTCTTCGCCTATAAAGCCCATGGGCGGAAAGTTCTCGTCAAAACCTACCGTAAATGTTGACTTAGCTCCGGTTTCGCTGGTTTTATCTGAACAGGCAGTCATGCTAGAAAGCATTACTATAATCATAAAAACAAAAAAAATTCTCTTTCTCATAATAATCCTCCATGTCAATATTTAAAGTCAGCATTGACATTCTAACACATCACCGTACTAAAGTAAACAAGTTTAAATATTAAATTTCAGGGCACTTCATCTTAGTGCCCTGAAAGAATTAATTATTACCAGTATTGTTACG
>JAAYMA010000052.1 GCA_012521615.1 Clostridiaceae bacterium | reverse complement strand
GACCATAAAATCCCTGCTAAAATCATACATTAAGTCTTTTTAAAAAGCAATACCACATGTAGTAAAATTTTAGCTAAATTAGAAGATTAAAATGCTATCATACTCTCTTCCCAAATATCAGGAGCTTCGAAGCCCAGTAAATTGACCACAGTAGCCGCTATATTGGCAAGACCGAATTCGCCTTCCTTCAGTTTATATTTCCCGCTATTGACCGGATCGTAAATTATAAAGGGCACTTTATTCAGAGTATGACTTGTCTTTGCTTTATAGTTTCCGTTTTCATCAAGTTTGGCCTTTTTGGTCTTTTTATCAATCTCGTACATCTCATCAGCATTTCCATGGTCAGCAGTAACGATTAAAAGACCGTTCAGTTTCTCTATCTCAGAAATGAGTCTTCCAAGGCAGAGATCTACAGTTTCAACTCCAATTTTTGCGGCCTGATAATTGCCGGTATGCCCTACCATATCACCATTGGCAAAATTTATTCTGGCAAATCTGTATTTACCGGTTCTCAGCATTTCTATGGTCTTATCAGTTATTTCAGCTGCTTTCATCCATGGCCTCTGGTCAAAAGGAACCATATCCGATGTTATTTCAATATAAGTCTCCAATTCATCATCGAACTTCCCTGAATTATTTCCATTCCAGAAATAAGTTACATGACCGAATTTCTGAGTTTCAGAAATTGCAAGCTGGGTAACACCGGTCTTTGCCAAGTATTCTCCCATTGTATTTTTTATAGATGGCGGATTAACCAGATAACGGGAAGGGATATGAAGATCTCCATCATATTCGAGCATGCCTGCATAGGTTACTTTAGGCCATCTTTTACGGTCAAAGTACTTAAAATCAGGTTCTTCGAATGCCCTTGAAATTTCAATAGCCCTGTCTCCACGGAAGTTAAAGAAAATAACACTGTCCCCGTCTTCAATGGTTCCGACGGGTTTGCCATTTTCAGCAATTACAAATGCAGGCAGATCCTGGTCAATTGCCTTTGTCTCCGCTCTCAGTGTTTCAATGGCCTGCTGAGCAGAATCAAAGTATCTTCCCTCACCCAATACATGAGTCTGCCAGCCTCGTTCGACCATCCCCCAATTGGCTTCATACCTGTCCATGGTTATATACATTCTTCCGCCGCCGCTGGCTATTTTGGCGTCGAAATCGGAGTCGTTAAGCTCACTTAAAAATTGCTCAAAGGGCAGTACATATTCTAAAGCAGAAGTTTCACCCACATCTCTGCCGTCCAGCAGAATATGGATTCTGACAGTCTTGATACCTTCTTTTTTGGCTTGTCTTATCATGGCTTTCAAATGCTCTATGTGGGAATGAACATTTCCATCACTGAATAAACCTATAAAATGTAAAGTTGAATTATTTGAAATACAGTTATCCCTTATTTCACTCCAGCCTTGGCCTTTAAACATCTCACCCGATTCGATGGCTTCTGAGACGAGTTTTGCGCCCTGGGAGAATATCTGACCGGCACCAATGGCATTATGTCCAACTTCGGAATTTCCCATATCATCGTCAGAAGGCAGACCCACAGCAGTACCATGGGCTTTCAGCTGATTGTTGGGGCATGAATTCAAAAGCCGGTCAAGGTTCGGGGTATAAGCGTTATATACTGCATTTCCTTCTGTTATATCTGTTATTCCGATTCCATCCATTACTACAAGTAAGACAGGACCTTCATTTGGTGTATAATTATTCTTTTTCAGCATATCCTTCATACCTTTCTATGTCACATCTATGCATAAAGCCCCCCGTACAGAAGACGGAGGGCGCAAATTATATGGACTTAAGCATCATGGTTGGCAATCTTCTCAAAAGAATCGCTTTTGAGACTTGCGCCTCCAACAAGTCCACCATCAATATTCGGCATTGCGAAAAGTTCTTTGGCGTTTTCTGGTTTAACACTTCCACCATAAAGAATTCTGATTTTTTCAGCAACATCTTTGCTGTATAGCTCTTCAACAAGTTCACGAATTATACCGCAAACTTCTTCAGCCTGTTCGGTTGTGGCAGTTTTTCCTGTACCTATAGCCCAAATAGGTTCATAAGCAATAACAATCTTTGATGCCTCTTCGGCGGTTATACCGAGAAGTGCAATTTTAATCTGGTAGCGAACATGTTCCTTCGTTACGCCCTGCTCTCTTTGAGTAAGAGATTCACCACAGCAGATAATGGGAATCATACCATTGTCAAGTATAGCCCTGGCTTTTTTGTTAACCATTTCATCTGTTTCGGCGAAATATTCACGTCTTTCAGAGTGCCCTATAATTACATAGTCCACTCCCAGCTCTTTTAGCATGGAGCAGGAAACCTCTCCGGTGTAAGCACCACTGGGCTCCCAATGACAATTCTGTGCTGCAACTTTAATATTAGAGCCCTTTGCAGCTTCAACAACACCAGGGATGCAAACAAAAGGAACTCCGACTACCACCTCTGAATTGCTGTTAGCAACACGATCCTTGAGGTCATTTACAAACTCGACTGCTTCCCTGGGAGTCTTATTCATTTTCCAGTTTCCAGCAGCCATTATAACTCTATTTGACATTTATTTTTCCACCTTTCAATAAAACTATTTCTTTTCGTTAAGAACAGCGATACCAGGCAGTTCCTTACCTTCCAGGAATTCCAATGAGGCGCCGCCGCCTGTCGAAATATGGGTAATCTTATCGGCAAAACCAAGCTGCTCTACAGCCGCAGCTGAATCGCCGCCGCCAACTATTGATGTAGCACCTGACTGAGCCAGAGCTTCTGCAATCTTCTTTGTACCTACTGCAAAGTTTTCGAATTCGAAAACGCCCATAGGTCCGTTCCAAACTACAGTCTTGGCTCCCTTGATTGCTTCTGAGAATTTTTCGATTGTCTCAGGACCGATATCGAGTCCCATCCAGCCATCAGGAATAGAATTGGAAGGAACTACTTTATATTCTGTATCTGCCTTAAATTCCTTACCCACTACTGTATCAACGGGAAGAAGCATATTTACATTTTTCTCTTCAGCTTTTTTAAGAAGGGATTTTGCAAGCTCCACCTTGTCGTCTTCACATATGGATGTGCCTACACTATGACCCTTGGCTTTAAAGAAAGTATATGCCATACCACCGCCAATGATAAGGGTGTCAACCTTGTCAAGAAGATTCTCAATTACGCTGATTTTATCAGAAACTTTGGCACCACCCAATATGGCAACAAATGGTCTTTCAGGATTCTCAAGAGCCTTGCCCATAACATCAAGCTCTTTTTTAATCAGAAAACCACAGCAGGAAGGAAGGTAATCTGCCAGACCTGCAGTAGAGGCATGAGCCCTGTGTGCAGTACCAAATGCGTCATTACAGAAAACATCTGCCATGCTTGCAAGTTCTTTGGCAAATTCGGGATCATTTTTTGTTTCTTCCTTATGGAAGCGAACATTCTCAAGCATAAGAATTTCGCCTTCTTTGAGGTTTTCAGCTTTTGCTTTGGCATCTTCGCCTATAACGTCTGCAGCCAAAATTACCTCTTTACCGAGTAATTGGCTTAAACGTTCTGCTGCCGGCTTCATACTGAATTTTGCTTCAGGACCGTTTTTAGGTCTTCCCAAATGGGATACCAGTATTAATTTACCACCATTTTCAATGATGTATTTAATAGTAGGGAGAGCTCCCCTAATTCTTTTATCATCAGTTACATTACCGTTTTCATCCAGAGGAACATTAAAGTCAACGCGGGCTATGACCTTTTTGCCTTTAATATCCATATCTTCAATACTCATTTTATTCATCATACTCATGACCTACACTCCTTTTGAAATATACGGAAAATTAGACTTTTTAAGTAAAAAGAGCAGTTTTAATAACCGCTCTTTATTATATCAGAATATATGGTATTATAAAACAATTATTTATTATCTACTGATGCCATGTGCTCAATGAGGTTAATCAGTTTGTTGGAGTAACCCCACTCGTTGTCATACCATGCAACAAGCTTAACAAAGTTAGGATTGAGAGAAATACCAGCTTTGGCATCAAAGATGGAGGTACGGGGATCGGAGATGAAGTCTGAAGAAACAACATCATCTTCAGTGTATCCGAGAATACCTTTAAGTTCATTTTCAGAAGCAGCTTTAACAGCCTTGCAGATTTCTTCGTAGGAAGCTGGTTTCTCCAGACGGCATGTTAAGTCAACTACTGAAACGTTGAGTGTGGGAACTCTGAAGGACATACCTGTAAGCTTTCCGTTGAGCTCAGGAATAACCTTACCAACTGCTTTAGCAGCACCGGTGGATGAAGGAATAATGTTACCGGAAGCAGCACGTCCGCCTCTCCAGTCTTTCTTGGAAGGACCGTCAACTGTCTTCTGGGTGGCTGTCATAGCATGAACAGTGGTCATAAGACCTTCAACTATACCAAAGTTATCATGTATAACTTTTGCAAGAGGTGCAAGACAGTTGGTTGTACAAGAAGCATTTGACACGATATTCATATCGCTGGTATATGTCTCGTGGTTAACGCCCATTACAAACATCGGAGCATCCTTGGAAGGAGCAGAAATAACAACCTTCTTTGCACCAGCCTGAATGTGTGCATTAGCC
Organism: Clostridiaceae bacterium; assembly: GCA_012521615.1. GTDB lineage: Bacteria > Bacillota > Clostridia > DSM-8532 > DSM-8532 > DTU059. Next base: position 8,093 of record JAAYMA010000052.1, on the reverse strand, counting down.
TTTTCAGTTGTGGTAAAGAGACCTGTGGATTCAATTACATAATCAGCACCGCATTCCTTCCAGGGAATTTCCTCCGGCTTCATGCAGGCATAAACATTTGCTTCTTTACCATTGACGATTAACTTACCATCTTTAGCTTCAATTTCTCCGTCAAATCTGCCATGAACAGTATCATATTTGAGCATGTACACCATGTATTCAAGGTCAATAAAAGGATCGTTAATTCCTACTACATGAACATTGGGATTATTGATAGCTGCTTTGAACGCAAGGCGTCCAATTCTGCCAAATCCGTTAATACCGATTTTAATCGCCATAATATAAACCTCCTAAAATAAATACTTGATTTGTTAATATAATCACAAAACCTACAATGCATTTTATATTATTTATAATGTTTTTTCAAGGACTTATACAAATTTTGTCCAAAATGCGGAAAAACATTCGCGCCATGAACCTTTTTTGGATAAACTATCAAATCCATAAAATTTTCCAGTTAAGTCCCTCTTTGTCTCATACTTTCATAGAGCAAAACTGAAGCAGCCACCGATGCATTCAGTGATTCCGCATTACCTTTCATGGGTATCATAATTTTCTTATCTGCCATTTCCAGTATTCTGCCGCTAAGTCCATTACCTTCATTTCCTATTACAATTGCAATGTTATCGAAAAGATCGGTTTGATAACACAATTCTGCGTCTCTGGGATGTGCGGCAAGTATTTTTAATCCATACCCCTTAAGCTTGTCCAGTGTAGTATATACATCATCACTTATAATGACCGGAATATGGAAAAGCGATCCCATTGTGGACCTTATAACCTTGGAATTATATGGATCCACACTGTCTTTTGAAAAAATCACACCATCAAAACCAAAAGCATCTGCCGACCTTATTATTGTACCTGCATTTCCAGGATCCTGAATGTTCTCCAGTACAATTACCCGTTTTAATTCTTTTAATTTTTCTTCGTTGTAATAAGGTATTTCTGAAACCGCAATGAGCCCCTGAGGGTTATCGGTCTCACTAATCTTTTTGAATAAGCTGTCGGGCAGTAAATAAGACTTTGCTTCCGGGAACTTTTTTAAAAGAAAGCTGTATTTTTCTGCAAAGCTTTCATTAACTATATAAGCCTTAATTTTTGCATTGGATTTCACAGCATCAGTAACAAGCCTGCTTCCTTCCAAAATAACAGCATTTTCTTTTTGTCTTCCTTTTTTGCTGTGCAGTAAGCGCAATGACTTTATTAAAGGATTTGATGCTGAAGAAATTCTCATAAAATCCATAGCCGTACCTCTTTTATAGTTTGCCATAAATGCTGAATTATATTTTTGAAAAATAGCTAAAAATTGTTCTTTGCTTTTAAAATTCTACAAAAAAGGTCCATCACTATACGTGAAGGACCTGGGTGTAATGTTCAGTTTCAAAATAACTATATTTAACCTTTAACTTTTTCAACCAGCATTTTGAAACCTTCTGCATCATTAACAGCCATATCGGCAAGTATTTTTCTGTTTAGATTAATACCTGATTTTTTAAGACCATTCATAAATTTACTGTATGATAAACCATTCATGCGCGCTGCAGCATTAATACGGGTAATCCAGAGTTTTCTGAAGTCACGCTTTTTCTGTTTTCTGTCCCTGTATGCATAACTCAAGGACTTCATAACAGCTTCATTAGCTGTTCTGTAAAGTTTGCTTTTAGCACCAAAATAACCTTTTGCAAGTTTAAGAACTTTTTTATGTCTTGCGCGTGTGCGCACACCACCTTTTACACGAGCCATCAGATTTACACCTCTCTTTCAATTCTTACACATAAGGAAGCAATTGCTTAATATTTGCAGCATCTGCCTTTGAAACAAGTGCACCCTTACGGAGCTTTCTCTTTCTTTTTGATGTTTTCTTTGTAAGAATATGATTTTTATATCCATGTCTTCTCTTTACTTTACCGGAACCGGTAATCTTAAATCTCTTTTTGGAACCACTGTGGGTTTTAAGCTTAGCCATAAAAACTACCTCCCCTTGGGAATCTTATTTTTTGTTAGGTACTATTATCATGGACATAGATCTACCTTCCATGACCGGCGGTTTTTCAACTCTGCCGTACTCTTTGACTGTATCTGCAAATTTCTGCATTACTTCACGTCCCAGATCCGAATATGCTATTTCGCGACCTCTGAAACGTATAGAAACTTTTACTTTATCGCCATCTTGAAGAAACTTGACAGCATTTTTGACTTTAAATCCGAAGTCATGTTCTTCAATCTTAGCTGACAACCTTATTTCTTTTACTTCAATAATAGTTTGCTTCTTCCTTGCTTCTTTCTCTCTTTTACTTTTTTCATACAGGTATTTCCCGTAATCCATTATTTTGCAAACGGGCGGATTAGCGTTTGGAGATATTTTTACCAGATCCAATTCCCTTTCATTTGCAAGCCTTTGAGCCTCTCTTGCCGAAACAATTCCAATCATGGTGCCATCCACGTCGATTAATCGAACCTCTTTATCTCTTATCGCTGAATTAATCTCAATTTGGCCCTTTTTAATAATAAAACACCTCCGAAAATAAATAAAACAGGCGAGCGCAAAACTTCACCTGTTAGTGTCAAAACGAATCATAACGATACGCTATTGACCCGCCAGCATTTGCCGAACAAGGTGAGAAGCCATGCGCTTCTGCTTTGTTATGCATATATTATAATAACATATTTCACTGTCATGTCAAGAAAAAAGCAAATTTTTTTCAGTATAAACAGAATTTCAATTAAGACAGAAAATAATTCTTTGGGGAAAACCCGGCATATTTGCAAAGGAAACTAAAAACCAAGCACACATATCAGATTTTTAAAACTGGTATGTGTGCTTATTCAGTCATTATTACATTAATTTACCCTTATCTTTAGTCTAAAAAGTCTTTGAGTTTTTTGCTTCTGCTGGGATGTCTCAGTTTCCTCAATGCCTTAGCTTCAATCTGACGAATTCTTTCTCTGGTAACATTGAATTCCCGGCCAACTTCCTCCAGTGTCCTTGCCCTTCCGTCATCCAGACCGAACCTCAGCCTTAATACTTTTTCCTCCCTGGGAGTTAATGTATCCAATACATCTATGAGCTGCTCCTTTAAAAGGGTAAAGGCTGCTGATTCAGCCGGAGCCGGTGCTTCATCATCCGGAATAAAGTCTCCGAGATGACTGTCTTCTTCTTCTCCGATTGGTGTTTCAAGAGAAACAGGTTCCTGTGATATTTTCATTATATCCCGCACCTTTTCCTCACTCATATCCATTTCTTTTGCAATCTCCTCAGGCGTGGGATCCCTTCCAAGTTCCTGCAGCAGCTGTCTTTGTACACGAATAAGCTTGTTGATGGTCTCAACCATATGCACAGGAATTCGTATAGTTCTGGCCTGGTCGGCAATTGCTCTGGTTATTGCCTGTCTGATCCACCAGGTAGCATATGTGCTGAATTTGAAACCCTTGCGGTAATCGAATTTTTCAACAGCTTTTATAAGCCCCAGATTACCCTCCTGTATTAAATCAAGAAAGAGCATACCTCTGCCGACATAACGTTTTGCAATACTTACAACCAGCCTGAGATTTGCCTCAGCCAGCCGTTTTTTGGCTTCTTCATCCCCCTGCTCCATTCTCTTAGCCAGTTCTATTTCCTCCTCACTGGTAAGCAGGGGAACTTTACCAATTTCCTTCAGATACATTCTTACCGGATCATCAATACTGACACTTTCAGGTATGGAAAGATCTGTATCGTCTTCATCTTCTTTTTCATCCACATCTACATCATCTAAAAACTTAAAATCATCAAAACTGTCTTCGTCATCATCATCAATGTTGTCGATATTATCAGCAACAATATCTATACCTAATTTTTCAAGAGCATCATATACTTTTTCGATTTGCTCAGGTGTAAGATCTATCTTCTCAAAAGCATCTTCTATTTCATTATAAGTGAGCATACCTTTCTCCTTACCTTCCCTGGTAAGCTCCCTTAAAACAGATTTTGTTTCCTCAATTTTTGCTGCATCAGATACGGCAGCTTTTTTATTGAGTTTGACCTCATCCTTTTTAGTTTTATTTTTTGTACTATTTTTGTTTTTCTTTGTATTTGCCATCTTCTATTTCTCCACCCCTCGGTTTTTATGAATCTTATGTTTTTTCTTTGAGCTCGATTATACGTTCCGCTCTTTTTCTGAACTCAAGCCCTAATTCCTGTCGTTTGATTCCATCTCGTTCATTTTTTATTTTTTCAATAGTTTCTTTCTGTAAATCTTCCAGATGTAGTATTTCTAATTTTGTTAAAACATCCTTTATGGCTCTTTCATTGTCTTCAGCATTACATTTTGTTGCTGCAAGCTGTGTCAGGTAGGATGATATTGAAGTATCCAGGTCATTCAGAAGTTCAGCCAAAATACAACTTTTGTTCTTTTCCAGCCTTTCATACAGCCTTTCAGCAGCTTTGCGCGCACCCCTGTCTTTAAATGATTCTAAACCGTACTTTGAGGATACAACCTGATATAAACGATTCTCATTACAAAGTAAAACTAACAGCATGTACTCCAGTTCGCCATACCGGTTGTCTATTTGTGGCAAATGAGAAACATAGGAACCCGGCGTTATTCTCCTCTGTTGGGACATCTGCTTTCTTCTCATGCGCTTAAGTATCTCGCTTCTCAAAGATTCCAGTGAAATCCCATATTGCTCAGCGTAATTCTTTGCATATAATTCCCTCTCTATGCTATTTTCATGTGTAGCAAGAATATCGGCAATGTTGTTAAGCAATTTTAGTTTGTCTTCAATAGTGTCTGAACTATGCACTTCCTTTTGTACCCGAATTTTGTAGTCTAAAAGTGATAATGCCCCTTCTATCAGTTTCTTAAACTTCTCAGGACCGTTTTTTCTTACATAATCGTCAGGATCCATATTTTCAGGCATTATCAATACCTTAGGCTGACAACCTGCTTTTTCCAGAATTTCAAGGCCTCTTAAAGTGGCTGCCTGACCTGCAGCATCAGCATCATAAGATATTATTACCTGGTCTGCGTACTTTTTTAAAATCCATGCTTGCATTTGTGTTAATGAAGTACCGAGTGAAGCAACCGCAAAATCAATACCGGCCTGATGGAGTGAAATTACGTCCATATAACCTTCTACAATCAAAAGCTTACTGGATTTGCTCCTCCGTGCAAAATTCAGCCCGTAAAGTTCACGACTCTTATTATAGACAGGAGTATCAGGTGAATTCATGTACTTCGGTTGCGAGTTATCTATAACTCTTCCCCCAAACCCAATAATATCCCCTCTGATATCAAAGATAGGAAACATTATTCTGTTCCTGAAGCGATCAACTAAGTTTCCTTTTGCAGATTTTATGGAAAGTCCTGATGCTATAAGAAGTTCAGGTGAAACACCATTATTGATAAAGTAATCTGTAAGTTCGCTCCATCCACCGGGGGACAACCCCAAACCGAATCTGCGTATTATTCTATCTGATAAACCGCGTTTTTTCAAATACTCCAATGCTCTAAGACCACTGCTGCCAGCAAGGAGAGAAAAGAAATAGCGGGCTGCCTGTCTGTTAAGCTCCAGTATTTTCTTGCGTTGCCTTGCATTTTCCCTTTCTTTTGGCTCCTCTGGCTCCGGAAGGGTAATTCCTGCTCTGTCTGCCAAAAATCTTAAAGCATCTGGAAATTCCAGATTTTCAATATCCATTATGAATTGAATTACACTTCCGCCTTTATTGCAGCCAAAACAGTAAAAAAACTGCTTAACAGGTTCTACACTGAAAGAAGGTGTTTTCTCACTGTGAAAGGGACAAAGACCAAAATATGTTTTGCCCTTGCGCTCAAGCTTTATATAGCTGGAAATTACGTCAACTATGTCGTTTCTTAGCCTAACCTCTTCTATTACCTCTTCAGGGTATAACATATTATAACCTCGTTAATTTAATTATTCGACAGATTGTCCATTTTTCCTTCTTACAAAGAAATATTCATAAATGCAAACAAGATATCTCAAAATATTATCTAAAATTTTATCAAAATCTTACTATAGAAATAGTATTGCAGGATAGAAAACTTTTATCAGTCCAACCATGAAACAGGAACATAAATGCTCTGAAACTGCTTAACAGCAAATCTATCAGTCATTCCTGCCACGTAATCCAAAACCGCCTGCTCGACACCGTCAGTATCTATCATTTTCTGGAATGCTTCAGGAAGTTTTCTCGGATTTTTCAGGAAATACAAAAATAGCTCCCCGATCATCAGCTCTGCTTTAGCCTCTTCTTTTTTGGCTACAGATCCTATATATACATTCTCGAACATAAAATTCCTCAGCTCATTTGTCGCTTCATGAAATTCTTTGCTCATTCTGATGTGATTTTTGCCGGAACTATTTTCAATAATATTTATGATCATATTGTTAATGCGCTCTGAATGGGTATTGCCCAAAACTTTTAAACACTCTCTCGGAAGATCATCCTGTGATATCACACCTCCGCGCATGGCATCCTCAATGTCATGATTTATATAAGCAACCTTATCAGCAATACGCACTATTTGCCCTTCCAAAGTCCTGGGCATGTCTTTCCCTGTATGACATCTTATACCGTCACGTACTTCAAAAGTCAAATTAAGCCCTTCACAATCCTTTTCGAGTACATCTACAACTCTGACGCTTTGTTCATTATGCTTGAAACCGAAAGAACACAATTTATCCAGAACCCTTTCGCCCGCGTGTCCAAAAGGAGTATGCCCCAAATCATGACCGAGTGCAATGGCTTCAGTCAGATCTTCATTAAGACGTAAACTTCTGGCAATGGTCCTTGCAATCTGTGAAACTTCAAGAGTATGAGTGAGTCTTGTTCTGTAATGATCGCCTTCTGGAGATATGAAAACCTGCGTCTTGTGTTTGAGCCTTCTGAATGATTTAGAATAAATAATCCTGTCCCGGTCCCGCTGAAAGTCGGTACGAACATCACATTTCCTTTCGTTTTTTAGCCTCCCTTTACTGTGTGTGACCAGACATGCAAAAGGAGAAAGATTTTTCCTTTCAAGCACTTCAAGATATTCACGGATTTTCATTGGTGCCTCCATAAAAAAGACTCATATATTATATATACCAAAAAAATACGGCGGTATATCCGCCGTTTATGTCTTTTTTAAGTTGGACCATCCAATCCAATTTTACATCTCTACAATGCAATCCTTACATACTGTTTTTCCTTTAAAGTTAATTATATCCTCCTTGGCTACATCACAAAAGATACATCTCGGAACATATTTATCGAGGACTACATTTCCATTATCATCTACAAACATCTCAATATCATCGCCCTCGTTAATGTTTAATTCTTTTCTCAAGGACTTTGGCAATACAATCCTTCCGAGTGAATCCAACTTTCTTACGTATCCAGTAGCTCTCATATAATATCCTCCTCGATAAAAAATGGTTAAATACCTGCATAAATAGAATTATATCATAATTTGTCATATTGTGAAGAGATAATTAACCATTGAAGATGTTTTTGCAACATTTTCATGTATTTTTATGCAAAATTAAGGTATTTTTATACAACATGTCTATATCCCCTTCAACCTGTGAATCTTGTTCAGAATCTGGTCATATTATCATCTGCCAGAACTCTTACAGTTTTAACCTCGTATGGTTTTATTTCAAGGTAAACTCTGTTGTTTTCAAACTTAAGTCCGCATATGTTCTCCTCCAGCATATTGCATTCATATGCCTGTTTTACAGTTACCGGCAAATTCAATACAACTTTTCCCCTGCGGTTATACGCCTCATACATCCTTAATATTATGCCATCACCGTTCTCAGCCACCTTTATTGTTTCCAAAACAACATTTTCGCTCTCTACAAATGCAAAGAAAAGGTCCTTAGGCAATTTCCCGGATTTTGGTGCTGCTACAAATGCCCTGAAAGGCATATTTAAAGCATAACCCTGCTTTACAGTACAATCCCTGAAATCATTCCGGTGCGGCAGAAGGGAATATGTAAATTCATGGACTTCCCTGTCTGCTTCCTCGTTGGGATATGTGGCTGATTTCAGCAGTGTAATGCCCATT
>JAAYMA010000051.1 GCA_012521615.1 Clostridiaceae bacterium | reverse complement strand
GCATCATGCATTGACAGACCAACATTTGTGATCGTTTGGCTATTGTAGTGATAAAAATAGGATGGTTAGCTGGGGGCGTAGGATTCGAAGGTTCAGAATTTTCCACGATTCTTGACAGCGATGTGTACTCATTGTAAAATAAATCCAATCAGAACACTAGTTCGTATATCGGTTTTAATTCTGACAAGACAACCAAACTATGCTTTTTTGGCGACCGAGGTGGGAGGTTTTAAGTTGTGAAGTTCCGATTCCATAAACTTACACCTAGAGACGATGTTGAGATTGGGATTTATAGCGACGCCCTTGACTACGTATTTGAGCAAGACGATCTAAAAAATATTGCGGTTACTGGACCATTCGGTGCTGGGAAAAGCTCCATCCTAGAATCCTATAAAAAACAGCGCTGTGATTTGACTTTTATCCATATCTCTCTTGCCAGATTTGATGAGCCCGTTTCATCGACTGTTGACGAAGAGCCAAAAGAAAATGAAAACGGTAATAGTAATAATAATGACAACGGTAACGGCAATGACAATGGCAATGGTAATAATGGCGTTAAAGGTAACGACAAGAACCCGATACACGGCCTAGAAGGTAGAGTAATCAATCAACTTATTCATTCCATCGACGCTCAAAAAGTGCCAAAGACGAGGTTTGGCATTAAAAGGGAATTGTCCGCCTTTAGCTTGACACAAGTTACCCTACTTTTAGTGGGGCTAACCCTCCTACCTGCCGTTGTTTTTCTATTTGATAAATGGGTTGATTATGCCGGTAAGCCGAACAATTTTGCTCCTGAGTGGCTCCTAACCCCCTCGATACCATTGCTAGCAGGCATTGTTTGGGTATTGTTGTTTATTATTGCGACTTTTCTTTTGGTTAGGTTCTTCCACGGGAAGAATGTGTTCTCTAAGATTTCAATCAAAGGCAATAGCATAGAGGTTTTTCCTGATGAGGATGACTCTCCTTTTGACAAGCATCTTGATGAATTGCTTTATATTGTAGAAAAATCGGGAGCGGATGTGTTTGTTTTTGAAGATATAGATCGTTACGGGTGTACGGGTATCTTTGCCCGCTTAAGAGAGGTTAACCAATTAGTTAACCGACGGCTGGCTAGCACCGCGGAAAAACGCCACATCCTGGATTTTTTACAGGATGAAGGGGTCACTTCTATGCAGGATAAAGATGTGAAGAACATCCGGTTTTTTTACCTAATTCGTGACGATCTTTTCAGCTCCAGCGAACGGACAAAGTTCTTTGACTTTTTAATTCCAATAGTGCCAATTGTAGGTATAGCAAATGCTTATGAAAACTTAATCGGAATGCTACGGGAGTCGGGTCTTGAAAATCATTTTGAGGATCAATTCTTGAAAGAAATCTCCAGGTACATGGATGATATGCGGGTATTAAAGAATGTGGTTAACGAGTACACCATTTATTTAGAAAAACTGGAGTATGCTGATCTTGACCACAATAAGTTATTAGCGCTGATTATCTATAAAAACGTATATCCCCGGGAGTTTGTGGAGCTCCAACAAGGACGGGGCCAAGTTTATGATCTATTTAATTCTAGGAAGGAAAAGCTAATAAACGAGGAAATAGACCGGTTGAAAAAACAGATCGATGAGTTACGTATGCAAGAGACAGAGGTCCAAGGGGGATCACAAGAGGCTGCTTTCACAAGGAATGATTCAGTTTCCCCCTCTGAAGACGATGTGGCTCTAGAAACAGAGGTTTCGGACATCGAGCACCAGGTGGACGAACTACTTCGTGAAAAGCGTCAAGTTCACACAAGAAAACTTCGGGATCTAGCTAGTAACGTGAAGGATGGCGATGATGTATTCAAGGGAATTCAGCACCAACCATTAACGGTCTATTTAATTAGATATGGTTACCTAGATGAGTATTATGCTTATTATATGAGTTACTTCTTAGGTGACATTGGGGATCATGTGTTTTTGCGAAGCGTAACCGATAGAGAACCCAAAGAATTCACTTATGAGCTCGGTAATCCCGAGGAGGTAATGGAGGGTCTAAGACTCGGGCACTTTGAGAATGAAGAAGTTCTTAATAACGACTTATTAGATTACGTACTTCAAAATGAATCTAGCTACGGGCCGCAATTACGTAGCGTTTTGGGACAATTGCGGCGGGAAAGAAGACTAGACTTCGTTTCTCAGTATCTACAATTTGGCAAAGAAAGGACAGCTTTCGTGCGGAATCTGAACAGTTCCTGGCCACAGGTGTGGTCAGAGATATTCGATAGCGAACAATTTTCTCCCGAGCAACGTCACCTCTACGCAGTAGATACCTTACTTCACTCCCCTAAAACGGACATTTTGGAACTGAATGAGTACGGTCCGTTTGAGGGATACATATCCGATAACGCTAACTTTTTAGCTATTGATGATTTAGATGAAATTAAGATAAAGAGGATAACCTCAAATCTCCAAAAACTGGGAGTCAAATTTAACCGGATTAATCTCGAGGATTCCAATCCCAGTCTATTCTCCGCGGTTTATGAAGCCAATTTATACGCAATCACTGAAGCAATGGTTTTCTTGATTTTGAAAGAAATATACGCCGTTCCAGAAAGCAACGATTATAAGCATCGAAATTATAGCCTTATTGTTTCGAACAGAGATCAACCCTTAGCCAAGTATGTCAATTCCAAGATGAACCATTACGTGGAGTGGCTTTTGGGTATCTGTGAATCTAGAATTGATGACCAAGAAGAAGTCGCATTGGAGATTCTTAATCATCCTGAGGTCTCCCTGGAAAACAAAAAACAATATCTAGTTTATCTGGAGACAATCATAAGTAAGGTAGCCAGTGTTTCCGATTCTGATCTGTGGTCAACCATGTTGGATGAGCATGTTGCCAAATACTCGGACGAAAATGTACTACACTATTATTTTAACTACTCCGAATCCCTTGATGAGCCTTTTGACTCATCGCTCATCAAATTCATGGAAGCAAATGAAGGCACGCCACCTAAGGTTACTTACAAAGAAATTGGGGAAAAATACGGTAGTCAGCAACGTAGCAAATGGCTCCGAGATTTGGTTAAGTGTAACGATTTGGCAGATTCTGTTTATGAGTTGTGGATGCAGAACCTCCATCTTCATTACGTGAAATTTAACTTTGAGGAAATCGATGAGAGCAAGATTGCTTTATTACTCAAGCATAGAAAAATCCAGATGAATTCGGAAAACCTCGAATTCATGCGTGAACATTACGAGGAGCAAGTAGAGGAATACATATACCTAAACATAGATGTCTTTATACAGGAAGTGCTAAATAAGGATACCTTTGATCTTAAGGAAACGTTACCATTACTAGAACGTGATATTGGCGATGACTATAAGATCGACTTGCTTGAGTTAGCGACTGATGCCATATCTATAGAGGGCAAAGGTTACTCGGAACGGGTTCAACTTCACATTTTAGAGAACAATTTCGAAGAAACTGATCTACCGTGGCTTATTGAGAAATTCGATACCATGGGTCCCTCTGTTAAGGATATGATTGTGGAACTCTGTGAACATAGAGTGGACGAGCTTATTTCCGAGGGTTATAGTATTCCGTTTAACCTATTAAATGTGCTTTTGGACTTGGAAATCGGTCAGGGAAAAAAACAAGCCCTTTTAGCAAACAGTATCGAGCAGCTAGACTTAATGAAAACGGTCGAATGCTTGGAAAAGGTCGATTTGGGTGATTTGGTTCGAGCGTTTAAGGGGGGGAACCCCCGTGTAGTCAAGACGGACGACATTGAAAGAATCTTACTAGTCTTGCGAGAAAAAGGATGGATTTCTGATTACGGCGCGGACTGGAGCAACGAAGAGCAATTTAGAGCTTATGGATTCAGGAAAGATCCTCCGTTAAAAGAATAGAGATGGGATTATCCTTAACTCCCTTTTTGATCCGGCTATTCTAAGGCGGAACCCACGCCCCAAACAACGAAGCAGTAAGCTACCGACCACGGTACCAATCACAAAAAGAATATAATAAATCTGAACCATAGAATAATGGGGAGATCTGAAATTGAAAGCGAACAAGCCCAATTGATCGAACACAAAAAAACCAAAAGAACACCAGAAGCCATAGACATCACAGCCGATGCTATCAAAATACCTTGGCATTGGTGGCCTAGCTCTAGCCACAAGTATAGCAGCCATAGTTGGTACCTTGTTACTTTTTATAACCCTAAGACGTAAGATCGGAGGCTTTGGTCTAAAAGAAATCACTAAATCCTTTATAAAGATCTGTATAGCCTCAATATTAATGGGCTTCATTGCCCTAGGAAGCTTCAACTTCCTTAGCCAAAACATAAGAGAAAACTTAGCCTTAATCTTAGGTATAGGAATAGGAGCACTGGCTTACGCCATCTTAATTTACTTCATGAGAATTCCAGAGGTTGACCGGACTATTGAAGCCATGAAGAAGAAGGTAAAGGTGAGGGTGGGGGAGCGGAGTTGGGAGCAG
>JAAYMA010000050.1 GCA_012521615.1 Clostridiaceae bacterium | reverse complement strand
ATCAAATTAACAGGAAGTAATATACATATGAATGAATTAACATCACAAGAAATGTTAGAAATTAATGGTGGAGTTGACGGTGACACAATTGTTGCAGGCGGAACAATAGTTGGTATGGCAACTTCCGCTGCAATAGGTTTTGGAGGAAAAACAATTATGTCTATGGGTGTTGCCGCATATCTGTCCTGGGACCAATAGGATGGGCGATAGTCGGTATTGTAACAGCTGGTGGACTTGTAGGTGGATATCTGATTGGTAAAGGATTAATAAGCAATTAAATTTTACTACATATTAGACTAGGGTCCCGACAACCTAGTCTAATAAATGTTTTTTGTCAAGAAAAAATGCACCAAAATGACATGAAAAGTGCAGCACGGGTAGTCTAATTTTGTAAAATAATAGTTTTTCAATTTGATTTAATCATAGAGTTTTCTAAGCGATTGCTTGTTCCTTCAAAAACAATAAGATGACTATGATGAATAATTCTGTCTATAATGGCACTGGTAAGTTTTTCATCGTAAAATATACCGTTCCATTTGCTAAATTCAAGATTGGTGGTGATAATCAAATTTCTTCTTTCATAGCATTCCGACCAACTTGGAATAGCAATTGAGAGCCTTCTTTTTCGAACGGAATAAATCCCCATTCATCACAAATAATATGGAACAGCCCCAGTTTATTATGTCAGTCAAGACATCACGTATACTCTCATATTAACATTCATTATTTTTGTTATACTTTTTATTAATATTGTAGGAATTTTAAACAGTAGTCTAAATATTCAAGAAAAAGTAATTGAGCTTTTACTAAACGGACTATTTGTTTTTATTATTATAATAATTTTAGTTCTTTCATTAGAATAAACAATAACTTCCAAGAAAATAATTGTATGTTTATTACTAATAATGGCAGACAAGAAATCCCTTTTAGCCTCCCAAAAGATTTTTTAATATGTACAAAACTATTATTCTAATGTTTTTTTCCTTATTATTGTTATATGATTATGTTTTTGCATTATTCTTATTCCTTACAAAATTTATAATACCAGAAAAGATTAAGTATATATTATTAATAAATAGCAGTCCTATTCTCGATGATAAATTTTATCATACTATTTCTCACATACGGATTAAAATTTACTTCAACACAAAAATTAAATATCTTTACTATAAGTTTAAGGGTACTTTCCCTTAAATTTCGTAAAAGGGAAGGTGCATTTATGAAAAAATTAACCTATTAATGTATATCGATAGGCTTTCTGATTTCTCTTTATGTTTTTATTATTGAAAACAATCTATTAACTTTTCTTTATACTGTAATTCCATATATAATTTTGCCTATAGGTATTAAAAATAGTAAAGACAAAAATAACTTAAACCGAATTACATTTTTTACAATATGGATAACTTTGTATAATATACTTTATGTTATTTTAAAGGAATTAAAAATTATTAATTTGTATTCTGTTGACTGGAGATTTCTTGTACAGTTATTTATTCCTTTCATAATTATTATTTTATATAAATGAATTTCAAGAAAATAACACTATTAATATGGGCTCTGCGTAAATGTTGGGGTGGAATCAAACAAAATGAAGTTACCATAAAGTTGTTGTCAGATAACCATAACAGGTTATCTGCCGTTTTTATGGTGTTTTGTACTGCTAAGATTCTTCCGTCATCTTCTTTTTATACCCATGAGCCTGCTCAAGTATCATGTCCTTGACTTTCATAAGACGGGTTAGGTTTCCCCTCTCGTTTTCATCCAGTTTCATTACAATATATTTTATGGTCTCTTCCAGATTGGGGATCATAACGTATTCAAGAGCATTAACCCTTCGTCTTGTCTTTTCAATTTCATCAGCCATAAGCTGAGCAGTCTTTTCAAGCTCTGCAAGTCTTAATAAGTGGGGGGTAACCTTTGACAACGCGATAATTGCTTCATCCAGTTCCCCTGATGTATTGGCAAAACCATACGGGAATATATCCCTGTCACCTTGCCCTTCGGTTTCAAATTCAAATACCGGAACCTGTACACTCATAACATTTTTTGACGAAGCCTTGAGTGTTACTTTCTGTTTAGGGTAAATCAAAGCCTCCTCAAGATGAGTGTCGCTCATAAGGGCACGAGCCATTATGAACCGGGAATGAACATCCATTAACATTTTCTCGACTTTTTCACGTTCTTTCCGGTTCTCTTTGACTATCTCAAGGAACTTTTTCATAAGCTCATCGCGTTTGTCCTTGAGCAGTTTATGACCCCGTCTTGCCGTATTTAATCTTCTTTTCAGATTTGTCAACACCATGCGGGTAAGGTTAACATTAAGCCTTGCCATTATGTTTCACTCCTTTATATTGGCTGATTTCTGTTTGCCGGATATTAACCGTTCTTTTTCCTGTCAGGATGATATTTATCAATATATTTAATATCAATTCTCTTAAGTTCAGATACAGGCAAAATGGACAGCAGTTCCCAGCCTAAATCCAGTGTTTCTTCAATACTGCGGTCGGTATTATATCCCTGAGATACATAACGTTTTTCAAATTCATCTGAAAACTTTGCATAAAGCTTGTCTATATCTGTAAGCGCAGCTTCACCTAAAATGGCTGCCAGTTCTTTGGCCTCTTTACCACGGGCATAAGCTGCAAACAGCTGATTCATTGTATTTGCGTGGTCTTCACGGGTTCTGCCCTCTCCTATTCCTTTATCCTTAAGTCTGGAAAGTGAAGGCAGTACATCTATGGGCGGTCTTAAGCCTTTCTTGTGAAGCTCACGGCTTAATATTATCTGACCCTCTGTAATATATCCTGTAAGGTCAGGAATGGGATGCGTCTTGTCATCTTCGGGCATGGTAAGTATAGGAATAAGAGTAATGGAGCCTTCTTTTCCTACTATACGGCCTGCCCTTTCGTACAAGGTTGCAAGGTCTGTATACAAATACCCGGGATACCCACGTCGTCCGGGTACTTCCTTACGTGCTGCTGAAACTTCACGCAGGGCTTCTGCATAGTTTGTGATATCTGTCAGTATAACAAGCACATGCATGTCTTTTTCAAATGCCAGATATTCTGCTGCCGTAAGCGCCATGCGTGGTGTGGCAATACGTTCAACAGCAGGGTCATTGGCAAGATTCATGAACAGAACGGCACGTTCTATTGCGCCGGTTCTTTTGAAGTCGCTGATAAAGAAATCTGCTTCTTCAAAGGTTATTCCTATTGCAGCAAACACAACCGCAAACTTGCTGTCAGTTCCAAGAACCTTGGCCTGGCGTGCTATCTGGGCGGCCAAATCTGCATGAGGCAGACCCGAAGCTGAGAAAATAGGCAACTTCTGCCCTCGTACCAGAGTATTCAGCCCATCTATTGCAGATATTCCGGTCTGAATAAACTCGTTTGGATAGTCCCTGGAGGTCGGGTTTATCGGAAGTCCGTTGATATCCAGTCTCTTCTCCGGAATTATTGCAGGTCCATTATCAATGGGATTTCCCATTCCATCAAAAACTCTGCCGAGCATATCTGTTGAAACAGGAAGCTCCAGATTGCGACCCAAAAAACGCACCTTACTGTTGGAGAGGTTTATTCCAACTGCATCTTCAAATAACTGAACAAGTGCAGTGTTCCCGTCTACTTCCAATACCCTGCAGCGCCTTATCTCTCCATTTGCAAGCTCTATTTCACCTAATTCGTTAAAAGTTACCCCTTCTACATTTCGAACCAGCAGCAGCGGTCCGGCAACTTCAGCCAAAGAACGATATTCTTTAAGCATTATGGCTTTCTCCTTTCTTACTGAAGAGATTAATCACCCGCTCTGTTTATCAAAGCTTCTATCTGGTTTGAGAGCTCTTCATCGACCTCGCTGAAGGTTTCCTTTATTTTCTCTTCAGGAACATATTTTAATCTTGCTATTTTTTCTCTCACAGGCATAGAGAACAGGTCGTCTATACCTACACCTTTCCTGATTGCCTCCATGCTCTTGTAATAAAACGCAAGAATTATTTTCAGCATTCCAAACTGTTTTTCAAGTGAACTGTAAGTATCTACTTCATCAAAGGCATTCTGCTGCAGATAATCTTCACGAATGGACCTGGCAGCCTCAAGAGTGACCCTGTCAGCAGGAGACAACGCATCAACGCCTACCAGCTGGACTATTTCCTGAAGACTTGCTTCTTCCTGAAGGATACGCATCATATCTTCCCGGTATCTGCTCCAGTCCCTGGATACATTTTTGCGGTACCATTCGTCAAGCCTGTCCTGATAAAGTGAATAACTCGTAAGCCAGTTAATAGCAGGGAAATGGCGTCTGTATGACAAATTATAATCAAGACCCCAGAATACCTTAACAATTCTTAATGTGGCCTGGGTAACCGGCTCCGAAAGGTCTCCACCGGGAGGTGATACAGCTCCTATTACACTTATAGCACCTGTTCTGTCGCTTGAACCAAGTGTTTTGACCTTACCTGCCCGCTCATAGAACTGGGCAAGACGGGATGACAAATAAGCGGGATAGCCTTCTTCGCCGGGCATTTCTTCAAGGCGTCCCGACATCTCACGCAGGGCTTCCGCCCATCTGGAAGTAGAGTCAGCCATTAATGCCACTGTATATCCCATATCCCTGAAATATTCCGCAATGGTTATGCCTGTATAAATAGATGCCTCACGGGCAGCAACAGGCATATCTGAAGTATTTGCTATAAGAACAGTACGTTTCATAAGGGGATGCCCTGTTTTTGGATCATGCAGTTCAGGGAATTCCCTTAAAACATCTGTCATTTCATTGCCGCGTTCGCCGCAGCCTATATAAACTACCAGGTCGGCCTCTGACCATTTGGCCAGCAGATGCTGTACAACTGTTTTTCCACTTCCGAAAGGACCCGGGATGGCAGCCACTCCACCTGACGCAATGGGGAAAAGTGTATCAATTACACGCTGACCTGTAATCAAAGGCTCATTTGGAGCAAGTTTTTCTTTATATGGCCGTTCTTTACGGACAGGCCATTTCTGCATCATAGTCAGGGCATGGCTCTTTCCGTCCTGATCCCTTACTTCTGCTACAACCGTATCAACTGTATACTCCCCGCTGCGGATATTTTCAATTGTTCCTTCAATTCCTAAGGGAACAAGTATACGGTGTTCAAAAACTTCGTTTTCCTGGACTGTTCC
Organism: Clostridiaceae bacterium; assembly: GCA_012521615.1. Taxonomy (GTDB): domain Bacteria; phylum Bacillota; class Clostridia; order DSM-8532; family DSM-8532; genus DTU059. The sequence goes on along the minus strand of JAAYMA010000050.1, from coordinate 42,284 downwards.
GATTATATCTCCTGCCTTAACATAGTCTCCGGCTTTTACAGTGGGGACAAAAGACCATTTTTTAGTCCTGTCCAGAGCATTAATATGAACTCCCCTGGTAATATTATTTCCTGTCTGAATTCTCATGGCATCCAGGGGTCTTTGAATACCATCGAAGATATTTTCAATAAGCCCGGGCCCCAACTCAACACTTAGAGGCTCCCGGGTAGAGACTACTATTTCGCCGGGACCAAGACCGGAGGTTTCCTCGTAAACCTGGATGGAAGCCCTGTCTTCATGAATTTCAAGAATCTCGCCTATAAGCTTTTTGTCCGAGACATGGACAACGTCAAGCATATTACAGTCACGCATATTTTCTGCGATAACTAAAGGTCCGGATACCTTAACGATTCTGCCTTGATTCATCATCATCCAATTCCTTTCACATAATCCGAGATAACCCGAATTCTTTATTATTTAAAATAAACAGTTGACTAATCCTCGCCAGAAAAAATATCTACACCAACTGCTTTTTCAACATTTTCCTTGACCGCTCTCATCCCGATACCCAAGGAGCCTTTAGTTCCGGGAATAGGGATGATTGCAGGAAAATAACTGTTTCTGTAACGTGAGATCTCGTCCGGTATGAGAGCTGCCAGGTCTTCTGTAATATAGATAAGGGCATACCCTTCCTCCACAAGTGAATTGAGAAGTTCGCCCGCTTCTTCCTTTTCGGAGGCAGGATAAACATCAAAACCGAGAGCTTTAAATCCAAGAATACTGTCCCTGTCTCCCATAACAGCAATCTTATGCATAACTCATCCTCAGCCTTTCTCTGATGGCTTCAGCCGGTATTTTATTGACCATACCGGTTATTATCAGCCTTAAATTTTTGATTTCTGTTTCTTTCAGAAACAAGTACGCTATCACCGGATCAAGACCTAATATAGCAAATTTGCTGGGTTTAAAATAACTTATAACATAATCGTCCAGTATTTTTTCAATTTCGGATATCCCATGATTATTTTCAAAAGCCTTGGCCAGTTTGAGCGACAGCTTTTCAAGTCCGGCTTCATTTAAAATCTGCAATAATTTCTCCCGGTTCTGTCCTGAAAACTCTTGAGACCCTCCGACCGGAAAATTGCCGCCTTCTATCAAAGCCTTTTTAATGAATTCTTCAGGTTGACCTAAAAGCTCCGTTCTTATAATAATCCGGATATTTGCAGTATCAATAAGCTTTTTTACAAGCTTAGTGAGGAAAGGATCCTCATACCGCATTGCATCACTTAACATATTCTGATAGCTTGCTTTATCAAGAATCAGATCAATAACCTGCGGATCTCTCGTCAGGTTGAAAGCTTCAATGCTTTCGTGAATTGCCTCTGAGAAGATTTCAGGCAATTCGTCGAAATTTCTGTCAGTAATATATTCATGGAGCTTTTCAGGTTCAATTGTGCCCAAATGTGAAAGACGTTCCAGCACATTAACACCTAAAAACTCTGCCTTTAAAATCAACTTGGCATTAAGATAATCATATCTCCTCATAAAGAGGTATACAGGCTCGGGGCTCGGGAGTATTTCAAGCAAGAAATTATAAGTGTTTTTGAGTTCATCATCAAAGAGAACTTCAATGTTCTCTGCTGCCTTCTTTTCACTATCGGTATGATCAGCTCCATAACCCGATTCCAGCAAGAACTTAACAGCATCCTGAGGATCGGTCATATTTAAAAGTCTGTTTATTTTGTTATCATCCATAAGCCTTACTTCAACAGCACGTACCCGTGCAGTTGCATAGGCGTAATCCTCTTCTCTGATCCTACCCATAAAAACTCCTTTATCTAATCAAACAAAATTGCGGCCACATCCAGTTCCAAAGCAGGTCTCGCCATATTCATAATAGTTTCCAAAGTACAGTTTACTTCCATATCACCATACTTTAAGACAAACCCGCCCCTGGAATTAAGTGTATCCCCGGACAAGACTATTTCCGAATTCTTACCTGAACTTTTCAGCTTCTTATTAATCTCGGAAACGAACTTCTTGCCCAGCCGTTCTTTATCCCTTTGATTGAATACTATTTCACCTTTTCCTTCTGAAACGGCTTTTAGCAGCACTTTCTCTATAAATGACGCATATCTGTCATCAGGCATGGAAGCAATACGTTCAAGGGAAAGTTTAAAAGCCTGGTCCAAAGCATTCTGGCGACCTTTAAGTTCCCTTTTCCTTTCTTCCAGCTGGGCTACTGCCTTCATGCGCTCTCCTATCCGAGCTGCCTCTTCCTTTGCCTTCTCAATCATAATACTGACTTTTTGAAAAGCTTCTTTTTCAGCCTTTTCGATTATATTTCCGGCTTCGCGCTCAGCATCCCGGATTATTTTCTCACATAAAACTTTGGAATCGGCCATAATTTTGTTTTTTATTTGTTCAACACCAATGGTTTCATGCATTATTTTATATGCCCCTTTATACTCTTAAATTTTGGCTACCATAAGAATGGATACAACCAGTGCCAAAATGGCGAACAATTCTACGGTGAGCGCATAAATAATACCGCTGCCCACAGCTTCCGGCCTCTTTGCAACAAGGTGAATACCTGCTGTTGCAACTTTACCCTGGAATACTGCGGATACATAACCTACTATACCTGCCGGAAGGCCAGCTACGAATAAGGAAATACCCTGTTCCAAAGTCAAATCTGCCGATATTTTACCGATAATCATAAAGGCTATAACAAAGCCATAGATTGCCTGCGTTGAAGCAAGTGCCTGCAAAATCATTGTTGAACCAAACCTGCTCGGTTCTTCTGCAACAACACCTGCTGCAGCCTGTCCTGCAATACCGCAACCTTTTGCAGAACCTAAAGCTGAAACCAAAAATGCTACCACCGCACCTGACAATGCCCAGGCTTGAGGGTTTAGAAACAAATCAATGAACTTCATAACTTATCCTCCTGAAATATAAATTTATGCAATCCGGGATTTTGCCCCGGTATCAAGCAGTTTGGATATCTCATGTTTTACAATAATGTATTTTGTTTTGGCTTTAAAGGGTATAAAGGGTTCTCCCCCGCCTTCAAGGAATTTTCCGAAGAACTCAAGAAACTGAAGTCGGCAGGAATGCACAAAAGCACCCAGAGCGTTCAAGGCGAAATTTATTATATGTCCGACGACAAGTATCAAAGCAGCAAATATAAATTTTATCAGAAACATGCCGCCGAACGAAAAGGACAAAGTATTGACTATGTCCCCAATTATTGCAGAGGCAAGTCCCAATGCCAGTATTCGTATATATGAAAGGCAATCTCCGAAGAAGCCTATGATATCGTAAAGCTTAGGTATGCCTCCGAATATTTTACCTATAATATTCTTGGATTTTCTGCCCTGTGTGAGTAAAATCAGGATAACTCCGGTTATAAAGACATATTTACCGGCTTGTACTATACTGCTGTCACCTGGGATACTCAATCCTGGTGCATAGGGAAGAAGCAAAAGTACAAATCCGGTATTCATGATATATACAAATAATACATCAAAGACAGCGTCAAGATACTGTTTACGGCGAATAAGATTTAGAGCCTGCATAAACATTCCCGCATACATATGAATAATACCAAAAAGTATGGAATAACTCATCATTAGCTCAGGCTCATCCAAAGGCGATATTAACAGTGCTGTTCCAGAAAGGGATGCAATACCAAACCAGCTTCCGTATAAAAATCCGGCAAAAATTGTCGCAAGTCCACAGTAAAACAGCAGTTTAATAAAACGTCTGGTGGAGTCTTCAAGTCTGAATTTTTTCAGGATGAATGCTGTTATAAGTGCAATAATGATACCATAGCCGCCATCTCCCAGCATCAGGCCGAAGAAGAAAATATAGAACGGCATGGTTATGGCGCTTGGATCAATTTCCCTGCTTGATGGCAGACCGTACATATTGATAACAGGTGATATGGATTCAACTACCGGACCGTTTTCAAGAAGCACCGGGAATTCTTCATCTTCAGCGGGCTCTTCGATATTTACAGCACAAAAATAATTTTTGCTGATATAATCGGTTACCTTACCGGAATGATCTTTCGGAAGCCACCCTTTAAGAACAAATACAGAGCGGGTGGATAATAATTTGCTTTTTGCTTCAATACGTGCTTTTTCCATCCTGTATCCATCGGATACTATTTCAATTTCTTCTCTTTTTTCTGCAAGTTTTCTGATGGATTCCAGATTACGCTGCCTTTTCTCTGCCAGTTCCAGCAAATTATCTTCTATAATCTCTTTGCCTTCTCTGGCCGAACCGCTTAGTTCATTAAACGTAATTCTGTTAAACCCCCAATTTCTTAAAAGAGCGGCAACTTCCTCTTTTATAGATTTGTGGGCTATAATTGCTATATAATGATGTTCACTTCCGGTTTCTCCCTTTAGAACAACACTCTCAGGACATTTTTGGGATAAATCAGTCAGAAAATCTTGATAATTACGGGTTGCAGGTATGGTTCCCATTAAACAGAAAGTGTATTTAGTCTCTGAAACATTCAATGGTATATCAATGTTAATCCAGGGATCCAGTGACAGAGCAAGATTTTTAAGACGGTTCTCCTCACTCTTTATTTTTGTTATTTCATCCTCAAGATCATTGATTTTATTTACACAAGAAAGTATATCTTCCCGCTGTTTTATAGTATTCAGGTAATCCGATTCTGAAATAATTTTACGGGCAGAGAACAAAGACTGTTTTTTGGGCACATAGCTGTCGAGGATACTGATTGCCCTTTCAAAATCAGATATGACAGCATCTATTTCAGCAACCTCATTATTATCTGCAGAATTATAGATTCCGTCCAGGTTTTCATCAGGTTTTTCCTCTTTTAAATCTACCACACCAAATTTCATCAGGGACTCCAATAGTGATGAGCGTTCTTTTTTAAGCCCCAGTATGGTAATCTTGTTCATTTTTACCACTGCCACGGCTTATCCACTACCCTTTCCACGATTAAATTTACAGCTGCTTCAATTTTTTCGGCAGAAACAGTTTTGATTTCCTGATGTGCTACCAAACTTAACTTCTGTTCAGCTTTTTCTTGCGCTTCTTTTATCAGTTTCTCACTTAATGCCTCACCTTCAATGAGGGAAGTTTCCACCAGTTCAGCGGCTTTTTTTCTTGCTTCAGAGATGATTTTAAGAGATTTTTGCCTGGCTTCTTCTTCAAGCCTTGTAGCTTCCCGCTCACACTTGATTATGTCCTGAAGAATATTATTCATAAGACCTCCTTACAAATCTAAGCCTTTGTAATACAGTTTCTGCCACTGTTCTTAGATTTATATAGTGCTTCATCAGCTTTTTTAATTACATCATATGGAGTTTTCAATTGACTGTTTTTTTGGGCAACCCCAATGCTGACTGTTATATTAATCGATGATTTATCTGAATTTGAAACATTTCTAAATACTGTCTTAGGTTTTTCCCTGGGCCGATTTTTATCCCTTAAAATGAAAGATCTTTGTGCAATAGTTCTTCTAATCTTATCCAGTTCATTTACTACATTATTATAAGACATTCCTGTAAAAAGGACAACAAATTCTTCGCCACCATATCGAAATACTTTGGATTTTCCGGCTTCCTGACAAAGCACTGCTGCTATCATTTTCAGGACCTCATCCCCAACATCGTGTCCAAAATTGTCGTTAATATGTTTAAAATGATCTATATCTATAATTGCTATACAATATCTATTACCTAACTTTAAAAGTTCCTGTTCAAGCGCTCTTCTTGATAATACACCTGTAAGGGAATCGTAAAAAGCAAGAGAGTATGAAATTTCCAATAGAGCCATCAGGATTATAACAAAAGAGGCCGTTGTAAATACAGCAACAATGACAGGCCTATGTGCAAAATGAAGTGTTATAAAACTCGTGCAAAGTATTGCAACATAGATAAGACTTGAATAACGAGATCTTAACAGATAGTCCATAAATAATACAAAAATGCAAAGTATGAATAATGCTATGGCAGGTACCTTTAAATTTATAACAGCCTGATCTGCTGCCTCAGATGCTGATATTTTTGACTTCCCTATTGCAATAATCAACAGCCAGATCATCTGGGCGGAAATAACTATGGCTTTATTCCTTCCATAGCTGCTCGTTATTCCTCTTTCCTGAGAAAAGTTAAGCCACAGGGCGTTTACGGGAAGGAAAACACTAAGATTTTTTGTAATTTCTATAATAACCGGCGATTTGTCTGATGTTGCCGACATAAACATATAAGCGACAAGAATGAAACATGAATAGAAAAAATAGTTGCTGTTTTGGAACCAGATACTCAATACGATTGACAGAAGAGCAAACACGTAGGGCAAAACATCTAACAGAGAGCGCATAGCAATGCCCATGCCCTCCGACTTCATGGCTATAAACCATGCAGTCAAAAGAACAATAAAAGGTGCTATCTTGGAAAAGATTTTACGCATCCATGTACCTCACAATATTTATCCGATGTTAAAGCAGCATGAAGCATCGCTTTTCAACAGATATATCTGCCAATTTTCCTTATTTATCTACCATTATATACAAATTACATACATTACTGCAACCTTTTATAATCTTTTAATAAAAACAAATGTTTTATGTAGTTTTTTCAAATTTCAAAGGGGACAATTCTTTTTTGAACCAGACGGAAGAATTGTCCCCTTTGAAAACAAAGGAAGGACGTCGGCCCTTCCCTTTAACAATTTCAGTCGTCATCCCTCGGAAATTCAAATTTCTGTGGAGGGAAGAACTGATCCAGCGGAAACTCAATAGTATCAAAGACATCGCAAGGATTTTCATCTGTAGAAGTTATGCATTCCTTATCAGGATAGCAGAAATTGAATGCAGGTATCAGCAGCTGTACAAGGCGCACAAGTTTGATAATCGAGAATAAGCCGATTGTAACGACCACTCTTCTCTGCGGCCCAATAATAGCATTGACCTCACTACTGTCATCATCGCATCCGCAGTGGCGTTTTTCATGTACTCTCTTAATTCTGGTGTTAAGAACCAGAGGTTCCGCTACCTCAACTTTAATTATCGGGAGATTATCTTGTTCAACTAATCCGCCGCATCCGTCGTTACATCCTTCACACTGGACTGGCAGAGCACTGGACGGATCAACACTTCTGAAGATTTTTATCTTGCCTTCTGAACCAAAGAGTATGACCGTCTTGGAAAACCATACATAGCCAATCTTAGGAGAAGAATTAACAAGTTTTCCTGTTACGTCCTTATAGCAGAATTCAACTGCCACACGGATTTTATAGCGTACATTGACAGTAAAGAAGCCTCTCTTAAAAGGAACATCTTCAAGATCAGCCAATACTGCCACAACTTCTGCATCTTTTGTTTTTACCTTAACCGCATTTTGAATGAGGTCCTGTACATTATCAACAAAATCTACTACCGCATCTTCAATGCAATCTTTCTCACGGCAATTGTCATATACTTTTTCTACATGAACACAAACGGCTTCCCGTAGCTTGCATATGTCTTCGCCGCCTATAAGTCCTGGAACGATTTGATCTTTGCAGCCCATTATATCGGTCCTCCATTTCACAGAATAATTGCCTTCACATTGACATAATATGCCTTCTGAATGAATTGGTTACAGTGGTCATATTCATTCCGGGACATAAATAGCATTATAGTGATAAACCTTTTAAACAGTATAAATCTGGCTGCAATATAGATCTATTTTTCAGGGGTACAGGTTGATACATTAAATTGAAATAAAGTACCATCATTTTTTTATATTGGAACCATCAGTACAAGGGAAGTGGGAAAGTGTCTCTTAAAAATCTGAGATATATACTTAAAAACAGCATGGGCATAATTACGTGTATATGGTATAAAAATGGCATATATTTGAGTATGCTGGATGGTAACAAATGGGGCCCGCCTTTTCTGATCTCAGACAGTGCTGTGGCTGATTTTTCCGCATTAATAGATTCAGATGACAATATCAGCACTTGTTATGTTGATTATATGGACAGACTTATTTATATGCCGGTCGGTGAAGAAAAAAAAGAGCCTGTAGTGCTTCTCGAAAGCCGTATTTGCGGAAGTTCACCATACAGTGTAAGAATGGCTGGAGCAGACGGAAAAATTCATATTTTCTATATTGTGAATCATAACAGAAGACAGCTGCTTACATACCAGAGGCTGGAAGGAACAGCATACACCATGCCCGAGGTCGAGGGTGTCATAGTAAGGGACGCTAAAAACTATGCCGTGTGCTCAGACGGCTATACTGTACATATATTTTTTGTAACAAACATTCAAAACGTTAATCTTCTTGTACACAGAAGTATATTTGACGGCAAATTTTCCAAGCCTGTCACTACACCTTTTCCATATAACGATTCCCATATTCTGCAGGCAGTGGCATGCAAAAACGGGCCGGTTTATGTACTTGCCTCATTGGAAGAAAGCGATGGGAAAACGTTATTATTCAGGTATGATACCATACTTAACAAATTCTCCAAAGGTCTTGAAGTTTTCAATGTTTCTGTAGGTCCCGGAAGCGACAGCTTAATTGCTGTAAGAAATGCGCCCTATGTGATTCGTACGCTGAAAAACGCATTTGTAGTTTCTGCAATAAAGCAGGATTGCTCAAAAGTTGAAGCTGAATCCAAAATAGATCTTACCGGACGTGATATACCGCTAAAATGCAAATTTCAATCAACACATACAGAAGATACTTTCTTTAAATCAGATATTACCCCGATGCTGTTTGGAAATGGTCTGAGTTTTCCTTTTGATATAAATAAACTTGCTGCCCGTAAACAAAGCTCCGGTGAAAATCATGATTTGATTTATGTAAGGATCAGAGAGCTGGAAAACCGTATAGAGTTTTTAGAAAATACCATAAGAGGACTGTTAAAACCTTAAGTTTAATCTTGATGTCTCCATATTAGTGTGTTAGCATATGAAATGGCACAAAATGTGTCATTTCTTTTTTATTTATAAAACAGGAGTAATGTGACATGAAACCTTTATTTTATATCTTGATATGTGCCGCTTTAATGATTGCATCCTATTGCATTTTTATTTATTTAAGTTTCAGGATCAATACAAAGTGGTTTAAAAATCCGCCCCTGGAAGGCAAATTGGTTGATATAAACGGAAAAAAGATTTTTATGCGTGTGAAAGGCGAAGGAGACACCATTGTTGTCATAAATGCCATAGGAGGTTCTCAGGCTGAATGGTGGTCCATTCAGGACGCTTTAGAGCAAAAATTCCGAATAATTACTTATGACAGAAGCGGGTACGGATGGAGCACACAAGATGACAGTCCCAAAACATTAGAAGGCATTTGCGCCGAACTTGATTCCATATTAAATTCTGAGGGTGTTGACAAGCCAGTTTACCTGGTATCAAACGGAACCGGAGTAATATATTCCGCTTACTTTGCCCTGACAAGACCGGAAAAGGTGGCCGGAGCAGTCTTTATCAATCCCCCTCCCCTTGAATATGAATCTTGGCTGGAAAATGTGAACGAGAAAGAGGATTGCAGCAATATTTTTGAATTGGCGCAAATTAAGGCAAAAAATGCTGCAAAAGGAGTTTATAGAATTTTTAGCCCCTTTAAGGGCTATAACCCTGATAAAAAGTATAAAAAATATATTGTAGAGCACTATTTGAGAATTGAGAACCATAAAACCGTTCAGGCCGAGTTGGCAGAATTTATGAGTAACATAAGCCAATTAAAAAACCCTGACTTTCCGCCCATACCTCTTAGAATTCTCAACACCTCCATTGAATTTCTGATAAGGGAATGGGTTCAAAATGGTGCATCAGAATACTCTGCGCGCCAGCTTGGAAGGATATTCGAGGAAATGTCGAAAGATATTTTATCATTGTCCCCCCATGCAACTATGATCGAAGTAAGCGATACAGGCGAAAACATTCATTTATATAAACCTGAAATAGTAATTAACGAGATATTGGAAACAGCTAATACTCAGAAATAATTGATACCAAAAAGGCTGCCCATTTCTGAGCAGCCTTCCTCCCAAAATGCCGTTTGCCCATTTTGACACCTGGCGCTCCACCAGGTGGGTGCCCTGTTGTATATTTCACACTTCCGCCGCCAGTCGCAGCGAGCTGCGATGGTATTAGATTGCGGCCTGTGCTACGTATACAAACTCCGGGCTCCCGTATCAAACATAGCAGGTTCAAAATAAAGGCACCACGCACATTTCAGGATTTTTTCTGACTTAATTATAGCATATCATGTTTGCTCTCTCAATAGAACAATATGTCAGACATAACAATTTTATATAATTTAAACAACTTGAAAAGATTTTTTCATCGATTTATTACAACCGCTACCTTTGTTTGTTTTATTATATTATCATATTAGTTATCAGGGACAAACGTTCATTTAACTTCTATTATTTTTAAACTGATGTAACATAATTATTCATTAGATGCAAAGAATAAAATTCCTGCTTACTGATGAATTAAAAACCAATGTCTTTGTATAATTCGTTAAGATTGGAATATACCAGAGCACCTGTTTCTTCAAGTCTTTCCTTGCTGCTGTGTCCGTTGGAAACCAGGCGGCAGTCAAATCCGGCCTTGCTTGCCACTTCGTAATCATGGGGAGTATCCCCGATAAAAAGGACATCCTTAGGATTGCAGTCTATATATTTTAACAATTCGTGCGCCAGATGCACTTTGCTGTCTCCTCTGTTATTTTCCTGACCGAGGATATGGGTGAAAAATTCATTCAGATTATAGAGCTCAACCTGTCTCCTCAGAATATCAATCCCAGATGCTGAAACAATGTGCTGCTTTAAACCCTGTTTTTTAAAACCCTGAAGAACATCAAGCGCATCTTCATGAAGGGCTATATCATCGAATAAATTTAAATAGTTTTCTATATATTCTTCACTAAGATCATCAAAACTTTCAGCGCTAAAATCAAACCCTGAATCTTCGTACATCTTTATAACGGGAAATTGTATCTGTGCCCTGTAATCTTCAACCGTTATGGTTTTCAAGTTCCTTTTTTCAAGGATCAGGTTTATTGATTTGGTACACGCCTCTGCATCATTTAAAAGAGTGCCGTTCCAATCCCATACAATGTGTTTGAAACTCATATTAATCACCATTTTTCATATAACTGCATCACGATTATAACTAAATTGCAATGAAAATGTCAAAACATAAACCCATGCAGTAGGAGACATTTAAGTTGAATTCTGGTACAATATTATTAGCTTACAACTAAAAATAAATCAAATGTTTATATAAATTCGGAGATGATAGAATTGAATTCATACCGTTCTGTGTTGGTATGCGTTACTCAGCAGAAATCCTGTGAAAGGCTGATAAAAGCAGGTGCTGCTTTAAAAAGAGATGATGGAACTTTGTATGTTATTCACGTAACTAAAGAAAACTGGAATTTTGTAGATAATCTTAAAGACGGGAAAGCCATGGAATACCTGTTTAACCTGGCAAAATCCCACGGGGCAGACCTTACAATTCTTAATTCGGATAAAATACCTGAAACAATAGCTCAGTTTGCCCATCATTACGATATTGAAGTAATTATTGCCGGAGAAGGACCAAAGGGAGGCGAAAGCTCGTTTATAAAACGACTGACTTCTCTTTTGCAGAATACAGGAACAGAACTGAAAGTTATACCAAGTAACTAAAGATTTACTTGTCAGTGTTCAGAATGGCATAAACTTCTCTTTTGGTAATGCCACGGTCTTTTGCCGCCGATTTCATTGCCTGCATCCGGGACTGGCCCTGGTTTATATAATAGTTGACATGCTCCTCAACGGACAGTTCAGTCAGCTCAGATTTTTCTTCAGAGGGAGCTTTGTTTTTTGAACCTTCTATTACTATTACAAATTCGCCCCGGGGATTATGGGTTTCAAAATGGGAAAGAGCCTGGCTTACAGTTCCCCGCACTACTTCTTCATGAATCTTGGTAAGCTCCCGTACTACAGCGCATTTTCTGTCACCCAAAACTTCCAGGACATCTTTCAGCATGGCCTTTAATCTGTGGGGACCTTCATAGAAAATTATAGTCCTGTCTTCATACTGTATGTTTTCCAGATGCTTAATTCTGTCAGTACGTTTTTGAGGTAAAAAACCTTCAAATACAAATCTTCCTGTTGGAAGACCTGACAGTGTCAGGGCAGCTATTGACGCAGTACATCCCGGGATAACCGTTACTTTAATTCCATTTTCAACAGCCATGGAAACCAGTTCTTCACCGGGATCTGAGATAAGAGGAGTGCCTGCATCACTGATAAGTGCAATATCATTTCCCTCCCGAAGCTTTTCAATAAGCTGATGGGCTCTCATTATCCGATTATTGTCATGATAGCTTATCAGAGGTTTTTTAATATCAAGATGATTTAAAAGCTTAATAGAATGCCTTGTGTCTTCACAGGCAATAATATCAACCTCGGACAGTACCCTTACGGCTCTTAAGGTAATATCCTCAAGATTGCCAATAGGTGTTGATACAATATATAGAACGCCTGAATTCTCTTTCATATTCTCTCCCTGAAAAACTTAACTTATATTGTTGCTGACTTGTGGCGGGTTGCATGACAGCTGATGTTTACAGCCACCGGCAATCCTGCGATATGAGTCGGATATGTTTCAATATTTACACCAAGCGCTGTTATCCTTCCGCCTAACCCTGCAGGACCTATTCCCAAATTATTTATTTTTTCGAGAAGCTCATTTTCCAAATCCCTGTAATATGGATCGGGATTTCTTTCATCGACAGATCTCAATAACGCCTTTTTGGAAATCAGGGCTGCTTTTTCCATGGTACCGCCTATGCCCACTCCTACTATAACAGGAGGGCAGGGATTTGCCCCGGCTCTGCTTATTGCTTCTATTACTGTCTTTTTAACACCCTCTGGTCCATCTGATGGTTTAAGCATTTTTATTGTACTCATGTTCTCGCTTCCGAAACCTTTGGGTGCTACATGTATCACTATTTTATCGCCTTCGACAATATCATAGTAAATAACAGCAGGGGTGTTGTCCCCGGTATTCGTCCGCCTTAAAGGATCCTTTACTACGGAACATCTCATATAACCTTTTTTATATCCCCTTCTGACGCCTTCATTTATAGCATCCTCAATATGTTTACCCTCTATGTATACATCCCGACCTATTTCAACAAATATTACAGCCATCCCTGTATCCTGACATATTGCCATATTTTCATTTCTGGCAATCTCAGCATTTTTAATAAGACTGGAAAGAACAGATCTGCCGATTTCTGATTCTTCATTTTCTGCTGCTTTTTTAAGAGCCTCTTCTATGTCCTTGTTAAGATAATAATTTGCTTCCATACAAAGTCTTTCAACTGTTTCTGTTATATGAGCTGCATCTATGGTTCTCATTAACATTCTCCTTTGGTCTGATGTTTAATTACTTGTATTTCAAATTCTTTTATTTTGATATCGGACATAACCCTCACTGTTTTTAAATTGTATCTTTCTTTTATGACTTTCATATTCTCGCGCTTGTGCCCAATTATTTTTGATAATAATTCGGGGCGCGTTCCGATTATAATTTCGCTGTTTTCATTTAATTCCATATTGTCCAGTTCTTTTATAATCTCTTTTAGTAAAATCCTTGATTCTACCAGTTCCCCAAAGGCAGGATGGTATGGTCCTGCTACAATTGAACCTTCAAGAAGTTCAGACGAATGCAGACCAATTCTCAATATTTTTATTTCTTCCTTTCTGTAAAGCTGAACAATTTCAGCACACCAGCCGACAGCCTCTTCAACTGTTAAAGGCACAAACCTGCCTTGATTATAGAGACTTTCAAGTTCGGTATCCTTTAAAACCAGAGCCGGGTAAATCCTTACCATGTCAGGCTTTAATGCTACTACTTGTTCAGCCGTTTTCAAAGCCTTTGAAAAGGTGTCCTCAGGAAGCCCCAGCATAGTCTGGATACCAAGACTTATATTTCTTTGCTTTATCAGTTTAGATGCTTTTACAGTATCCTCAACCGTGTGTCCTCTTTTGCTTGCTTCCAGGACTTCGGGATCCATACTCTGTACTCCAAGCTCTATGGCTGTTACACCGTATTCCTGAAGTATATCCATTATATGAGGATTGATATAATCAGGTCTTGTAGACAATCGTATACCATGAACCATTTTTAAATCCACATAAGATTTTGCGATTTCAAGGTACTGTATCATCTCCTGGATTGGAAGTCCTGTAAAACTTCCGCCGAAAAAAGCAATCTCTGTATTATTACCGCTTTCAATTGTGCTGAGGCTTTCTTTTATGATTTCATTAACTTTTTCGGGTGTCTGCAATGTAATCTGACCGCTTATTTTCCTTTGATCGCAGAAAATACAGGTATGTGGACAACCTTTATGAGGTATGAATATGGGTATGTTTATATGACGACTTCTCATTTATTACCTCTACTTTTCCTGATTAATCTCATCTAACGCCGCTTTAGCAGCCATCTGCTCAGCTTCTTTTTTACTTTTTCCTGTCCCTGTACCTATCTGTATATTATCAGCATAAACCGACATTTTAAAAGTTTTGGAATGGTCGGGGCCATAGGAATCTACCAGTTTATATTCTATCTTTACATCACCGGATTTTTGAAGTTCTTCCTGGAGTGCCGTTTTATAATCTCTGAACAAAATACCTTTTACAGCCTTTTCATAAGTCTCAGTAAGTATTCTTTTTATAAATCTTTCTGCTTCCTCCATACCGCCATCCAGATAAATGCTGCCTATTATGGCCTCTACCGCATCAGAAAGTATGGATGGTCTTTCCCTTCCCCCGCTGGCTTCTTCACCCTTTCCGAGAAGAAGCAGTTCGCCAAGATTGATTTTTTTTGCACAATTGTTAAGGGAGGCTTCACAAACTATAAGCGCACGCATTTTGCTCATCTGTCCCTCGCTGAAGTTAGCCTTATTATTATAGAGCATCAGTCCCAGAACAAAGTCAAGGATTGCATCTCCCAGAAATTCAAGTCTTTCGTTACTGCTAATGCCATAATGCTGATTTTCGTTGGAAAAGGAGCTGTGAACCAATGCATTGATAGCATAGTTTTTATTCCTGTATTTGTAACCTATCCTCTCTTCAAGAGCTTTAACCTTTTCATATATCATATCAGGTATCTTATTCAAAATATAATGCCTCCCGAAACCCATGTAAAATTCGTGCCGGTATAATAATATATTATAATCACTTCAATACTAACATATATCCCAAAAAAACGCATTTCACTTTTTGAAAAAATTCTGCCACCCCATGGGCATGACAAGGGGACGGCTCCGCTGTCATGCCTTTTGAAATGTATCCTGCTTCAGGGCACCGGAACCGTCCCCCTGTCTAACTCCTGTCTTATTAAGTCGTCCTCGAACGTCAGGACATCTTTAATCCACAATTTTCTTAAACACCAGTGCCCCGTTATGACCACCAAATCCAAGGGCATTTGAAACTACACACCTTACATCAGCTTCACGACCCTTATTGGGTACATAGTCAAGGTCACATTCCGGATCAGGCTCATTTAAATTGATTGTCGGTGGTATAAAACCATCCTTTATAGCCATAACTGAGATAACCGCCTCTATACCTCCGGCAGCACCCAGGAGATGGCCGGTCATTGATTTCGTGGAGCTGATGGCAAGTTTTTTGGCATGCTCTCCAAACACTTCTTTAATACATTTTGTTTCGGAAGGATCGTTAAGTGGAGTACTTGTACCGTGGGCATTAAAATAATCCACTTCCTCGGGGGCAATACCCGCATCTTCCAAAGCGTTCTCGATACCCTTAATACACCCTAAACCCTCAGGATCGGGCGCAGTAATATGATAGGCATCACCTGTGGAGCCGTATCCGGCCAGCTCAGCAAGTATGGAAGCCCCACGTTTTACAGCGTGTTCATATTCCTCAAGTACCAGTATTCCCGCACCTTCACCCATTACAAAGCCGTCGCGGTTTTTATCAAAGGGTCTGCATGCAGAATCAGGATCCTCATTTTGTGACATGGCTCTCATAGCACAGAAACCAGAGTATCCCAGAGGTGTCAGAGCTGCTTCTGAGCCCCCTGCAATCATAACATCAGCTTCACCACTCTGTATTTTCCTCATAGCTTCTCCTATTGAATGATTAGCTGAAGCACATGCAGTAACCACACATGCGTTTGGTCCCCTTATTCCAAATCTGATGGCAACCATACCGGATGCCATATTGGCTATCATCATCGGGACAAAGAACGGACTCACTTTCTTCGGACCCTTTTCGAAAAGAATTTTGCAATTTGCCTCTAAGGTCTCTATTCCGCCTATGCCGGATCCAATAATTACTCCTGCACGGAAAGGATCAATTTTAGAAAAATCTATACCTGCCATATCAACTGCCTGCTGTGAGGCGACAATGGCATATTGGGTAAACAGATCCATCCTCTTGGCTTCTTTTTTCTCTATATATTGGGTAGGGTCAAAATCATCAATCTGAGCACCTACTTTAGTAGTAAAATCACTCGTATCAAACTTCGTAATTTTCTTTATGCCATTTTTACCTTCTTTTATTGAATTCCAGAAGTCCGGAACCTCTTTTCCCAAAGAATGAACAACGCCCAGCCCTGTTATAACAACTCGTCTTTTCATCATTGACCTCCTTTACTTTGCCACGAGATCTGCTCAGCTTTTATATTGAAAAATCAGCTTCTTTAGTATACTGTTTTTAATAATGCCTTAACAAAAAAAGCCCCAACACTTATGAAAAGTTGGGACTTTTTTATAATTTGCTCTAATTTTTAATTTTGATGAGCCTTAATGTATTCAACGGCTTCACCAACGGTTGTAATCTTTTCTGCTTCCTTGTCTGGTATTTCTAAATCAAACTCTTCTTCAAGAGCCATAATGAGCTCTACAATGTCGAGTGAATCAGCGCCAAGATCATCAATAAAAGAAGCTTCCAATGTTACTTCACTTTCTTCGACGCCAAGCTGTTCGACGATAATATCTTTTACTTTCTCAAATACCACAACATTCACCCCCTTCCAGACAAGAATTGCATTTACAAAATTAAAGTTGTACTCATCAAAATAATAAATGAGTTTTAAGAAATTTGAGTTTACCAGCTATTCATATTATTGCGTCTAAAAGAAATAATATTACATATACAGTCCACCGTCAACATTTATTACCTGACCAGTAATATACCTTGCCTTGTCGGAAGCCAAAAACACTGCCAGATCCGCAACATCGGAAGGAGTCCCAAACCTGCCGAGCGGTATACTTTTCAGGTAATTTTCCTTGATTTCCTCAGGAAGTTTGTTGGTCATATCTGTTTCTATAAAACCAGGGGCAATTGCATTACAAGTAATTCCCCGGGATGCAAATTCCCTGGCTACCGACTTTGTAAATCCAATTATTCCGGCTTTTGAGGCCGAATAGTTTGTCTGGCCGGCATTTCCCATAAGTCCGACAATCGAGGCAATATTGATAATACAACCTTTTCGCTTTTTCATCATCAAACGGACTGCTGCCTTGGTACACAAAAAAGTACCTTTCAGATTTATTCTTATTACATCGTCCCAATCTTCTTCATTCATCCTGATTAGCAGATTGTCGCGTGTAATACCTGCATTATTAACCAGAACATCTATGGTTCCAAAAGTCTCGACAGTTTTATTTACCAGAGCCTGAACATTATCTGCATTGCTTATGTCCCCGGCAAAACCCTCAATACTGAACCCCTTTTGCTTTAAAGTTTCACAAGATTTAAAAACACTGTCAGTGGTACCGGTCATCATCACATTGGCATTGAGCTTTGCAAAAGCCTCAGCTATTGAATAGCCGATTCCCCGCGATGAACCTGTCACAATAACTGTTTTCCCTTTAAAATCCATTATTCTGAAATTCACTTCCTTTTCTTTGTTTTAGGAAAGTATGTACTTAGCTGTCTTTTAAAGAAACCAGTGTCCGGTCTAAGGATTCTTTATCCTCAACATTATAGGCTCTTACACTTCTGTCAATCCTTTTCATGAACCCTGTCAAGACCTTACCCGGCCCTATTTCGATAAAAGTGTCAACTCCCAGATCTATCAGGGTCCGGACACAATCTTCCCATAAAACAGAGGAACTTACCTGTTTCACCAATAGCTCTTTGATCTGGCTGCTGTTTTCTATAATCTTACCTGTAACATTTGTGGCCACAGGGATTTTCATTTCATTTACCTTTATGCTTTCCAGCTCTTTTCTTAATTTTTCACCTGCAGGTTTCAGGAGACTGCAGTGGAATGGCGCACTGACATTCAACTTAATTGCTCTTTTTGCACCCTTCTCTCCGGCAAGTTTTATGGCCTTATCAACAGCTTCATTTTCACCGGCTATTACAATCTGCCCCGGACAATTAAAGTTGGTTGGCTCAACTACACCTAAATTTCCGGCCTGTTTGCATATATCATAAACATCTTCTCTTGCGAGCCCCATTATCGCGGCAGTACTGCCCTTGCCTACAGGAACTGCCTCCTGCATAAATTTGCCTCTTTTTCTGACTATTTTTACAGCGTCCTTAAAGCTCAGTGACCCCGATAAAACATGTGCTGAATACTCGCCCAGGCTCAGACCTGCCGTATAATCGGGAATTATCCCAGCTTCCAAAAGAGGCTGAGCACAGGCAATACTTGCTGTAAGAATTGCCGGCTGGGTATTCTCAGTAATCTTAAGAGTGTCTTCGCTGCTTTCAAAGAGCATTTCTTTCATATCAATGCCCAACGCATCGGTGGCTTCGTCAATAATATTTTCAGATGATTTGCATACTGAAGAAATTTCCTTCGCCATACCGACATATTGCGCACCCTGACCAGGAAATATAAATGCTATTTTTCCCATATTACCTCCACAATAAAATATTTATTTGGACCAAGTCAGAAGAGAAGCGCCATATGTGAGGCCACCGCCAAAGGCAACCAGAACAAGCTTGTCTCCTTTTTGAAGCATATTTTTTTCATATGCTTCATTAAGGCAAACTGGTATGCTTGCACTTGAAATGTTTCCTGTCATGCTCAAATTTGAATATATTCTGTCCATAGACATTTCAAGCCTCTTTGCAGCATTTTGTAAAATTCGTATATTAGCCTGATGAGGGAAAAGATATTTGATCTCACTGATATCTGTACCGGTCTCTTTTAAAATACTGCTTGTCGCCTCACTCATGATGCGGGATGCGAAAATAAAGACTTCGCTTCCGTCCATCCAGACAACCTGCTTCATTCCCTCGCTGCGCCTGGCCCTATCTTCTTCTGATATATATAAACAGGGTATTGTCAAAACTGACCCCATTTTACCTATGGCTCCAAGGTTTACTTTGTCTATTCCGGTACCATCTTCCACTCTGCCTAAAACTACTGCACCTGCACCATCGCCAAACAGTACACAGGTCTTTCTGTCGGTGAAATCTGTTGCGCGGCTCATAGCCTCAGCTGCCACAATCAGCACATTGTTGTATGCTTCGCTCATAATCAGCCCCTGAGCGACCTTAAGAGCATATATAAAACCGGTGCATGCCGCATTCATATCAAAGGCTGCTGCTTTCTCCGCGCCTATTTCTTTTTGTACTGAACACGCCAGGGATGGACTAAGATAGTCGGGTGTTACAGTAGTGGCAATGATTAAATCAATATCTGAAGCATCAAGTCCTGCATCAGTTATGGCATTTTTTGCCGCCTTAGAGGCCAGCTGAGACAAAGGCATATCCTCGTCAAGAATACGCCTTTCACTTATTCCGGTTCTTTTGACTATCCATTCATCGGAAGTATCAACCATCTTTTCAAGATCACTGTTGGTAAGCCTTTTTTCAGGAAGAGCCCTTCCTGTTCCTGTTATACCTACCTTAAAGGGCTTTGTCATATAATCCACCTACTTCCATAGTGGGGAAGATGTTCTTCATCTGGTCAAGAACCGAAGTACATGCCGTGCTGCAGGCTTTAAGGATAGTATTTTTTATTGCTTTTGCCTTTGAGTTGCCGTGACATTTATAAATCATTCCATTTACCCCTAATATGGGGGTTCCGCCCAATTCTTCAGGATCTGTCTGTTTTGCCAGTTTTTTAAGTTCACGTTTTATAAGAAGGTAACTGATTTTCCCAAATATGTTTCTGGAATAGGTCTTTTTAAGATAGTTCATGAAATAGCTTCCCGTGCCTTCCATTACCTTCAGCATGGCATTGCCTGTAAAGCCGTCACATACAACTACATCCACTTTTCCATCTGTTAAATCGCGACCTTCCACATTTCCTATAAAATTTAATCTGGAATTATAGAGAATCTCATATGCCTGCTTTAAAGTCTCATCGCCTTTGGTTTCTTCTGTTCCGACATTGAGAAGACCTACACGGGGATTTTCTATGTTGTACATGAATCTCATGTACTCTGTACCCATAATGGCAAACTGAAGATAATTAATAGGCTTGATCCTGGTATTCATACCGGCATCTATTATCATTGTCTGCCCTTTTTTGGAGGGTACAACCGGGGCAAGTGCAGGCCTGGATACCCCTTTAATTCTCCCGGCGATAAGAAGTGAACCCGCTAAAAGAGCACCTGTACTGCCGGCAGAAATAAATATCTGGGCAGACTGGTTTTTTATCTTTTTCATTCCTACAACCAATGCTGAGTTTGGCTTCTTTCTAATGGCTTCGGTGGGTTTATCCAGATTGGTAATCTCATCACTGGTAGCAGTAATGATAAATCTGGATCTGTCCGTATCAGACAAAAAACATTTTTCTATTTTCTCAGCATCACCTAATAGCTCAATTTCAAAGCCATCCTTTTTATTGACAGCTTCTATACAACCTTTAACTATTTCCTCCGGCGCGTTATCTCCGCCCATTGCATCGACTAATATCCTCAATAGTTTCAGCTCCTTATACTCGCTTTAACTGCGTCGTATTACATATTATCTTCCAATTATATACTAAATATCAACTTCTACAAGTAGGAATTTTCCCCTGAAAACTTCAACTTGCTTATTATAAATCATAACCCAAACAATATATTTCCCGCCGGGTCTCTTGTGTTTGATTGAAACCTTTGCCACAAGCTTATTTCCTGCATATATAGGACGTTTGTACTTTATGTTGGCTACACCTACCAAGGCAACATCTGCATCAATAACAGCAATGGCTATTGATTCAGCCATGGAATATATATAATGGCCTCTGACTATCTTGGACTGGGAAAACACCATATCTTCAGTAGTTTCCAACACCGAAATGGCACTTTCACCCAAATTCAGCTCAACTATCTCACCTATTATTTCATTGGCCTTTATAGACCTGACTTTATTATGGTTTTTGGAGGCCATTTCCTTAATTCGTTGCCTCAGTTCAGGAATCCCCAACTCAAGACGGTCGAGCCTCACAGTAGGTACACTTACATTAAGCTGCTCTGCAAGCTCCTCATCTGTAAGGAACGGGTCAGCATTAAGTATTTCAATCAGCATATTTTGACGTTCTTTCTTAGCTGTCGAAACCCTGCTCAATTTTTATCTCTCCGTATCAGTATTATTATTTTTATTATTTTCAGTTTATTTTTATTACCAGCTAATAAGGTCTGTTAATAGTATATTATATTTTCATATTGTATGCAATAGAAAGAATAATATTTGAATTAAATTCAAATAAATCCTGAAAATAAAAAAACACTGATATTTCAGTGTTTAAATTATGTGCATATTCATCAATTGGCTTTGAAGATCAACTATATCAGGTTTATTGAAAATAGAGTCCAGCAGATTCTTGACAAATTCGGTAATTTCATTTTTGAATATTATTGCAATGCCTACTATAATCGCAAGAAGTATGACTATTTCCACAGTATTGATCCCCTTATTACTTTTTAAAAAACTAGTGAACCTCATGGCACAAACTCCCCTTCTCCAAAATTATACAATATTATACAAAATATTGTATAATTAAAGGAAGAAATTGTCAACTAATTTCTGGAGATATTTCAATACTGTATATTGCAATGCAATGTTTTGATCAGGCGTAATAATTTTCCTTATCGCCTAATAAATATTTAATTACTTTTTTCCCTGTTTCTATTGAAAATCCTCTATGACAAAGAAACCTCATTATTTTCAGCTGAATTTTTTCATCCCGGATATCATATTTGCCAAATTTCTTCCTGGCTGCTCTGAAAGCCACTTCTTCCTCTTCTATTTCCAACTCACTGAGAGCCTCATCTATAATTTCATCCGCAATTCCCTTCCGCTTTAATTCTAATCTCAAAGCCTTTTTGGACAATGATTTCAATCTTATCCTTTCTGCTATATATCTTCTGGCGAACCTGTCATCATCAATATAACCAATTGCTTTCAGAGCCTGGGCTGCATCTTTTGCAACATCTTTGTCAAAACCTTTATATATCAATTTGTTAATAACTTCTGCCTCACTTCTGTCCCTTGATAACAAAAACCTGACCGCACTCTCTCTTGCTGACCGGACAAGTATATTCTGGCGAATTTTGGCAATCTCTTCCTCGGTTATTTCCTGATTTTCCTGTAAAGGATTCTTCGAATATTCACTTTGAGGCATAGAGAAGGCGTAAACATTATCTATAAAAATCTTCAGCATTTTTTTATCTTTTATTGGTTCAATAGATGTTATAACCATTATTTTCACCCGTTCTCCGCTTATTATGGTTAATTATATCACAATCAAAGGGTGAAAAAAGGTCTCAAGCTGTTAATCTTCGGTCGGACCGGAGCCAATTGCACTTAAATCTCAGTTTTAAAGTTCAGTATCATCTGTTCAAGCTCTTTAGCCAGTGCTCTCATGTTTTTCGCATACTCTGCAAGTTTCTCACTGCTTTCTATATTTTCTTCTGTACTTGCTGATACCTCCTGGGCAGTTGCTGCAAATTCCTCGGATAAAGCTGATATATTTTCCATGGCCTTTGCTGATTTTTCTTTAGAAGTCAGCATTTTATTGCAATATTGATCTAATTTATCAATGAGACTGAAGATGTTTTCCATATTCTCGAATATATTTCTAAAAGATTCATTGGCAATATTAACAGCCTCTGATTGTTCATCAACTATTCTTATAGCTCCTGCTGCCTGTTCTGCAGAACTTTGAGCTTTATCCTGAATTTTTTCAAGCAGATTACTTATAGATTGGGATGCTTCCTTGGTCTGATCGGACAATTTTTTTACTTCTTCTGCCACAACAGCAAAACCTCTGCCCGCTTCTCCTGCCCTTGCCGCTTCTATAGCTGCATTAAGGGATAAGAGATTGGTCTGTTCAGATATGGAAGTAATCATATTAGTAACTTCACCGATTCTTTCCATGTCATCGTTAAGCTCCATTATTCCATTGACTACCGTGCCAGTAATTTGACTTGTTTTAAGAGCCTTTTCCTTCAAAGTATGCACATGCTCCTGAATGCTCCGGCTCATATCCCGGGTTTTTGATAGATTTTCAGATACTTCTCCCATAATATTCCCAACTTCTTGAATATCATTTGACAAAAAGCTCATATACTCAACACTTTCCACTGTATTTGCCGCTTGGTTTGCCGACCCTTCAGCTATCTGGCTGACTGCGGCTGCTATCTGTTGGGAAAAGATCAATGACTGGTCTGCAGAAACCTCAACACGCGCAGAACCTTCCAACACTTGTTGGGCGCTGTTTCGCACTTTAATGATAAGGTTTTTGATATTACTCAGCATCTGGTTGAAATTATAAAACAGAATCGCAATTTCATCCTTGTTATCATCTCTGGAACTTATGGTGAGATCTCCCTCTTTTGCTTTTTTCATTGCTTCGACCAGCTTTTTCAGAGGGATGGAAATACTGCCTGATATAATAGTTGCAGCAATAAATGACAGAATAAAACTGATAATTATAAATAAAATTACAAAACTTTGAATACTTCTTGACTCCTTATAAAGATAAGTGTACGGAATTTTAGAAATAAGATACCATCCGGAAGGACTCAATTTTTGTGCAGATACAAGCGAATCATCATAATGAAAACTTTCCTGATTTTCTGCTGAATTTATGACATGCTCTATTAATTCAGTGTCTGATATTACAGATCCCACTTCCTGCCTGTTGGTACTGGAGACAATCACTCCCTCACTGTCAATTACCAAAACCTCTGAGTCCTCTGCTATCTGTACATCCCGGAAACTGTTAAAAAGATATTCTTCATCAATAATGGTAATAATTACACCAATATGCTCATCAGTAAGTGCATCGGTAATATTATTTGCATAAATTACAGAATCAGCATTTTCAAGTTTTTTGTATAAACTGAGAGTTTTGAAATCTTTGGCTCCGCCACCCGATTCCAGTACCCTGTTATAAATCTCTTCCCATTCTGATTTCTGCAAAATATTTGAAGTTCCATATTTAAATAGTCTGTCTTCAGTCATGATAACAGAACAAATTACCTTTTCATCTGTCAAAAACTTGTTTGTCAAATACCTTTCGATGGACTGCCCTGTCTGCCTCTGAGAAATTTCATTCATTCTGTCGATGATTACCAGATCCTTCTGAACCAGATCGGAAAGAGCCACTTCCTTGTTTATCCCTATATAACGTGCTGTTTCAAGGTTAACATAATTCCCGGCTGATTTTAATAATTCCGAAGAATAAGACTCTATTTTATTCTCAACAGCTGATCCGGACATTCTTACCGAAAGCAGTCCTACTATCAGAAGAGGTACAATTGATAATATGAGGAAAGAAACCATAAAGCGTGCGTGTATTTTTGTTCTTCTAAGCAAATTCTTTTTAAGAGCAATAACGGGAGTATGAACTGTGCCGGTCTTTTCCATTCCGTTTTTCTCTAAAATCTTTTCTTTGCCATGATTCCTGGCTTTTCGGGAAAACAACATTTCGATACCCCCTTTTACATCTAAAAGCCTCTCTGACTATGAAACAGTTTTATTGTCATTCATCATATATAACACTATGCCTTCCAAATCTATAAATCAGGAAGGCATAGCTGGGGAGGCTGTTATTTATGCAGAATTTATTTACCTCGCTTTCTTGTTGTTACGTCAAAGAAAACTGCAAGGACCAGAACCGCTCCGCGTATAGCATACTGGTATGAAATATCCACACCCATAAGGTTCATACCATTGGTCAGTGCCGCCATTACAAGTGCACCTACTATAGAACCGGTCACCTTACCGACACCACCGCTTGCAGAGGCCCCGCCCACGAATGCAGAAGCTATAGCGTCCAGTTCAAACATTGTACCTGCAGTAGTTGTGGCTGACTGCAATCTCGAAGTATACAGAATTCCTGATACTGCAGACAGCATACCCATCGACGCAAAAATAATAAATGTAATCTTTTTTACACTGATACCTGCAAGCTGGGCTGCATTTCTGTTTCCGCCCATTGCATAAATATGCCTGCCGAGAGTAGTTTTCTGAGTTATAAAATGATAAATACCTACAACTAATAAACAGATAATAACAGTCCAGGATAATCCGTTATAATCTGCAATGATCCATGATAAAAGACCTATGATAAATGAAATAAATATGAGTTTTATTATAAACAATGGTTTTGACAGTACTTCAAAACCATACCTTATTTTGCTCTGTCTGTTTCTTATAGCACTTATAATATAGATAAGTATTCCCAAAGCACCTATTATCAGGGTGAGAACATGAAACTCATTATTCTCGACAATATCAGGAATAAACCCGTTGCCTATAGCGTTAAATCCCTTATTTGGAATAATTATCGTTCCGGTTTTATTTGTCGCCATAAGCAGAAGTCCTCTCCAGATAAACATACCTGCCAGTGAGACTACATATGCCGGAATTCCCAGCTGACCTACCAGAAAACCATTAAATATTCCGACTATCAGTCCAAATATCATTACGACAGGTATAGCAACCCACTCAGACACACCATATTGTGTCATAAGTATTGCTGCTATCGCCCCTGAAAATCCGGCCAGGTAACCTACTGAAAGGTCGATGTACTGACAGACTATAATCAGAGTCATACCAACAGCAAGTACCATAATGTAGCCTGTCTGATTTAAAAGGGTACTGATGTTTCTGGGTGAAATAAAAAGCCCGTCAGTTGCCAGCCCGAAGGCAATTACAATCACAAGCAATGCTATGTACATTCCATATTCTCTGATGTTTTTCTTAAGCAGATGTCTTAGTTCTTGAAACAGAGTCATCATTATCCCTCCTGTATAGTGGCCATTTCCATAATGTTATGCTCGGTAGCATCTTTTGCATCGATTTCCCCGACAAACTTACCCTCAGCCATAACATAGATTCTGTCGCTCATGCCAATGACTTCAAGTAAATCGGACGAAATCATAATAATACTCATACCTTCCTGTACCAACCTGTTCATGATAGTGTAGATTTCGTATTTAGCACCTACGTCAATACCCCGTGTAGGCTCATCGAGGATAAGAATATTAGGAGATGCAAACAGTGCTTTGCACAATGAAACCTTTTGCTGGTTTCCTCCGCTTAAATTCCCAACTATCTGTTCAATAGAGGGCGCCTTTATATTAATAGACTCCTTATATTCATTGCTTACCTTAACTTCTTCATTTTCATTGATAATTCCCAATCTTGCTAAAACCTTAAGATTTGCCAGGGTAATGTTTGATTTGATATCCTGAATGAGAATGAGTCCATCCCCTTTTCTGTCTTCAGTAACATAAGCAATACCTGCTTTAAAAGCCTGACTTGGGTGATTAAACATTTGTTTTGTTCCGCCAACATAAAGCTCGCCATCAACTTTGTAGCCTCTCGGATTGCCAAAAATGCTCAGTGCCAATTCTGTACGGCCGGCTCCCATCAAGCCTGAGATGCCTACTATTTCACCTTTCCGGACATTGAAGTTGACATTATGTATGATCTGACGTCCGAGTTTAGGATCATATACATTCCAATTCCTAACCTCAAGAACCACTTCACCGGGTTCAATCTTTTCTCTTTTCGGATATATATTGTCAATTTCCCTGCCCACCATATGCTTGATAATTTCATTTTCTTTTACCTTGTTATTGGTATTATCCATTGTACATATGGTTTTGCCGTCTCTCAGAACTGTAATGGTATCTGCTATGGCTATAACCTCTTTAAGTTTATGTGAAATCATTATGGAGGTTACACCCTCTTTTTTCAGATCCCTGATAAGCTGGAGAAGATTCTGACTGTCAATCTCATTAAGTGCTGCTGTAGGCTCGTCCAGAATAAGAATTTTAACATTTTTGCTAAGAGCTTTTGCTATTTCAACAAGTTGTTGGCTGCCAATACCTATGTCTTTTATTCTCATGGAAGGGTTTATTTTTAAACCGACTTTATTCATTATCTCTGTAGCTTTTCTGATTGTTTCATTTTCATCTATGGCCAAACCCTTCGTAATTTCGTTTCCCAAAAATATATTTTCATATATAGTCATCTCAGGTACCAAAGCCAGCTCCTGATAAATTATAGCGATTCCTGCCGCTTCACTGTCAGCAATGCCCATATATTTCTGAACTTCGCCATTGATAATTATATCTCCTTCATAAGTTCCATAAGGATAAACTCCGCTCAAAACCTTCATTAAAGTAGATTTTCCAGCTCCGTTTTCTCCTACAAGACAATGGATTTCTCCTTCTTTAACTTTGAAGTTAACATTATCCAAAGCTTTGACACCTGGAAACTCTTTAGAGATATTCCTCATCTCCAAAATATACTTTTCCATAGCAACGCTCCTTAATCTTAAGCTATAAAACCTATGTCCAAAACGAAAGAGGGATAGTAGTTATATACTATCCCCTCTTGATAACTACTATTAATCAAGACCTGTGAAGTCAGATGCAGGATAATATCCTGAGTCTATCAGCGCGGCTTTTACATTATCTTTATCAACTACTATTACGTCAGTCTGCTTAGCTTTTACATCGATAACCCCATTGTTGTATGCTCCTGTTGTTTCAGGAGTATTGCCCTTTAACACGCTAATTGCCATATTGATTGCATCGTTAACCAGTGTACGTACGTCCTTGAACACTGTCATAGACTGTTTACCGTCTATTATGTATTGGACTGAAGCTTTTTCAGCGTCCTGACCGGTAACTACATAGCTTGTTACATCCGGGTCAGCAGCAAAGGTGTCAGCAATTGATCTGGCTGTTCCATCGTTAGGAGCAAGAATAAACACGTCACCTTTGTCTTCTTTTCCTACAGCTGTCAAGTGAGCTTCTGCCTTGTTCTTAGCTTCGTTAAAGTCCCAGTTGGTTGTGACCTGTCCGATAATTCTGGCCATTTCGTCACGGGTTAATGTAGCTTTGTCCTGAAGTGCCACAGCTTCACTGGAGTTTTTGATTTCAAAAGTACCATCAGCTATCTTGGGCTGTAAGATATTCCATGCACCTTCGAAGAACAGGAATGAATTGTTGTCAGAAGCTGCACCGGCATAGAGATAAAGGGGATTGCCTTTACCTTCAGCTCTGTCAGCAAGATACTGTCCCATGGCTTCACCTACAGCAACACTGTCAAAAGTTACATAATAGTCTACTGCATCAGTACCATTTATAAGTCTGTCGTAAGCAATAACTGTAACGCCTTCTTTTTTGGCAGCTTCAGCGGCAGCAGCTGCAGCTGCACCGTCATGGGCACATATGATCAGAACTTTAATTCCTTTGGCTATCAGGGCTTCAACATTCTGTTTCTCCCTTGCAGAATCTCCCTGGCTGAAAAGAACTTCAACGCTATATTCTGTCGATCTCAGTGCATCCTTAAAGCGTGTCTCGTCCTGAATCCATCTGGGTTCGTCTTTAGTCGGCAGAACTATGCCGATGTCAACTGTCTTACTGTCGCCTGATTTGTCAGATACATCAGTTTGCTGATTTGAGGGGTCAGTTGTCTGTTCAGTCTGTGTTGCCTTCCCTCCGCAGGCCACCAGGGAAAGTGTCATTGTCAGGACCAGTAATAATGCAATAAATTTTTTCATTGGGGTTCCTCCTTCAAATAGTATTTTGTTCTGATAGTTTTATCATATTTGAAGGAGGTATGATTAACAATAAAATATATTGTTGGTTTATAATACAAAATTACCTGTCTTTTTTTTGCTTTTATCAAATCTGTAATTATTTGCTGTAAAAAAAAACGGGAAGCAAAAAATTACTTCCCGTATTTTCATCCTCTATTCATCAAGGTTTCTGTAAATATCCTTCTTTAAATGAAATCCATCTTTTATCACTGTATCATCTATATTATCCTTTGTTACCAGTATTACATCCAGCATTACATATGGGATATCATATGTACCATCATTAATTGTACGATTATATGAGAACGGTTCATCTTTCAACAGTGCATCACATACTTCCAGCGTTGCTTCAACCAGGTTTTTTATAGGTTTATATATTGTTGCAAGTTGAGTACCTTCCACAATCCGCTGACAAGCCGCAAGATCGGCATCATGACCTACTACTTTGATTTTGCCCGTCAGGCGCGCTACCGAAATGGCGTCAATGGCCCCCCAGGCTAACGAATCATTTCCGGCAATAATCCCATGCACTTTATCCCCGTTTTCTCTCAGTACTTTGGAGACAAAGTCAAAGGCCCCTTCTCTTCTCCAGTCCTCAACCCATGTCTCTGCAATAACATCTATTTTTTGTGCATTCTTCGACCTGGACAGCACTGACATATACCCTGAATAATAAAGTTTACTGTTGTGATCATTTTCAGCACCGCAAACTATGATATAACCACCCTCGGGTACTTCGCTGACAAGGGCTTCGGCCATCAGTTGCCCTACTTTTACAACATCAAAAGAAACATATGCATCAACATTGGCATTCAGGACCAGACGATCATAGGATACAACCGGGATACCTGCCTTTTTGGCAGCATTTACACACCTTGCCGCATCATCACTGTCCTGGGGTGCAATGACCAGAACATCTATCCCTTCTGCTATCATATCATTAACCTGCTCAAATTGAAGTTGGCTGTCGTTGTTGGCATGTTTGACCATCACATCGTAACCTGCCTGCTTTGCCTTAGCAATGAAAATATCTCTGTCCCTGAGCCATCTGTCCTCTTTTAAAGTCGCCAGAGAAAATCCTATAACCGGTTTTCTGCCTGTGTCCGTCTCTTCAGCCGAACCCTGCTGTCTGCATGAACACAAAAACATCACACAAATCAGCATGAGTACAACTTTAAGAACTCTTTGGGCGAAGGTACTCATATGCCAACCTCACTTTCTATAAATCTCCTTATATTCGGTGACAGTATACCCAGTAGTCTTTTTGAATAATTTGGAAAAATAATTCGGGTCCTGATATCCGACAAGTCCTGAAACCTCCTTCAGAGACAAATCGGTATTTTGAAAGTATTCTTTTGCTTTTTCAATACGTATAGCAGTTAGCCTGTCAATGAAGTTAACCCCGCTTTGTTCCTTGTAGAAACGACTGAAATAGTAAGGGCTTAAATTTACTACACGGGCAATATCCTCCAGTGTAATATCTTTTGCATAGTTTTTCAGCATGTACTCATCTGCTGCGGCAATTATTGAATTTACTTTTTCCTGATGGCTTAAAGCCACTTTCTCAGTAGTTTTTTCAATGTATCTTCTAAGAATATTCTTTAATTCATCTAAATTATTCGCATTAATTATTTTCTTAAGAACTTTCCTGAAATCATATCTGATATAATCCCAGCGTTTTGACAGCTCTACCAAAATAAAAATACATTTGTCCCTGGCCTCGTCAAGACCGGAAGTATCAGGCACAATATCATCAAATATTCTGTCAAATGCAACTAATGCTGAATTTACATCGCCTCTGGACACTTTTTCATTAATTTCACGCTCTATTTCCTTATCTATTTCATGCTCTTTATCAAACTCTACTATTACATCGTCAATATGGAGAATAAAATCTGAACTGCGGCTTAAATATTGCAGTGCCTGCATAGCTTCACTGTAGGATTTTTTTGCATTCACCACATTTTCATAACATCTTCCGATTCCAATCAAAACGTCACCAAAACTGTTACGCACTTTATTTGCAAACTCTTCGGCAAGTCTGACGGCTGATATCTTCACCGAGAAACTATCATCCTGAGTATCATTGATGATATAGGTTATTATACGGTTAAACATAAGAGGTCCGACTATACAGTTACACATCGATTTAAGTATATCACGCCAATTGCCGTAATGGTTCTGAGTTTTTACACTTGCACTGATTTTGCTTTGAAATCTGTCACCAAATTCTATGGCCATTACATAACCTGCTTTGTTTTCAAGCTCAAATAAGCGGCTGAAGTTGATTAATTCTTCTGTGTTGTTCTCATGCGAACATATGGAAT
Source organism: Clostridiaceae bacterium (assembly GCA_012521615.1). Classification (GTDB taxonomy): domain Bacteria; phylum Bacillota; class Clostridia; order DSM-8532; family DSM-8532; genus DTU059. The sequence continues at coordinate 10,931 of JAAYMA010000050.1, read as the reverse complement.
GGATAAATCCATTTTCAAGAGTGGGAATGATTATTTCCAGCTTTTCTTTCAGTTCAAGTTCTCTGCTGATTCTTTTACGTTTTTGGGAAATAATTTCCATAACTCTTTTAAGTGCCTCGACAAGCTTAGCTTCCTTGACAGGTTTCACCAGATATTCCACAACACCAAGGGACATGGCTTCCTTTGCGTACTCAAAAAAGTCGTAAGCAGAAATAACGATGAAATAGACATCAGGGTTGAATTCCTTTATCTTGCGGATTGCTTCCAGCCCATTTATCCCAGGCATCTTAATATCTATAATAACTATATCCGGTCTGATGTTATAAGCTTTTTCAATGGCTTCCCTGCCCGATCTGGCTTTTCCTCCGACCTCCAGATTTTCGAGATTGTTTTTTATTATGTATTCCACCGCATCTATGGCAATTGGTTCATCATCCACAATAAGCACCCTATACATTTTGCTCCTCCTGTTGTCTGTTTTTAGGAAGTTTGAAGATAACCTTGGTCAGTCCGGACTCACATTTAATATCCAATACATCATGCCTGTTAAAATACAATCTCAACCGTCTTATTACATTGTCTATACCTATTCCGGTTGTGTGTCCGGTTTTGGAAGAAAGAGATAAATTTATTTCCTGGTCGTTTTTACCTCCCAGCAGTTCATCTATTTTATCCTGACTCATGCCCTTCCCATTGTCTATTACATACACATAGACATTCTCTGCGTCACTGCAGACCTTAAGGGTAATTACACCGCCTTCCTCCATTTCGCTTATTCCATGTATATAAGCATTTTCAACTATTGGCTGCAAAATCATTCTGGGAACTATAATATTGAGAGCTCCTTCATCCTCCCCGATTTCCATATTGAAATTGACAGTATCACCAAAACGGGTCTGTAAAAGATAAATATAGGATTTTACGTTTTCAATCTCTTCTCTCAGTTCAACAGCAGAATCCAGACCTTTTAAATTATATCTGAAAATATCAGCAGCATTTTCCAGGTAGGTGCATGTTTTCATGTCCCCTTCAAGCATTGCTATTTTAGCTCCGATATTTATAGTATTAAAAATAAAATGGGGATTTATTTGCGACTGCAAGGCCAGCAGCTCTGCCTCCCTCAGCGCATTTTTCATTTTAAGGTTATTTAGCTGCTGTTCATTAAGGATTTTTTCCAGTCTTGCTTTTTCCTCTATCTCACCTATATACTTTTTGATGCTGATAACCATTCTGTTAAAAGCCTTATAAAGAATTCCGATTTCGTCATGGCTGTCAGAATGAACTTCCACATCGAAATCCCCGGCAGAGACTTTTTTTGCATAGGAGGCTAATTTTGTAATGGGCTTGGTGATTTGAAAAGAAAAACTTAAAATCATGACTGTAACAAAAACAATTACACCGGCAATAAGAAAGTTATTGAATTTTGTAGCGAACTGAATTCTTCTGGATATGACAGCATAATTATCCGAAGTATCAATAAGCTCATAACTCATTATTTCTTCTATATATCGCATTATTTCATTATTTTCTTTCACTGTACGTTCATAATAGGATGTGTAGCCTTCAATATCACGGCCTCTTTTTGCTATAATGGCTTCTTCCCCGTGTCTTAAATAATTGATGATCATATTGCCTACATTTTTGCTCTTAATTCCTTCAGAGGTATAAACAACATTACTTATAAGGCTGTCTGCCAATCCCCTTATTTCATTCATATAATCGTAAAATGCAATAAGGCTGTCGGAACTGTTGGTTGAAAGGTATGTTTCAATTTCATTTTGAAAGTAGCCGAGCAATCTGTAAATGGATATTAGCTCCATGGTTTTTTCGTACATCTCAGTAGTATCCTTGATTAACATCTGAAGAGAAAAGTAATTATATACCGAGGCCAGAAGTACCACCAGGATGGCCAAAAGAAAAAATATTATTAATTTTGTACGGAATTTCACACTTTTGAATCTGTTCATCTTTTTCACCATTTATCATTGGAGAAAACTTAATTATAATCGCTGATATTTTCTGACGTAAAAGTATATATCCCCGAATTCAATACTTCACTTATCTGTTTGCCGCTACACATATCAGCAAGTTGTGTTACAGTGTTGTAGCCAATTTCATAGCTGTCAGCCACTATAGTTCCATAAATTACACCTTCTTTAATATATTCTATAGTTTTTGGCATACTTCCAAAACCGATAATATTGATATCCCCCACCCTGCCCATATCTATAACAACCTGGGCAACTCCCGGTGTATTTTCCCCGTCACTGCAGATTATTAGGTTAATGCCGGGATTCTCAGCAAGCATGGACATGGTTAATTTATCAACTTCAAACATTTTGGTATTCAAACTGTAAATGCGTTCCAGCGTTATTTCAGGATACCGGGATATGGCATCCAGAAGCCCCTGGAGTTTGATGTTATTGTATTGCTTGGGATCATCAATCCCGGGTTCATTGACTATTAAAGCTATTTTTGCCTGTCCGCCTGAAACTGCTGCTGCCATTTCACCGGCTGTATACCCTATTTCGTAGCTGTTTGAGCCTACTGTAGGTACATCCGGTATATAGTAAACATCAGTTTCATAAACTATGGTTGCTATGCCTGCTTCCATTGTTTTAGCCACAGCATTTGAACTTATCTCCACATCATAAGGCTGAAACGCTATGCCATCCACCTGGGAAAGAACAGCCCGGTCAACAACCCTTTCAATCAGTGCCGGATCTTTATGAGGAATATCAATAAACTCTACAAAAATATTCTTTTCCAACCCCGAAGCCAAAGCTCCTTCCTTGAACCTGGGCCAAAAAGGGTCATTATTGTCCCGGGTAACTATCATAAAATGATACGCTGGATCTTTTTGTATTATAGGCATACTTTTTTCATTGTCATGAGCAATGAAAATATTGATAAGCATTCCAATAAGCAAGATGAGAACTAACACTAAAGCCGAATAAGTATATTTCATTATTTATCCCCGATCCTAACTCCTTGTTTGACAAAGGCATAAATTGTGCAAAACAACATAAAGAACGAGCGATTTAATAAAAAATAGAGTCAATATCAACATATCTCAAATTCAAGTATAACGAAATAATCCGGTATAGTAAAGTCGCGGGCGTCAATATAAAAGGTGCATTATGCGGTTATTACTGAAAAAGCCTGTCTATAAGATAGACAGGCTTTGGACTACAGGTTTCTGTATTTTCCGCAAAAAAACAGAAAGCTATGTAAAAATTCTTCCTATTCTACATCATCATCAGCCACATGGGCTTCGATACTGTTTAAAAATGCTTTTTCATATTCAGCTTTAATTTTACTTTCAATTTCCCTTGTCAACTCCGGATTTTCCATAAGATATTTTTTTACATTTTCACGACCCTGGCCAATTCGCTGATCATTATATGAAAACCAGGAACCGCTCTTTTTGATAATATCCAATGAGACTCCCACATCAAGGATACATCCTTCTTTAGAGATCCCTTTTCCGTAAATAATATCAAACTCTGCCTCTTTGAACGGAGGAGCCACTTTATTTTTAACAACCTTAACCTTGGTACGGTTGCCCACAGGGGTGGTCCCTTCCTTGATTGTTTCAACCCTTCTTACATCAAGGCGTACAGAAGAATAAAACTTTAGGGCACGACCGCCAGGCGTAACTTCAGGATTCCCAAACATTACACCAACTTTCTCACGAAGCTGGTTGATGAAAATGGCGACTGTCTTTGATTTACTTACAACACCCGAAAGCTTTCTCATAGCCTGTGACATGAGCCTTGCCTGAAGCCCGACAAATTGATCACCCATCTCACCATCAATTTCAGCTTTCGGTACCAGCGCAGCAACCGAGTCTATAACAATAATATCTATAGCTCCACTTCTGACAAGAGCTTCAGTTATTTCAAGCGCTTGTTCCCCCGTATCGGGCTGAGAAACAATAAGATTATCGATATCAACACCTAAATTTCTGGCATAAACCGGATCCAAAGCATGCTCCGCATCAATAAACGCTGCTTCTCCACCGGCCTTTTGCGCTTCAGCAACAGCATGGAGGGCTACTGTAGTCTTACCCGATGATTCAGGGCCATATATCTCTATAATTCTGCCTCTGGGCAATCCCCCGACCCCCAGTGCAATATCCAATGAAAGTGCTCCTGTAGGAATTGCGTCAACACTTACATGGGACACCTCACCAAGCTTCATAACCGCGCCTTTACCGAATTGTTTCTCTATCTGGCTCATCACCAGTTCCAATGCTTTTTTCTTTTCGTCCATAGCATGCCTTGCGGCAAACCCTCCTTTATCGAACATTTGTTCTTATTATAGTACAGAAATTTTTAAGCGTCAAGATATTTTAGTGCTATTTTTTTACATTATGTTATATATTGAACAACTTTTTTAATACGTGACAGGAAAAGTTCATTAACATACTTTATTTCAGGTACTTTCAACCTGCCCATAATAAGCCAGAAGACTCCCAGGCCTGCTGCCATCGGTAAAATCAGAGCAGCTACCTGACTGAACTTTGAATTAATATCAGGCCGGATCAGGACAGAAAGAATATAGGTAATTCCACCCGATGCCGTAACCGATACCAGAGCCTTGCCCATAAAGCCAAAATTCTCTGCGATAATATCAACACCGGTTCTTCTCTTGAAGGCAAGTATCAGAGCAATCATATTGACAAAAGATGATATGGAATAGGCAAGGGCAGTACCCGCTATTCCAATATCGCTAAATCTGTTGAAAAGGTAGTTGAACAAATAATTTGCACCTATACCGAAAAGGCTGCATAAAAGAGGAGTTTTGCTGTTGTGTATGGAGTAAAATGCCCTGGTCATAAGTGATATAACAGATGCAAAAATCAACGCTGCAGAATAACCCATCAGGCACAGCCCGCCATAGAAAACATTTACCTCTGAAAAGCCCCCCCACTTGAACATCGCACGGAATATATCCTGGCTTAAAATAATCATGATGATTGAAGTGGGCATGGATAAAATATACACTACCCTCAGGCCCTTATATAAAAGATGTTTGAAATTTTCATAACTACCCGATGCAAACTTTTCAGAAAGAGTTGGCAAAATAGCTACTCCGATGCTTTGGGCAAATAACCCCAGGGGAAGCTGCCAGGTACGATTGGCACTGTTCAAGAGTGTCACCATGCCCTCATCGAAATATGTAGCATAACTCTTTGAGATAATCAGATTGATTTCTATAATTGTTGAAGAAATGAGGGAAGGCACAGCCAAAGTTGCAAGTCTCCTGAACGCAGGACTTTTTATATAAATTTTCGGTCTGTACAGTGAAAAGTGCTTGAAACAGGCTGAAAACTGTACCAAAAAGAAGATCATGGCGCCAATTACTACTCCCCAGGCTGTCAGATAAACACTCTTGGCACCGAAGACTGCAATACTCAGAATAGTGCACAGGTTATATATTACAGGTCCAAAAGCCGCTACTGCAAATTTTTTATAGGAGTTGAGAATTCCATTAAGCTGACCTGCCATCATCATGAAGGGTGCTGACAAAAGAAGTATACGGGTCAGGTCAATGAGGAGGGCTTTATCGCCCGAACTGCCTTCCTCATATCCTGCTGCCAGAATGGACAGTAAATCATCAGTAAATACAAAGAAAATTATCTCAAGAACTATCAGTATAATTACGGTTAAATTCATGAAAGTGCTTATTGCCTTCCAGCCGGTTTTTTCCCTGCCTTTTGCAATATAAGTGGAAAGCACCGGTATAAGTGCTGCGGCAATGGCCCCTCCTGCCAAAAGATCGTAAACCAGATCCGGAAGGGTAAAAGCCAGTAGAAATTCATCTGAGTATCCCTGAGGCAGCATATTTGTTGTTATGAGCAATGATCTTAAAAAACCTGTTATACGGCTGAGCAAAGTTGCAATCATTACAATACCGGCTGCCCCGGTAAGTTTACTTACTGTATCCTGATTGTTTTCCATAATATACTCCTGTGATTTATTGTAGTTCAATCAATTTTTTTCTCAACATATTCAGTGCATTCAGACTGGCCACATTTCTTATTCTGTGTCTGTCGCCCATTAAATTAAACTCTCTGCATTCAACTTTCCCATCAATGTACAGGGCTATAAATACAAGACCTACAGGTTTTTCCTCCGTTCCCCCTCCGGGACCTGCAATACCGGTGATTGATATCCCGGCCCTGGTACCGGTTTTCTTAACTAAACCTTCTACCATTTCAACAGCAGTCTGGCTGCTCACAGCCCCGTATTTCTTAAGAGTATCTTTTGAGACACCCAGCTCTTCAATCTTAGCATAATTGGAGTAGGTTATGTATCCTCTTTCAAATATATCCGATGCACCGGGAACATTTATTATTCTTGCGCTAAGCATCCCGCCTGTGCAAGATTCGGCTACAGAAAGGGATACACCCTTTTGCTTCAGGAGTTCAACAACCACTTCTTCCATATTTTCTCCGTTATAGGCGTAGATAAGATCACCTAAACGTGCTTTGATCTTTTCTATAACAGGCATTATCATTTTTTCGGCCTCTGCTTCGTCATGGCAACGGGCAGTGACCCTGATAACAATTTCACCGTCCTGTACATAGGGTGCAATAGTGGGATTTGTCTGACTTTCCAATATATCGGCTATTCTCATTTCCATTTCAGACTCGCCTATACCGAAGACTTTCAACAGTCTGGAGCCTATAATCTGACCGGTTTTCTTCGAAAAATAAGGAAAAACTGTTTCCTCAAACATTGGGATAAGCTCTTTCGGGGGACCCGGAAGCATGACGATTATCTTGTTGTCAGTCTCAACAATGCAGCCCGGAGCCGTTCCCTGATTATTGGGGATCAATATCCCGTTTTCAGGCAAGTAGGCCTGTTTTTCATTATTTTTTTGCATTTTGCGGTTGCGTCTTTCAAAAAAGCATCTGATATTTTTATGCGTCTCCTCGTGAAGTACAAGCTTTAACCCCAATGCAGAGGCTATGGTCTCCTTTGTAATATCATCCTGAGTAGGACCCAAACCTCCGGTTGTTATTATTAGATTTGCCCTCTCCAAAGCTATTTTTAAACTGTCTTCCAGCCGCTTGGGATTATCGCCCACTACACTGTGATAATAAACACTTATACCAAGATCATTGAGCCTGCGGGACAAAAACTGTGCATTGGTATTTGCAATTTGTCCCATTAAAAGCTCAGTTCCCACTGCAATAATTTCTGCAATCATATTTTCACTCTCGATTCTTTATGGTCTCTATTTTTTCCCAGACATCTTCTATTCCGGAACGTTTCTCAGCTGAAAAAGGTATTACGTCATCCTCAGCTCCAAGATTTAACGTTTTTTTAATTATATCAATATGTTTTTTGTATTTGGATCTGCCAATTTTATCAGCCTTTGTTGCAACCACTATAAAATCATTTTGGGTCTGCCTGATATAATTGGCCATTAAAATATCGTCCTCTGTAGGCTTATGGCGTATGTCAACAAGTAATAATATACCTTTAATAAAACTGCTTGTATTCAGATATGTTTCAATAATTCTGCCCCATTTCAGCTGTTCTTTCTTTGAAACCTTTGCATAGCCATAGCCCGGTAAGTCCACAAGCATTAATTCATCATTGACATTAAAAAAATTAATTACCCGGGTTTTACCGGGTGTTGAGGCTGTCCTTGCCAGATTTTTTCTGTTGGTCATAGCATTTATAAACGAAGACTTGCCTACATTTGAACGGCCTGCTAAAACAAACTCAGGCAAACCTGTATCGGGATACTGGCCCGGTTCAACTGCTGTCCTTACAAGTTCTGCCTTTTTAACAATCATCTTTCTTCTCCCTTTATTTAATGTTGTTCTGAATTTCAAACCCGTTTTTTAAATCCATTATTGAACTTGATTCAGTAATTCACGTGCGAGATTTCTTGCAGTTTCTGTGGCATGTTCACCACTTAGAAGTCTGGTAATTTCATTTTCCCGGCCTTGCTGATCAAGCCACTCCACATTTGTAAGGGTACGCCCGGCTTTTTCCTCCTTTTGTATGAGGTAATGGTTATCTGCCAGACATGCAATCTGGGCGTGGTGGGTGATACATATAACCTGATGATTTCTGGCAACTGATTTGAGTTTCTCACCGACTTTGGATGCGGCTCTGCCACTGACACCCGTATCTATCTCATCAAAAACAAGTGTGGGTATGGCATCAATATCAGCTATTATTGATTTTATGCCCAGCATAACCCTCGACATTTCCCCTCCGGATGCTATTTTGGAAAGAGGTTTCAGATTCTCTCCTATATTGGGGGAGAACAAAAACTCTACCTTATCAGTTCCATCTTCAGTGAAACCATCTTCAGGTCTGGATTCTATCATAACTTCAAATCTGGTTTTAGGCATTTCAAGCTCACTCAGTTCCCGGGTTATATTCTCTGAAAGCTTCTTACCATATTCTTTCCTTATCCCGTTCATCTTTTCACATAATTTATGTAATATTTTTTCTTTTTCACAAATTTCTTTTTTGATATTTTCTATAATTTCCTCACTGCGTTCCATTTCATCAAGTCTTTTTTTAGCTTCATCAAGAAATTTTAAAATTTCTTCAATAGTTTCGCCATACTTGCGCTTTAGTTCCTGAATGAGACTGATCCGCTCCTCAATACTCTTATGCACTTCAGGATCATATTCTATACTGTCACGGATATAGCGCATTTCAGTGGAAATATCCTTTAGTTTTTCTTCCACTTCCCTCAAGGAAGTGCAAATTGAGCCATACTGACTGTCAATATTCTCTACTTCCTCAATTGCATTGACCGACATACTGACTTTATCCAGTGCACTTTCCTCATAGCTGTCGTCACCATAAATCCAGCTGTATGCTTTTGAGAATGAAGAAATTATTTCCTCGGCATGGGATAAAATCCGGCTTTGTTGTTCGAGCTCTTCATCTTCGCCCGGGTATATGCCGGCCCGTTCAATCTCCTTTATCTGATATCTGAGCATATCCATTGTACGCTCCCTCTCCCTGTCTTCACCTGTAAGAGACTTCAGCCGCTTATTAAGAGCCCGGTAACCCTCTAAAACTGTTTTGTACTCATTTTTTACTTTTTCAAGTTCTGATCCTGCATATAAATCCAAAATTTCTATATGGGTCTCAGGGCGTAAAAGAGATTGATTATCATGCTGGCCATGAATATCCACCAGCTTTTCCCCAATTTCTTTTAAAACAGACACCGTTACCAGAGAACCATTTATTCTGCAGATATTTTTTCCGTATTCAGTAAATGTGCGTGAGATAATCAGTGTACCATCCTCCTGCGGTTCTATCCCGTAGGATTCCAGAAGTGTGTCAATTTCATTGTTTTCATAAAGGAATATGCCCTCCACAGTGGCCTTGTTCGCCCCCGAACGTATGAGTTCACGGGAAATACGAGAGCCCAGCAGAGCACCCAAAGAATCTATCAGAATTGATTTCCCGGCTCCGGTTTCACCCGTAAGCACGTTAAATCCCTTACTCATAGAAATAATCAGTTTTTCAATTATAGCCACATTCTCGATTTGAAGCTGAACAAGCATATTCCTCTCAGGACACTCCCTTCACAATCCGTGTGAATTTCTCCATGAGCTCCTCAGCTATTTTTTCTGCCCTGCAGACAATTAAAATGGTATCATCCCCTGCAATTGTGCCAACTATGTCATTCCAGCCAAGTCCATCAATTGTAGCAGCAACTGCCTGGGCCATACCGGGCTTGGTCTTGATTACCAGTATGTTATTGGCGTAATCACTTGAAACAAAAGCTTCCTTCATTATAACCCTGAGACTGTCATTAACACTGCTGTTTTCGGAATGAAGAGCTGTATATCTGTATTTGCCGCCCTCTGTAAGTGTCTTTACAAGCCTTAATTCCTTAATATCCCGGGATATGGTGGCCTGGGTAACATCCATACCTATATCCCTGAGTTTTTCTGCCAATTCATCCTGTGTTTCGATTTCGTATTTTTCGATAATTTCCAATATTTTCGAATGGCGATTATACTTCATAAAAAAACCCCATTCCATAACTTTTTTATTGATAATAAAATTTGTGGTGCATGCACGGCAAATTACCTTGTACGCAGTTTTGCCCGCAGAAGATCATAAAAATTATAATTGGTGACCGAAGCAAAAAGCACATCTTTTTCAGCTGTCTCTACATAAACCTCATCACCCAGTTTAAGTTTAAATCCTTCCTGCCCGTCAAGGGTGAGCATGGCTGAAAGTTCCCCTTTGTGATCCATATTGATCTTTACAGTTCTCTTTTCCGAGGCAATGAAAGACCTGGAATACAAACTGTGGGGACAGATAGGTGAAATAATCATAAGCCGCATATCAGGCTGAATAATAGGGCCTCCTGCTGAAAGTGTGTACCCGGTCGATCCTGTGGGCGTGGATACAATAATGCCATCTCCCGGGAAAGTATCAACATATTTGTCATCAAGTGAGACCTTTAAATTTACAATACGTGACAAAGCCGCCCGTGATACCACAACATCATTTATGGCTATATCTTCATATACCTTTTCACCATTACGGAATACTTTGGCCTTTAACACCATTCGCGGCTCAATTCTGTATTCCTGCCTTGATAACTTGTCAATTGCCTCATCAATATCATTTACCTCTACTTCAGCCAGAAAACCGACAGTACCTTTATTTATTCCCAGCACTGGCTTTTGAAAAACATATGCCTGTCTTGCAACCTTCAAAAAAGTACCGTCACCGCCAATGCATATGACAAAATCAGATTCCTCATATAAAGAATCAGAAAATCGTACCGGCAAATTGATACTGTTATCTATATCCTGAGATATAACGGTTTCAAAACCTTTCTCAATGAGTTTTTCCAGAACCATTATTGTGTGAACATATTCATTGTCTTTCTGTTTATTGGCAACAACACCTATTACT
>JAAYMA010000049.1 GCA_012521615.1 Clostridiaceae bacterium | reverse complement strand
CTTTCAAAATGGGACTCGCAATTTCATTTTACTTGAGATTTCAACTCCATGCTCTGTTTTTTTATAAAAAAATGTTGGAGTACCGGAATTTTTCTTCGGCACCCCAACATTTATTATAGAACCAAAATACACCTGTATCACGACATCATACTTAATATTTTTCATAATGAATTTTGTCGTACATTAAATCAGCTTCAGTATAGGAATCCTTCTCTTCATCGGGATAACCCACTGCTATTATACACTCTACCTCATATTTCTCAGGTATCCCCAAAAGTCCCTTTATATACTCACCTGTTCTTTGACCGTTTGGTGCAGTTCTCTTTCTTACCTGTATCCAGCACGAACCGAGACCCAATTTATGAGCCGCCAGCTGAATAATTATCGAAGCTATTGAAGCATCCTCCACCCAGACATCGCATTTTTCGGGATCAGCTATAACAACTATCCCCACCGGTGCACCAGCTAAAAATCCAGCACTGTGTTCCCTGCATTTTGAAAGTTCCTGCAGTATTTTTTTGTCTGTGACCACAACAAACTCCCAGGGTCGCAAAGACCTTGATGAAGGCGACAGCAAAGCAGATTTCAGAATTGCATCAATCTTTTCTTTTTCTATTTCCTTATTCTGAAATTTTCTTATACTTCTTCTTGCTTTTAACAGTTCGTACATTATATCATCCTTTCTTATAACAATTGTCCTGAAAATATTTTACCGCTTCATCCGCCTTATAGTGCAGAAACATCCGTGTCATCCACCGAAGCATTTTCGGTATTCTCCTTTTTTCTCTGTCCACGGACATATAAAAAAGCAATGATTGCAAAGATTAAAACCAGTATTTCTACGAATAATATATCTGCTCCCAGTCCAGACAAAATAACTACCGGAGAATCAATAACCATATGCAGGAGTATAGCCAGTCCCAGATACAGTAATCCTTTTTTCTTCCGGATTCCCTCCATTATTAATACCGACAGCCCGATATGTATCAGGAATGCAAATATCCTCTCTGCCCCGCCCAAAAGATACATGTATGAAGGGGTCTCAACAAGAGTGTTCTTTACCTGCATCAAGGCGTCTTCCTGTTGAGGATACTGAGCTATCATCGAATCGTACATCCCGCTGTTTATCATTACAGAGACCATCAGATTGCTGATATATGTAAAACCAACCAGCAGAATGGATTCTATTCCGCCATGCCCAATTCCGAAAGCTACGGCATTTTTCCAATCAAGACGTTTTTTCAAGATTGTGGTAAACGCCAGGTATCTGCCGACCTCTTCAAACAATCCGGCCGTAAAGCCAAGGAACAAAGCATATCCCCACAAACTGTTTTCCACCATATGCCGATACCATTCCATCCGGGGAAGAACAAGCTGGAGAATCGGTATTCTGAGTACTATCTGAAACAGAAAAAAGACAGCCGCACCTGTAAAAACAGAACCAATATAATATTTTTGTTTCCTGTAAAAAACTATTGCCGCAATTATGGGCCCCAAAGTCGTTACTACAGCTGTAAACACCATGAAAATAAGAGAGGTGGAACTTACCAATTATATCACTTCTTTCGAGTTTATTTTTGCTGAAATTTTATAGTTTAAATATAACAGTTATTAAAAACAGTGTCCAATACCAATTCATTTTTTGATGAAACTTTTTCTATTTACAGAACATATGTTCGTATATAAAATAGAAATAGTACTGTTTAAGGAGCAGAAAGTATGGACAGAATCATAATGCATATAGATGTCAACAGTGCATATTTAAGCTGGGAAGCTGCTTACAGAAAACAGCACGGGTATTCCACGGATCTGCGGGAAATACCATCGGTTGTAGGTGGCGACGAGGAAAGCAGGCACGGAATTGTGCTTGCCAAAAGTGGTCCTGCGAAAAAATACGGCATTAAAACCGGAGAAACTTTGTTTTCGGCACGTCAAAAATGTTCCCGACTGGTAGTAGTGCCACCGAATTATTATCTCTATATGCAATGCCATAATGCCCTGCTTGAAATTTTACATGAATTTTCGCCCCAGGTTCAGGTTTTCAGCATCGACGAAGCTTTTATCGATTATACGGGAATGCAAAGAATATATGGGGATCCTGTCAGTGCGGCCCATATCCTGAAAGAGAGAATCAAAAATGAACTTGGCTTTACTGTAAATATAGGTATTGCTAAGAACAAACTTCTTGCAAAAATGGCCGGGGACCTGAAAAAACCGGACATGGTCCATGCTGTCTTGTCGGAAGAAGAAATGAAAGAAAAGATTTGGCCGCTTCCTGTAAAAAAACTCTATGGGGTTGGCCATGCCACTGCCCCTAAACTTAACAGGTTAAATATTTTTACCATTGGTCAACTGGCACAGGCAGATACAGAACTTCTCCGTTTTCACTTAAAAAGCTGGGGTGTCCTTATTCAGAAATATGCCAATGGAATCGAAGATTCTGTGGTATCATCCGACATGCGTCCTCCCGTAAAGGGAATAGGAAACAGCTGTACCAGCCCTTTTGATATATACTCAAAGGAGGAAGCCTTAAAAGTACTTCTCTCGCTTTGTGAAATGGTGGGAATGAGATTGAGACAGTCAGGCTTCTGCGCAAAACTTGTATCTGTCACCCTTCGCGGAACCGACCTGAAGCGTTTTAGCCACCAGTGCAAAACCTTTATGGCAACCGATAATACAATGAAAATCTACCAGATTGCAGGCAGATTAATGGGCGAGATGTGGTCGGGCAAACCTCTGCGCGGAATGGGCATAAGGGTTTCAGATCTGGTACCCTGCGATTTTTTGCAAATAAGTATTTTTGAAGGATACAACGAAAAAAAGAAAAAACTTGATGATACAATTGACAGACTCAGGATGAAATACGGGATAAACTCCGTATTCAGGTCATGCTTTCTGGGCTCGGGTCTGCCCCCTGTGTCAGGAGGTGTCATTGAAGGGTATCAGATGATGACGAACATATTATAGGTTTACAGAAACATGTCAGTTTTATCAGCACTGGTGTTTGAAGATTCTTGGGGTGGAGAACCTGGCGCCCTCATATCCAACCTGAATTTAAAACAATATCTGCCATCAGGTTTCCGATAAAACCCAACAAGATTGAAAACGGGACAGGTATCCGACACCTGTCCCGTTTTTATGCTTTTCTTTTGCCTGCGCTTTTTATGGATTGATATTGATCAGCTTGCTATTTAATTGTTATTTTAAGCAAATCAATCAGATTATATTTACCGAAGAAAGATACAGCTATAAGTGATACAACAGACATAATCTTAATAAAGATGTCCAGTGAAGGTCCAACAGTATCTTTAAGCGGATCACCGACAGTGTCGCCTATAATAGCAGCTTTATGTGTCTCGGAGCCTTTTCCGTTACCTTCGATAGCTCCTGTCTCGATATACTTTTTAGCATTGTCCCAGGCTCCGCCTGCGTTGGCTGTATAAAGAGCAAGCATAATAGCTGACAAAGTAGTACCAATCAGAAGCCCGCCAACAAAATTAGCTCCAAATATAAATCCGCATATTACAGGAGTCAATACTGAAATAAAGGCAGGAGTCTTCATTTCAGCAAGCGCACCTGCTGATGATATCTCAATACAAGTCTTGTAGTCCGGACGGGATTCGCCGGTAAGAATTTTTGGATCTTTTTTAAACTGCCTTCTTACTTCTTCAACCATCTTTCCGGCTGCCTTAGCCACTGCATCAATCAAAAGACCTGAGAAGAAGTAAGGAAGCGCAGCTCCAAAAATCACACCTGCCAGAGCAAGTGGATCAATAATATTCAACAGAAGATCATATCCTGTAGTGTCTCCGGCACCTGCCTGTGATTGCATGAAGGAAGCCAAAAGTGAAAGAGCAGCAAGAGCAGCAGAGCCTATGGCAAATCCTTTACCTATTGCAGCAGTTGTATTTCCGACAGAATCAAGTTTGTCAGTAATCTTTCTTACTTCAGGATCCAATTTTGCCATTTCACTAATCCCACCGGCATTATCAGCAATTGGTCCATAGGTATCAACAGAAACTGTGGCAGCCACAAAGGAAAGCATACCAATAGCCGCCATAGTAACACCATAGATACCGGCAAAGTAATTGGCTGCAATAATTGTAAAAGCCAAAACTGCAACAGGAGCAAATGTGGAAGACATTCCGACTGCCATACCTTTGGTTATAGTAAGAGCCGGTCCTTCCAGTGATGCTTTAGCAACTTCCCTGGTAGGTTTAAAATTATCGCTTGTATAATACTCTGCGAGCATACCTATCAAAATGCCACTTACAATACCAAGCACAGCAGAGAACCATGGCGAGAGTGCACCTACTCTGAAATTAGCTGCTACGACATCCATACCGTTAAACATAAAATAGGTTAAAAAGCCCCCACCTACTACAGTAAGAAAAGCCGCGGTCCATGTAGAAATATTAAGCTCACGATGCGGATTATTGGAAACTTTTTTAAGAATTAAATAGAGCACACCAATAACACTTGCTATGGTTCCGATAGCTGCAAACACAACAGGATACAGAATCAATCTGGAGGCAAGCTTCTCAGAAACAGGATTTGCAGCATGCAATTGGGTATAGTACATATAGCACGCCAGTGTTACACCTGCAACAATCGAACCTACAAAACTCTCAAGAAGGTCTGAACCCAGACCAGCTACGTCACCCACATTATCCCCTACATTATCAGCTATTGTAGCCGGGTTTCTCGGATCGTCCTCCGGTATATTGGCCTCGGTCTTTCCAACAAGGTCAGCACCCATATCGGCAGCTTTGGTATATATACCGCCGCCTACACGATTGAACATGGCTATAATACTGCAACCAAGTGCATAACCCGAAACAGTCATGGTAAATGGAATAAAGCTGATACCCAGCCAGTTTGTTGTGATTACAAGAGATTCAGAAGATAACTGTCCTAAAAGATTGCCAAAAACTAAATATACGATCAGAATACCAAGGAGTGCAAAACCACCAACACAAAGTCCCATAACACTGCCACCCTGGAATGCTACTTTCAGAGTAGCACCAAGATTTTTAGTTTTTCTGGCCTCATTGGAGACTCTGACATTTGCGGTAGTGGCTATCTTCATTCCGACCATACCGGCAGCCCAGCTCATAATGGTTCCAATCAAAAATGCTACCGCTGTATACCATGATACAACAACAGCCAGTATGATAATCAATGCCGATACCACTTTTAAAATTAATTTGAATTCCTGGCTAAGAAAAGCGTCTGCTCCTTCCTGAATAGCACCGGCTATTTCAGTCATGAGTTCTGTGCCGCTGTCTCTTTTCTTTACTGCATAAAAATTGTATGCAGCAACAGCACAAGCAAACAAAACAGCAATAATAATAAAACCGTACATTAAAAAGCCCCCCTCAGGATGAGATATTTATTTTTATAATAAAAAAACCTGTAATTTAAGTATTACTACTTAAGGTTTTGTAAGAGAAAATCATAGGAGCAGAAGTTTATTCTAACTTCTGCTCCTATAATATATTTTTAAAAAGCTAATTTGTCAATATGAAACGAAAAAACTCTTAATAAGTCGTTTTAATCCTCATTCGAAAAAGTAAATTCCACCCCTAAGAAGGTTAGTGTGGAAATTACTTTTGCAAATCAGATAAAAGTTTGTGCTGGAATTTAGTTATTCAAAAGGTTATGATGTTATTAAGGTGGTGCCT
>JAAYMA010000048.1 GCA_012521615.1 Clostridiaceae bacterium | reverse complement strand
GAGTATAATTGATTTTGAGTCCTCCATTGGTATTTTATTAAATTCGGGGTCAATGCATTGACACCCTGTACTATACCAAGGGGGCTCTTTTTGTTCAAACCTCAAATTTCTTTAATTACAGGAATGCTCCTTTAAACTTGTAAAATTGCAGACAAAATGCAGGAAAATAAATGTATTTTCCCCTCGCTTAATGAAATCAGTCAATAGAATTCATGCACCTTAAATGCAAATGTCCAAAATATTATGCGAGAACTTAGAAGTAGTGAATTTGCGCGGTAAAATCGCAGAAAGACGTATAAGACTGTCAAGAAGATAGCAGCAAGACTGTGAAATAGCGTTAAAATTGTATAATCAGCAGATTATCCAGTATATGAAACTGTTGAATAATTTGATTGCTGCCAGTCAGAATATAAGATTTGCTATTATAATGAAGTATAACATAATTATGACTATTTCAAGGTAGACAAATTATAAAAATGGTTTACTATTTTTATAATTTGTAAAACATATATAATTTTTTAATCCGGATATGAAAATGTGGCGGATATTTGATGTTTAGATTTAAGAATCGGGAATTTGGCCGAATTCATCTTTTTAGAGCTTCATCGGCCAAAAAGAGTCCTATATACTTTGCATTGTTCCAGACAAGACTGTCAAATTTCTTATCATCATGGGGAAGATCTGTTTTATTATGAGGTGTGAGTTCTATGCAGAAAGCAGGACGATTAAACTTCATCCTGAACCAGTTCTCATATCCTGCTCCATAAACAGAAGGTTTTTTGGAAACAGGCAGAACCTCGTATTTGGTCAATGCCGCCAGTCTTTTTGCCATAGCCTCAACTCCGGGTATCTTATCGACAGTGCCTTCATCGGCCCAAAAAATACAATTACCCTTAGTATGAAAAGAGGCAGCAAGTATAAAATCATTTTCTTCAGTCAATTTCATCATAGCCTGGACTTCAGGCTCAGTTGCGGGGGCAGTGCCCTTATAGTTCTCTGATGCGGGCACGCCTACATTGTCATACTTTTCTTCCCAATGTGCAGGATATTGGCGGTTTAAATCCACACCATTAATATTGGCCTTCCATTCCCGATAATTCGGCTTTACCAGTGCCATTGTCTGCACTGCTTCTTTATCTGCTACTGAATCAAGTCCGTTGTTGACAAGGTTTACCCCGTCCGGATTAACCATGGGAACAACATACAAAGTTACCTGATCAAGCAGGTTTTTTACATCATAGTTTCCGAATTTACTACCGCTTGAATAGACCCTGGCATACTCTTCAATCATCTTCATAAGATAGGAACTTGTAATATATTCCCTTGCATGGTGTGAGCCGCAAAGAATTATCTTCTTTTCACCCGTGCCCATCTTAATGAGCAGAAGTTCCCTGCCCTCAACAGAGCTGCCGATACTGTCAAGAGCAATTATTTCGGGATATTTCTCAAAAAGCTTTTGGCTTTCTGCAATCATCTGGTCGTATGTATACGGTACATAGGGATTCACTATCCCGGATACGTCAATAGGCTTTGAAGCAGAATCCTGGTATGGCTCAGGTGAAGGAGCCGGTGTTGGTTTAGGAACCGGTGTTGGCTCAGGGCCAGAAGACGGAGCCGGCTCAGTAACATAATCCACATTAAACTCAGATTGATCTGTTTCAGAATTTTCTGATACAGTGCCGGACACTTCACCTGTATTTGTTTCCTCTGTATTATGGTCAAACCCGACTTCTGTACCTATGTTCTGTTGGCCAAAAGAAGGCTCTGTAACAGAAACACTGTCTGTTACAGAACCTCCTGTACAGGCTGAAAGCCCGGCAATCACAAGCAACAGCAACAATATAAAAGTAAAACAGTACATTTTACAAAAAATCCCGCCAATTATATCCTTCAACTTCACTATATGCTGACACGAGTATTTTGTAGAACGACTCATAGGAAGTATTCAACCCCCGCCTCAAATATCTTTTGATTCTTGTTTCCGGGTATGTTTATCAATGTATCCTTTGTAAATCTTTCACTATGTCCCATTTTCCCGAAAACCCTGCCATCCCTGCTTGTTAAACTTTCGATGGCGAACATTGAGCCAAAGGGGTTATATTGAATATCCATAGACGGATTTCCATTGAAGTCCACATATTGGGCAGCAATCTGCCCTGATTTCTCCAGCTCACTTAATAAAGCTTCACTTGCCACAAATCTTCCTTCACTGCTGGATACCGCAACGGTATAAACTTCCCCTACTTTGGTCCCGGACAGCCATGGTGATAAATTTGATACAACTTTAGTATTTACCATAGCAGAAATATGTCTTCCCAAAGGATTCAATGTAAATACAGGGCTGTTGTCATCAAGCGGCCGGATTTCGCCATAAGGCAGAAGCCCCAGTTTAAGAAGAACCTGAAAACCGGTACCTATACCAAGGATAAGTCCATCTCGTTTATTGAGCAGGTTCATAACAGCTTCAGCCAGAACAGGATTTCTGAAGACAGCCGCCAGCAATTTGGCGGAACCATCGGTCTCACTGGTCGCACTGTATCCTCCCGGCATAACCAGTATCTGGCTCTCATCAATAAGCTTTTTCATGGTATTGATGGAATCTGTTATGTCATCTGGGGTAAGATTTCTTATTACAAAAATCTCTGCGTCTGCACCGGCCTCATCAAATTTACGTTTAATATCGAGCTCGGAATTGGTCCCATAGCATGCAGGTATGATAACTTTTGGACGGATTTTTCCGGATGGCTTTTTAATTACCACACCTTTAGTGTATTCTGTACTTTTAACTTCTGATACTTCACTTTCAACCTTTGTAGGGAAAATGTCTTCCAACGTGCTTTGCCATGAAGAAGACAGATTATCCAAAGGCATAGCCGTGCCATTGCTTTCTATAACAGGCTCTGAAATTGTTTCGCCAATATACTCGAAACTAATACCTTCAAACAACTGGGCTTCATCATACTGACCGGGTATTTCCACAAGGATTGAACCATAATCTGCTCCAAACAGCTTTTCAAACTCAAGATCCTTCAGTTTTACTCCTATCTTGTTTCCAAAAGCCATCTTGGATACAGCTTCAGCAATTCCGCCCATTTTTATGGTCATGGCAGACAATACTTTCTTCCTGGAAATACAGTCATGCAAAACTGTATACATTGCCTTCAGGTTTTCAAAATCAGGCAGAAGGAGCTCATCTTTAATCACAGGAAGTAATATTAGTTTACTGCCTGCTCTTTTTAATTCAGGAGTAATTACAGAGGTAATATCGGCAGGGGCAAGGGCAAAAGAGACCAGCGTAGGTGGTACATCCAAATTCTCAAAAGTACCTGACATACTGTCCTTGCCGCCTATTGCAGCAAGTTTCAGGCTCATTTGGGCATGGAATGCCCCTAAAAGTGCAGAGAAGGGTTTGCCCCATTTTTCCTCATCTTTCCCCAGTTTCTCGAAGTATTCCTGGAAAGTAAGCCGTACTTTTTTATAATCACCGCCAACAGCAACAATACGTGAGACAGATTCAAGTACTGCATAAACAGCTCCATGGTAAGGACTCCATTTTGATATATAGGGGTTATAGCCATATGTCATAATGGTTCCTGTAGTGGTATCGCCGCTTTCAACCGGGAGTTTTGCCACCATTCCCTCTATAGGAGTAAGCTGATATTTACCTCCGTAGGGCGCAAGTACAGTACCGCCTCCAACTGTAGAGTCAAACTGCTGTGCAAGGCCTTTCTGACTGCATACGTTTAATCTTTCCAGATTCTTTATCCATGCATTTTTATAGTCACTTTTCAAATCTGTGATTTCTTTGTCAATATTTTTAAGGGGACTTTCGTCCAGCTTCGCTCCGGTAACTTTAACCGAGGCTGTCTGTTTCACTCCATTTGTATTCAAAAAGTCCCTGCTCAAATCAACAATAACTTTATCTCTCCACTTCATACGAAGGCGCCCCAGATCGGTCACCACTGCAACAGGTGTGGCCTCCAGATTTTCAGCCATGGCTTCTTCTATGAACTTGTCCGCATCCCCGGCAGAAACTACAACTGCCATTCTCTCCTGGGACTCGGAAATGGCAAGTTCAGTACCATCCAACCCTTCATATTTTGTGGGTACGGCATCAAGATTTATGTCAAGACCATCCGCCAGTTCTCCTATAGCTACTGAAACACCGCCCGCTCCAAAGTCATTGCATTTCTTAATCATCCTTGCAACGTGGGCCTTTTTAAACAGGCGCTGAATATTTCTTTCAAGGGGTGCATTACCTTTTTGAACCTCTGCTCCACAGGATGTCAATGATTCTTCTGTATGTTCCTTGGAAGAACCTGTAGCACCACCACAGCCATCCCTGCCGGTCCTGCCTCCGAGAAGTATAATTATATCCCCTGCTTCCGGCGCTTTCCTGACCACATTTGACCGGGGAGCTGCGCCAACAAGTGCCCCAAGTTCCATTCTTTTTGCAACGTAATCCTCATGGTATATTTCTGATACAAGACCGGAAGCAACCCCGATCTGGTTTCCATAGGAACTGTAGCCCCGGGCGGCGGTTGTGGTTATCACCCTTTGAGGAAGCTTTCCGGGCAGTGTTTCAGAAACAGGTTTACGTGGATCAGCGGCTCCGGTTATACGCATTGCCTGATAAACGTAAGACCTGCCTGATAGAGGATCCCTGATTGCTCCTCCAAGACAAGTTGCAGCACCACCAAAAGGCTCAATTTCAGTAGGATGGTTATGGGTTTCATTTTTGAACATTACAAGCCAGTCTTCTTCCTTA
The DNA here is from genome assembly GCA_012521615.1 of Clostridiaceae bacterium. Lineage (GTDB taxonomy): Bacteria > Bacillota > Clostridia > DSM-8532 > DSM-8532 > DTU059. Next base: position 60,574 of record JAAYMA010000048.1, on the reverse strand, counting down.
CCGTCTACATTTGCTTTAACGATAATACTGCAGGCATTGATCTCGTCAGACTCATCCAAATTATCAAGATCCCCCGTGGATTTTAAATATTTCATGGCAAGAGTTGCTATATCCATGAGGGTAATATCTTTTTCTTTATCTTTATATACAGTATTTCTGGTATCAAGGTATAAATCATATGTTTCTTTAATCTTCTGCGCTGTTTTATTATCGGAAAACCGGACTTCCTCCAGTTCGGTTAAAAAAGTTGTATGACGGCAGTGATCGGACCAGTAGGTGTCAATCATTCTGAGTTCTGTCAAGGTAGGATTCCGCCTTTCGGTATCCCTGAAATAAGTTTGACAGAATTCAAGATCCTTCAAAGACATGGCAAAGCCCAGTTCTTCCATTAAAGTTTCTAATTCTTCTGTTGTCATATTAATAAAATTGTCTATTACAGGAACATCTTGAGGTTCAGGATATGTCTCCCTGATAGTCTCAGGTTTTTCCAAAGATGCCATTCGGGTCTCTACGGGATTGATCAGGTAATCGACGATGACATTATATTCTTCATCGGATATTTTACCTGTCAGAATTAATATTTTAGCTGCTTTTATGATGGGACGTTCTTTCTGGGATATGAACTGAATGCACTGTGCTGCAAAATCAGCCCTCTGATCATATTGGCCGGGCTGATATTCTATTGCTATAACCCGGTCATTTCCATTCAGCTGGATTTCTTCCTCATGGATCAAATCTGTGAATGGCTCTTTAAAATATAAGTTTTTGGCTTTTTCATAATCAGCGTCCGAGATTCCCTCAATGTCATACCTCTGAAGAATTCTCAGCTTCTCGAGCCCTTTAATCTTTAATACATCCCTGATTTCAGTCAAAAGATTTGTAGCTTCTGAATTGAATTCTGATTTTTTTTCAACAAATAATCTCCGTACTGCCATATTGATCTCCATTTCCATCAAAATTTTTTATAAGAAAAACTTTGTATAGGATATATAGTGCTAATATGGTTAAATAAATATTATAAATGTATTATAAATGATTGAAAATATTATTTAAAGACAGAAAATCTAAAAAAAAACAATCAGGAATAATTCTATAAATCAGCAAATATACTATACCTGTAAATTTGCATTTGAGGTGTTATAATGTCCGAAGGCAGAATAAGGCAGATGTATCCGGGCGGAAATACGCCTGCAGGTTTTTATAGTTATTATGAATATGTAATTTCACCGTTAGAGGCAAGAAAAATATTTATTTTAAAAGGCGGTCCCGGAACAGGAAAAAGCACAATCATGAAGAAAGTCGGACTTGAATTCTCCAAAAAAGGTTACGAAGTTGAATTCATGCGCTGTTCCAGTGATAATAACAGCCTGGACGGAATAGTAATACCAAAACTAAAGATTGCTATTCTGGACGGCACTGCTCCCCATGTAGTAGATCCTGTTTTCCCCGGTGTTGTTGATGAAATAATCAATTTGGGCCAATTTTGGGATGAAAAAGGGTTAGAATCCTTTAAAGATCAGATAATATCTGTCAGTCAACAGGTAAAAGGATATTTTAACAGAGCCTACAACTATTTGAAAGCAGCAAGTTTTCTCAAAAAAGACACCGAAACCATATATGACAATGCTGCAGATAAAGGACAGCTGTCTTTTTTTGCATATGAATTAGCTTCTGAAATATTTAAGGATATTCAGCCTTCCAAAACCTATGGCAGAATAAGACGTATGTTTGCAAGCGGAATAACTCCTGGCGGTTTTACCGATAACCTTGACAGTCTTTGCTCGGGAACTAAAATTTTTAGATTAACTGCACCATCCGGAAGCAATACAAGTGAGATAATAGGATATTTAAAAAAAGAAGCCCTTATAAGGGGTCTCTATACAGAAGCCTTTTACTGCCCAATGGCTCCTGAACGGGTTGAACACCTTATCATCCCTGAGCTTAAGGTGTCAATTATTACAGCCAATGTATATCACGATATAAGCGAGCCAAACAGCAGCAACTGTACAACATATGACTTAAGACAGTTTTATGACCCGTCCAGAATTAATGAAGCAAATGATGAATTAAATTTCAACTGTACTAATACCGAAATATTAATGCAGCAGGCAATCAGATACATCGCAAAGGCAAAGAATGCCCACGATGAACTTGAAAGATATTATATAAAAAATATGAACTTGGCTGATCTTAATAAAATACAGGAAGAGCTTCTGGACAAGATTTCAAATTATGCCTGATTTATTTTCAAAATTCCATCTTACAGGAACAAAAAAAGAGCGTCGCACTTTTTAAAGTGCAACACTCCTTTCGTGCTTGAAGACATTAACCTTTGTCTTCCCCCAGCACTACATTTACTGTCATATACTCTCCTTTATCATACGGCCATTTATCAGGCAGTCTGTAAAGTGTTATTTCAACTGTATCACCGGCTTTGTACTTATTCTTTTCCCTTTCAAGATCCTCGAAGGTCTTTATTTCCACACCATTGAACTTCGTTATTATATCACCGGTTCTGATACCTGCCTTATAAGCTCCGCTTAAAGGTTCCACCGTATATACCAGAATTCCTTCAGGAACATTATTGGCCTTTGCTACGCTCGCATTAAACCGGGTATCGACCGTAATACCGAGCTGTGGCCTGCCCCTAACATATCCGTCTTCTATCAGGCTCTCAGCTATTGCTACGGCATCATTGGAAGGAATTGCAAATCCAAGCCCCTCAAAGTTAACTCCACCAATTTTGGAAGTATTAATTCCAATTACCTGACCTTTCGCGTTTAAAAGAGCTCCTCCGCTGTTGCCCGGGTTTATTGCCGCATCAGTCTGAATAAGTTTCAGAGATTTGCCGTCATCAAATTTAACTTCACGGTTAAGTCCACTTATGATTCCCGATGTAACAGAACCCATGAATTCAAGTCCAGCCGGATTACCTATTGCGATTGCTTTTTCTCCTACCTTAACCTTGTCTGAATCTCCAAACTCGGCCGCTGGGAGCTCCGATGCGTTTATTTTCAGAATTGCAATATCAGTTCTTCTGTCACGACCGATTACTGTTGCATCATAAGGTCTATCTACCTGATTGGGAAGTATAATCTGTATTTTTGCCCCGGGTGCTATTTTATTTCCGCTTGATCCAAGCATTGCCTCTTCAATCACGTGATTGTTGGTGATAATATGACCGTCGCTGCTGTATATAATTCCGGATCCTGAACCGCTGTTCTGACGGGTCCCGAAGAGAAAATCAGAAGTCTGATAGGTAACACTCACGCCTACAATAGAAGGGCTCACTTTTTCTGCTACAGCTGTTTCGATTGTCACATCACCTGTTTTGTCAATTATCTCTATCTGCTTTACAGGCACCTGATTGCTGTTGCTGTTACCCTGATAACTGGTACCATTGTTCTGCGGCATAATATAAGTAAAATATGCCCCCACAATTCCACCGGTCAAAATTGAACTTATGAGCGCTACAATGATCATGGGCACTATAAGCCCTTTGAGTTTACCCTTTGAAGGCTTTTTATAGCTCTCGTTATAAAATGACGATGTTTTTAAATCTTCATATTTGTCGTCATCATATTTATAGTAAGAGTACGTGTACTCGTCAGGATTTGAACTTGGTGTGTAATTCCAGCTATTATCCGGATTATTATATCTGTTGTAATCATCCATAAACTGCCTACCCCTTTCTTTCCAATATTTTTTAAGATATTTCCACATATATATTAAACCAAACTTTTTAATTAGTTATGAATAAAATGTTAACATTAGTATGTGTCAGTAAGTGATGCACTACGCAAGGTAAAAATAAACTTGGATCCATCTCCTTCTTTACTTTCCACTTTTATTGTCTCATTGTGAGACATAATTATATTTTTGACTATGGCAAGACCGAGTCCAACTCCTGCCCGATCTTCGCTCCGCGATTTGTCAGTTTTGTAAAATCTTTCAAATATATTTTTCAGCTCATTTTCGGGTATTCCTTTGCCTGTATCTTCCACCGATACAGTTACCTTATCTCTTGACAATAATGTTCTTACTGTTATTCTGCCACTTTCAGGCGTAAATTTAATTGCATTATGAAGCAGATTTATGATAACCCTTTGAATAGCTTCTTTATCAGCTTTGACAAGCATTTTTTCCTGTTCGAAATCCGCATTGAATTCCAGATTCTTTTCTATAAACATTTGTTGAAGACTAATTACACAACGCCTGACAAGTTCATTTACATCAAAAACAGATATGTTGAGCTTTGTCTCGCCACCCTGCATTTTGGCAAGATCCAACAGGTCATTTACAAGATTTTGCATTCTTCTTACTTCATCTCTGACTATAGACAGATACTCAGCCTGGCGTTCTTCTTCAATTACTCCATCGAGGATTCCTTCTACAAAACCCTTAATTGTTGTAATTGGCGTGCGAAGCTCATGGCTCACATTTCCTATAAAGTCACGTCTCATCTGTTCAAGATTCTTAAGGGAAACCACCATATTATTAAAGCTTTCAGACAGCTCTGCTATTTCATCCCTGCCCTTAACAGTTATTTGTTCGCCAAATTCGCCTGAAGCCACTCTTTTTGCAATATCCTTCATTTGTTTAACGGGTCTTACAATCCGGCGCGAAAGAAGAGCTACAAAGAGGAATGATATAAAAGAACCAACCAGACCTGAGAGAATGAAAATTATAAAAACTGATGATTTCGTACTGAAAACTGACGGCAATTGGGCATGAATCATCACAAGAATTTTTGCATTCAGATTATAAGGCGGAATTCCTGTCAGTTTAAAATACTCACTTCTGGTTATCCAATCAACACCGGAACTTTCAAAAAGACCGTAAAAATCACCGGTCGAATACTCCTGGACAAATCCTGTAAACTGCCGCTCATCCGGCAGTTTCGGGCGGCCGTCTTCAGTAATTTCCAATTTATCGGCAACATATCCCGGGATATTGGAGTAAAATAGAATTGCACCGTCTTCTCTTAATATCCATATAATAGTGTCTGTATTATCGGCGAGTATCTGGATGAAACTGTTGAATAAAAAGGGATCCCTTATTGTATTGCTTCTCAACAGGGTTTCCAGAGCAGCAATCACCTTTTCAGAGATATTATCCAATTGCTCTGCTTTTTGATCAGCAATCATGTTTTTAAGACCGGCATTCATCAGAAAACCGGTTATGGTGAAACTGATGATAAGGACAAGCAAGACAATTGTAAGAATTTTTCCGAATAATGTTCTTATCATCATTTCACCTCAAATTTATAACCTACTCCCCATACTGTTTTTATCTGCCATTTATTCTGTCCGGATTCTAATTTCTCCCTCAATCTTTTTATGTGTACATCAACAGTTCTGGTGTCTCCGTAAAAATCAAACCCCCAAACATTTTCCAAAAGCTGTTCCCGGGTAAAAACCTTATTGGGATTTGAAGCAAGAAAATACAAAAGTTCAAGTTCTTTCGGGGGAAGGTTCAATTCTTTTCCATTTAATTTCACCGTATAATTTGATTTATTGATAACAAGCCCGGGAAACACAATCTGAAGCGGAGCTTCCTCATGATGTTCATACCTTCTTAAGACTGCCCGTATACGGGCTATTAATTCTTTAGGCTCAAAGGGTTTTACCATATAATCGTCGGCACCCAGCTCCAGACCTAATACCTTGTTGAATGTTTCATCCTTGGCTGAAAGCATTATAATCGGAATAGAACTTACCTTCCTTATTTCCCGGCATACCTGCCATCCGTCCATTCCGGGAAGCATAATATCAAGAATGACAATGTCAGGCGCTTTATCCTTAAACTCTTCCATCGCTTTTTTGCCATCATGGCAAAGCGTTACTTTGAAATTATCTTTTTCCAGGTACATCCTGATTATCTCGCAAATATTTATATCATCATCTACAACAAGCACATGTGCACTCATCACTGCACCTCTTTCCTAAAGAGATCTTATGTTTAATCCACTTTGACACCATTATCACTTAATCATTTGCAAAATTCAAGCTGTTTAAAATACACATCTAAATACATAAAACAAACTGGCAGATCATCAAAATGACTATCTGCCAGGCAAATCTTACTAATTTATTTTGTTTCAGTCTATTTCTGAAAACAACATAAAATCCGGATATTAAACATATGCTCCGCCCGGACAATCAGGCGGAGCATATGTTAATGTACTTTGATTTAGATAATTGCAAGAATGGCAAAGTTAATTATAAACAAGATAACTGATACCCACAGAACAGGATTGATATCCTTGGCCTCGCGTTTGAACACTTTTACTATGCAATAGAAAATGAAACCTGTGGCAATACCGTAGGAAATGCTGTAGCACAATGCCATGAAGATACCTGCAAAGAATGCCGGAATGGCTTCAGCCAGATCATCCCATTTAATATCCTTGAATGCAGACAGCATCATTATACCAACAGCAATCAGAGCTGCAGAGGTTGCCTCGGCAGGAATAGCACTGATAACAGGGGCAAAGAAAGCACTAAGTGCGAAAAAGATTGCCACAAAAACACTTGTCAAACCTGTACGTCCTCCAGCACCAATACCTGCAGCGCTCTCAACATAGGTGGTGGTATTGGAGGTACCAAAGATAGCACCTATTGAAGTAGCGGTAGCATCGGCAAACAGAGCCTTATCCATTTTGGACTTAAAGCCTGTGCTGCTGAAGAGAGCCTCTTCGTCCTTTTCATCAAATATTCCGCTTCTTCTGCCTGTTCCAATGAAAGTACCGATGGTATCAAAAGTATCTGACAAGCTGAATGCAAAAATTGTCATTAACACCAGAGGAATTCTGCTTGGATCACTAAACAGCGATAACAAACCCGGATTACCAAAAGCTGCAAACATAGTCTCAGGAAGCTGTGATAAAGCCTCTGAAAAGCTGATGGTATCTCCCATCTGAGTAACACCCAGAGGAATTCCAAGAATTGCAGTTGCTGCTATACCGATCAAAATAGCGCCTTTGACATTACAAACAAGAAGAATGAATGTAAGAACGATACCGAAAATAGCAAGCAGAACACCAGGAGTATTTAATGGAACGATAGCGGGAACTGCACTTGAATTTGCAATAACTGTGCCGCCTTCACCTAACTGAACATAGGTTCCCGGATCTGAGGTAAAATTGAGAAGTCCTGCACTTTTAATACCTATATAAGCTATGAAAATACCTATTCCGCCGCCAATCGCATTTTGCAGACTTTCAGGAATTGCTTTAATGATTAATTTACGAATCTTGGTTACAGTAATAAAAATATTGATAAGACCACAGATAAATACCATGGCTAGTGCTTCCTGCCAGGTGAATTTGAGACCGATAACTACAGTGAATACAAAGAATGCATTAAGTCCCATACCAGGAGCCTGTGCATAAGGAACATTAGCCACCAGCCCCATTACGAGTGTTCCAATTATTGATGCAATAATAGTCGCGAGGAATACAGCACCCCAAGGCATGCCTGATTGTTCAAGTATGCTGGGATTGACCATGATTATATAAGCCATAGTAACAAATGTTGTCAATCCTGCAACAAACTCGGTACGTACATTAGTACCACTTTCTTTTAGATGGAATTTTTTCTCAAGAAATCCCATAGGTTTTCCCCTCCTGAAATTATTTATCACTTAATTTTCTAAGTGTATAGAAATTAATTAAGTTTGTTCAATTGTATAGGTCGAATACCATAAAAACTTCCAATATGCATAGCTAATTCTTAGTATTGTCTGAAACCATATACTGCATTCCATATGCATATTCATAATTTTTCTGGTATAAACTAAAAAAGCAAATAGATTACAAGTGAAATCTATTTGCTTTAAATCGGCATAACCGCGCAGATATCACACCTCCAGCAAACCTGCAAAGCTTTGCTACAATTAAATGAGCAACTTAAATCAAGTCTACACGGAATGCTGATATCTCCAGCATTAATAATTTCACTCATAGTCAAACAATTTAAGGTTGTTTGGTAGATACTTCCGCCCCATATCGGCAGAATTATATGAGTTTGTTCCCTATTCAATTGACATGATAATACTATCAGATGGTAATTCCTTTGTCAATAAGTATTGAAACTTGTTATAAACAGTCTTTTTATGCCTGACACACCAAAAAAAAGACTGCCTGAAAACAAATTTTCCGGCAGTCTTTTTTCTGGATTTTATACGATATCTGTTTTATCAGTGATAGCAATAATTTATTTTTTGATTTCTTTTATTGCCTGTTCTGCAAAAGAGGTAGTCACAATTTTATCATAGGGGGCTCTTACATTGAGCTCACCTGCTTCCTCCATTACATCCTGCAGACGGTTAAGAGAATCTTCTTTCAAAATGGGATCCTGGTTCCATGCATCTATTTCCTTATAACGCTTTGCAACAGCTTCAAGTGTTTCTATATCGGTATCAGGGAAAAATTCATGGATAACTTCCGCAATTTCTCCTGGTGTATGGGTATCACACCATAATTGTCCTTTATAAATAGCATTGGTGAATTTTTGAATGATCTCAGGATTCTGCTCTATGTAACTCTTTCTTGCGTAATAGCATGTATAGGGTATCTCACCGCTCTCCTGCCCTATAGAAGCCAGCACATAACCCTTTTGTTCCTGTTCCAGCATTGTGGCGGTAGGCTCAAATAATGTAACATAATCTCCTATCCCCCCGGTAAAGGCGCCCGCCATTACTGCAAACTGTATGCTGGTATCCACTGTTAAATCGACATTAGGAACAAGGCCATGCTGTTTAAGTACATATTCCAATGTCATCAGCGGAACGCCACCCTTTCTTCCGCCAATTATATATTTCCCTCTTAAATTCTCCCATTTGAAATCGGGCTCGGGCTCCCTTCCTACCAAAAAGGAGCCATCTCTTTTGGTAAGCTGTGCAAAGACTACAGCGTAATCTTCTTTACCCTCATTATATACATATACACATGCTTCAGGTCCGGAAAAACCTATATCCACCTGTCCCGATACAACTGCGGTCATAACTTTGTCGGCTCCCTGACCAGTTACGGTTTCAATTTCTAAACCTTCTTCCTCAAAAAATCCTTTGCTCATTGCTACATACTGAGGGGAATAGAATACAGATCTCGTTACCTCATTCAATGTTATTTTTATTTTGCCATCTTTTGAATTTTGACATCCTGCAAGGATAATAGACAGTAATAAAAGTATGGTAACAAAGATAAGACCTAATTTTTTCATTCTATCACTCCTTTTAATAAATTTTTATGCCATTTATTAATGGCTTGCCTTCATTTCCTTTTCTTACACTTCTTTATACAAAAACTTCTTAAATTATTTGTCTGAAGCCTGCCTTCCTGCCAGTCTTTTTTGTAACAAGACCACGCCCTGGTACATAAGAGCCGCTGCAACTGCCAGAATAATGACACTTGTCATGACCAAATCAAGCTGGAATACCTGTCCGCCGTAGACTATAAGGTATCCCAATCCGGCTTTTGACACCAGGAACTCACCAGTTATAACACCTACCCAGGAAAGTCCGACATTCACTTTAAGTGCATTTATCATGGCAGGTATATTTGAAGGGAAAACCACTTTTGTAAAGACCTGCAGACGATTTGCCCCAAAAGTCTCGACAAGTTTGATCTTTTCTTCATCTGTATGTATAAAGGCATTTAGAACTTCCAGGATTGTAACTATGAGTGATATAGCCAAAGCCATAGCAATAATGGCTGAAGGTCCGGCACCAATCCATATAATAAATATTGGTCCTAATGCAACCTTGGGCAGACTGTTTAATACCACAAGGTAGGGTTCCATCACACGGGATGCAAAATCCGACCACCACAACATAACAGCAATTAAAGTTCCCAATATCGTACCTATTATAAATCCTGCAACAGTTTCCAAACATGTTACTCCTATATGTAAAAAGAGATCTCCTCCCTTATATAGATTTACAAGTGTCTTAACCATTCTGGATGGCTGACTTGTAACAAAGGTATCTATTAATTTTAAGTTCGCCGCCACTTCCCAGACAGCAAAAAACAATACCAGTATTAAGAGCCTTATGGACCATGTTGCAATTTTCTGCCTTTTGATTTTTTTCAGATATTTGATTCTTTCAGGCGACAAATTATTATTATCATACATGTACATCCAGCTCCTTCCATATAGCATTGAAATACTCTCTGAATTTTGGAGCCTCCCTGCATTTCAGCGGTGTCCTGTTTGGGCAGCCCAGGTCTATTTCATAAACATTTTTTATGGTCGCAGGTCTTTTGGTTAAAACAATAACTCTGTCAGACATACTGATACTTTCAGAGATATCATGAGTGACCATAATAGCAGTTTTACCCTCACTTTTAATAATGCTGTAAATATCTTCAGTTACAACCAGTCTGGTTTGGTAATCCAATGCGGAGAACGCTTCATCTAAAAGCAAAATTTCTGGTTTAACAGCGAGAGTACGGATTAATGCCGCACGTTGACGCATTCCTCCTGATAGCTGTTTCGGGGATTTGTCTTTGAATTCATAAAGACCATAGGTTTTTAAGAGATGCAGGACATACTCTTTGTTTTCATTTGTGAGATTTTTCCTTATCTCCAGCCCCAAAATTACATTCTGATATATTGTACGCCAATCAAAAAGATGATCTTTTTGAAGCATATAGCCTACTTTTTCAGATGTCTTTACTACTTCTTCATCATTAATGAAAACCTTTCCCTGACTTGGTCTTAAAAGCCCGGAAATAATAGAAAGTAGTGTTGATTTTCCACAACCGCTTGGACCTACAATACCAACGAATTCACCTTTTTTTACAGTAAAAGATACATCTTGTATTGCATCTATTTCACCATTAACAGACTGGTATTTCATCCCGACATGTTCAACCCTGACAATATCTTCTTTTGACATACTCACCCTCCTCTTTTGGTACAGCCCCCACCGAACAATATTTTTGTTTTCTGTAATATCATCATATTGCACAGCATAAAAGAAGGTGATAATTAGTTTGCTTTTGATCAGCTAAGAAATTCAGATATGTATAAAAGAATTATTCATTTATTAAAGGACTTTTATTAAAGGACTTTACATATATAAACCGAAACCAGCATTCCAAAGTAAGACGCAATAAGAGATGCGGCTAAGGCGTGGCGTGTGTTTTTCACGTTTGCCGCACCGAAATATACAGGAAGCGTATAAAGAACAGTTTCACTTGAACCCATAATAGTTGAGATAACTTTACCTAAATAACTGTCAGCCCCAAAGACTTTTATCTGCTGGGTAAACAAACCTAAAGACGCACTGCCTGAAAATGGACGTATGATTAAAATCGGAACTATTTCCGGCGGAATTCCAAATAAGCTTAATGGCTTTTCAATCAGGTTGGCAAGGATATCAATAAAGCCTGAGGCATTCAGTAATGAAACTGCTGCAAGAATTCCCACCATTACAGGCAGAACATCAAAAGCTGCCCTTGCCCCCTCCTTTGCACCTTCAACAAATACATCAAAAACAGGCACTTTCCTTAAGTAACCTATTAAAACTATAAATAATATAATGCCGGGTACAGAAAATCTTGAGATAAAATCTATCATTTAGAGACTGTCTCTCCTCTCCATTAATTTTGCTGCAATAATACCTGCCATCATTGAGGCGACAGATGATATCCACACATTGGGCAATATGGACGACGGATTCAGGGATCCCGCCTGCTGTCTTATTATAAGAACAGTGGAAGGTATCAATTGAATACAAACAGCATTTAAGACACCAAACATCACCATGGCATTGCTGGCCACAGGAGAATTACCATTGGCTTTTGAAAGTTCTTTCATGGCCATAATTCCAAGAGGTGTGGCTGCACTTCCCAATCCCAGCAGATCAGCACTTATACTTACTGCAACAGCACCATTGGCAGGATGATCCTTTGGTATCCCGGGGAAAAGAAAACGAAATACTCCTTTAAGAAGCCTGGCAAGGCTGTTAACCAGACCTGCTTTTTCAGCAACTCTCATAATACCCGACCATAAACACATGGCCCCCATCATTGTTATGACCAGTTCTATTGAATCAACACAGCTTGCAAGGACAGCATCCGAGATTTCTTTGGTTCTGCCAAGTAAAAGGCCGGTTACTACACCTATGAAAATCATAAATGCCCATATAAAATTCAGCATATAACCTTCCCTGAACAAAAGCTTCACTTTTTAATACATAGTAACCTGCCTGTACATTTATTCATAAAATATTTTTCCTCATGGTTATAAAAAACGACAAATTATATTACAATAAAGTAAATTTTATCAATTTATACTTTAATAAGTCCATGTTATATTGACCAACATTACAATTTTATGGTATCATGTCTAAGGACAAAAAATATATAGAAAAGTTGGGGGGATTATAATGAAGTCAACTGGTATAGTACGTAAGGTTGACGAGCTTGGCAGAGTTGTATTACCTATCGAGCTCAGAAGGACTCTGAACATCGCGGAAAAAGACGCTCTTGAAATATACGTTGACGGAGCAACAATTATCTTAAAGAAATATGAACCCGCTTGCATTTTCTGCGATAACGCAAAAGATATTAAAGTATTTAAAGGTAAAAATATCTGTGCAGACTGTTTAGAATCCTTAAGCAAAGAGTCCTAAAAAAATTATTTTTTGTATTTAAAGGCTGTTTTAATAAAAACAGCCTTTTTTTATTTATCTTTAATTTACAATATATATATATATATGTATATTGTTTATTATGCCTTATACCCGCGAGAAAACTTTCTCAAAAATTTCTGCAGCCTCGTCCATAAGTTCATGGGTATGAGTGGAAGTATAACTTGTACGGATCATGCTTTGACCCTGGGGCACTGCAGGTGAAATAACAGGGTTAACATATACACCCTCATTCAGAAGTTCCTTACATATAACAAAGGTTCTTATATTGTCATAGGTCATAATTGGAATTATGGGCACCTTTGTTTCACGTAAAGGAATACCTTTCTTTCTTAGCAGCCCCCTCATATATTCGGCAATATCATTTACTTTACGTACTCTTTCAGGCTCCTCCTTCAATATATTAAGTGCACGCAGAGCCGCTGCTGCATTGGCAGGCGGAATTGAGGCACTAAATATAAAGGGACGGGAATTGTGTTTGACATAGGATACTATTTCCTCTTTTGCAGCCATGAATCCACCAAGGCTGGCAAGAGATTTTGAGAAGGTACCCATTATTATATCAACCTCATCCTCAAGCCCGAAGTATTCGGCAGTACCTCTTCCATGTTCACCCAATACTCCCAGGCCATGTGCATCATCCACCATTACACGTGCACCGTATTTTTTTGCTAATCTTACAATCTCAGGAAGGTTACATATTTCCCCTCCCATGCTAAAGACCCCATCAGTTACGATAAGTTTGCCCTTATTATCAGGAGCCTCTTTCAAAACCCTCTCCAGGTCCTCCATGTCATTGTGTCTGTATCTTATCATAGTTGCATAACTTAAACGACAAGCATCATATATACTTGCATGGTTTTCTTTATCACAGAAAATTAAATCATTACGTCCTGCTATAGCCGAAATAATCCCCAGATTGGACTGGAACCCTGTACTGAAAGTTATGCATGCCTCTTTATGTAAAAAATCAGCCAGCTGTTTTTCCAGCTCCAGATGCAGATCAAGGGTACCATTTAAAAACCTTGACCCGCTGCACCCTGAGCCATACTTTTTCGTAGCCTCCACAGCGGCGTCTATTACTCTTGGGTCAGATGTCAGGCCAAGGTAGTTGTTGGAGCCGATCATTATTGTTCTGCGGCCTTCCATAGTTACTACAGTATCCTGTCCGGTTTGAAGAGCGTGAAAGTAGGGGTAAATTCCTGCTTCCATTGCTTCCTTAGCTAAAGTATAGTCCCAACATTTTTGAAAAAGATCCATCATAACCTCTCCTTCATCTTGAGGATGTATTTAATTATTACCTGGTATTAACACCAGAATATCAAAATTACCATTTTATTTTACCACATCTCAGAAAAATATACATCTTAAATTCAATTTGTTAAAATCATACCACCAAACTCTATTGTTTAAAAATAAACTGCATTCCCCCAAAATCCACATAAAATAAAATCAATATACTTCTGTTCGATTATATATTACAATAAATACGAAAAAATAAAAAACGAGGTGGGAAATATGAAAAACCAGGTAATTTTGATTACCGGTGCTTCCTCGGGAATCGGCAAAGCTGCAGCCGAACTTTTTATGAAAAAAGGATACCATGTATACGGCACATCCAGAAAGGCTGAGATAAGTGACAAGCATACATATTCCGATGCTCAGAGCGGTGGTTTCATTGATATGATCCCCCTGGATGTCACAAGTGACGACTCAGTTAAAAATGCAATTGATGTTGTTCTTTTCAAAGAAGGGCATATTGATGTACTTGTCAGCAATGCCGGCATGGGTATTGCAGGTTCAATTGAGGATACAACAATGGATGAGGCGAAAAAACAGTTTGAGGTAAACTTTTTCGGTTCACTCCGGGTCATTAAGGCAATTCTCCCTGTGATGAGAAAACAGGGATTTGGAAAAATTATTGCTTTAAGTTCTGTTGCCGGTGTGATATCCATTCCGTACCAGGCTCATTACAGTTCCAGTAAGTTTGCATTGGAAAGTATAATGGAGGCATTGAGATATGAGGTATCCCCTTTTAATATTAAGGTCTGTCTGGTAGAGCCGGGAGATACAAAAACAGAATTTACAAGTAACCGTATTTATTCTGAAAATGCCAATCAAAACAGCCCTTACTTTGAGAGCTTCAAAAAATCTATTGCCCGTATGGAGCGCGATGAACAAAATGGAGTATCACCTGAAAAAGTGGCCAAAACCATATACAAAATGGCAGTCAGGAAAAATCCACCCGTCAGGACTACTGTAGGTTTTCAGTATAAACTGATTTTATTTCTCAAAAAAATTCTGCCGGCAAAGGTTCTGGAAATAGCAGTGAGAATGCTTTACACCTGAAATATTCGTACAAATGGGCGCAAGGCTTCTCCTGAAGAACATCCGAATGCTTAGTTTGCCTTGGTACCTTGAAACTGTTCGCAGCGGAGAACCGCCTTGCGGCCACACATAAAACAAGTCACATAAAATCAGAAAAGACCGGTGCATTACTTTATACTCAGCGTGAGCCATTTACTGATAATCATGGCAAGAGCTTTGGCCAAAGTACATTTTTCAGAACTTCCGGCAGCAACAACCGGGATTGAGGCAAGCCTCTCCCCATCTAGATCAATGTTTAACACTCCGATGGTCTGACCTTCCTCAACAGGTGCATTGACAACCTCGGGTATTTCCAGAGTTTCTTCAATCTTGTCCCTGCTGCCCTTCCTGACCACCACAAAAGCATCAGATGAAAAAGTAACAGGTATTTCAGCAGTCACACCTTTTTTTACTTTTATTACACCAGCCTCCATATCCTTCTTTTCTATCTTTACACTTTCCCAGTTGCTGAACCCATAATCCAGAAGTCTGGCAGATTCTGAAAATCTTGTATCATTAGACTTTGCCCCCAATAATACAGAGATAAACTTGGTGCCATTTCTTTCAGCTGAGGCCGACAGGCAAAAACCAGCCGCATTTGTAAAACCGGTTTTGATACCCGTTGTACCTCTGTAGCGTCTTACAAGCTTATTTGTATTGTCAAGATCAAAAGTCCCGTCCCTGAATGTATCATGCCAGATAGTCGTATAATGAATAATTCTGGGATGTTTAACCAATAATTCCCTGGACATAATGGCTATATCATAAGCCGTGCTGAAATGCCCCTCATCGGTCAAACCCGTGCAGTCAAGAAATTTTGTATTTTTCATACCAAGTTCCTGACTTTTTTCATTCATCATTGCAACAAAGGCTTCCTCACTTCCTGCCACAGCTTCGGCCAGAGCTACAGAAGCATCATTGGCAGAGTGGACTGCAACCGCCTTTAAGAGTTCTTCAATTGTAAAGATTTCCCCCTCTTTGAGATAAACCTGCGATCCTCCCATTCTGGACGCATGGGCAGAAACAGTGACTTTATCGGTCAGGTTTATCTTGCCCGTATCGATTGCCTCCATAACAAGAAGCATTGTCATTATTTTTGTGATGCTGGCAATAGGAAGGGGTTCATTTTCGTTAAAAGCATAAAGAACTTTTCCGGTCTCTGCCTCAATCAAAATGGCCGATTTGGCATCTACCGTAAATTTAGGTGTTTCAGCCGCTGTTTCTTCGTTTTTTTCATCCTTGTCGATTTCAATTGAGGTGATTGAAACATCAGTTTCGTATGTAGCTTCCTGTATATTGGCTGCACCTGCTCCGACTGTAGAAGTTATGATACACATAATAATACAGAGAACAAGACAAAGCCTTCTTTTTTGTTTCAAGGATATCACTTCCATAGACTTATCCAATAAAAACTATATGCAGGCTTATCTCAGTTATTCAGGTTTTATTTCAAATAACTCAAATTAAAGTTCCGGGAAATATCGGGAAATATTAATTGTCTTATATTATGGTTTACCTTTACAAAGTACCATACTATGCTTATAATCACTTTTAATGCAAATATAGGAAAAAAGTCTTATTGCATGTAATTTGATTCCTGTTTATATTATAATTACTCTTCAAATCTTTCACGTTCAATGTATGCTAATTAAGATATTCCTGCTCATTACTCCTTTGTAGCTGCTATGTCACAACAACGACTTTTACCTGGGCAACACATATGGAACGGGGTTATCCAGTGTAAAACAGTCTGTTAAATGTAGTTACAAGGAGGTAATAGTATGTTAAGGAGATTTCTTGTCAGTATCCTTATTTTGTTGCTTGTATTTTCGACCTGGTCTTTACCGGCTGTTGCTGAACCTATAGCTGGCTATTCAAGTATCCTGGCAATGGCAAATAACCAATATGTCTGCGCCGAAGATTACGGCAACGGTCCTCTTGTTGCCAACCGGTCCTCCGCCAGCGACTGGGAATCATTTAAAGTTATCTACAATTCAGACGGTACAGTTTCTTTTCTCTCTCAGATAAGTAACAAATATGTATGTGCTGATCTGAACCTCGGCGG
Source organism: Clostridiaceae bacterium (assembly GCA_012521615.1). GTDB lineage: Bacteria > Bacillota > Clostridia > DSM-8532 > DSM-8532 > DTU059. The sequence continues at coordinate 43,482 of JAAYMA010000048.1, read as the reverse complement.
TCAGTTGATTGCTGACAGAACTGCTATAGATACATGGGAGAAGTTCAGAATTGTGGATTTAGGCGATGGTACAGTTGCTCTTCTGGCACTTGCAAACAATATGTATGTCAGTGCCGATCTGAATCAGGGCGCTGTATTGTATGCCAACAGATCGTCCATTGACACATGGGAGAAGTTCAAGATTACCGAATTCGGCGGTTCCAGTCCTTCTCCCGATTACAAAACTCTTGTCTGGTCGGACGAATTTAACGGTTCAAGTTTGGATACATCAAACTGGACTTGTGAAATCGGAACCGGCCACAATGGCTGGGGTAATAATGAACTCCAGTACTACACAGATCGTCCCGAGAACGTCCGTGTTTCCGGAGGGCATCTCATTATTACCGCCCGCAGGGAAAACTATGGAGGCAGAAATTATACCTCTGCCCGTATAAAAACTCAGGGCAAGAGGAACTGGACCTATGGAAGAATAGAGGCAAGAATAAAGATACCCACAGGACAGGGGCTCTGGCCGGCCTTCTGGATGCTGGGAGAGAGTTTTTCCCAGGTTTCATGGCCTTACTGTGGTGAAATCGACATTATGGAACATATAAATAACGAATCTGTCACCCACGGTACCATTCACTGGTCAGATCACAATGGAAACTATGCTTATTACGGGGGAGCAACCTGGAATCTGGATTTCAGCCAGTTCCATGTTTATTCTATTGAGTGGAGCCCCTCATCAATCAAATGGTTTGTTGACGGCAACCAGTTTTTTGAGGCCAATATTGCCAACGGCATTAATGGGACTGATGAATTCCACAAGCCATTCTTCATTATCCTGAACCTTGCAGTTGGCGGTAATTGGCCGGGTTCACCAAATTCCAGCACCCCATTCCCCGCAGAAATGCTTGTTGATTATGTAAGGGTTTATCAGTAGTTTAATAATTATCAACAACTCAATATATCTTATTCTGAAAATGTGTATATAATGTAAATTAAAAAATGGATAGCCCCGTTTTAAAGGCTCCCGGTTCAGAGCAATGATACCGGGAGTTTAATATTTCGCTGGTTTTATTCGATAATATCAAGTATTAATGGCGGCATCTTAGGCTTATCCTGACTGATTTCCACTGCACCTTCTATTTGCCTGATAGCAGCGTCAAAAAACGAAGACTGGTTTGCATGAAGAATCATTAAAGGTTCATTTTTTTCTACCCTGTCTCCGGGTTTCTTCAGCAGAACTATTCCCGCGGCATGATCAATGGAACTTTCCTTGTTTGCCCTGCCAGCCCCAAGAAGCATGGAAGCCACGCCCAGAACATCTGAAGTCATTGAAGCCAAATATCCGGTGTCCGGTGAGAGGTATTCCTTTGTATGAACAGCTTTGGGAAGGAGGGAAAAATCATGCACCACATCAGGAATTCCGCCCTGGTTTTTAATCATTTCCTTAAGCTTTCCAAGAGCACTTCTATCCCCAATAGCCTGCAGAGCAAGGGATTTACATGTGTCAAAATCGCCTTTCCCTGCCAGTTCAAGCATTTTTCCTGCAAGGGTAAGGCATATTTCGGTTATATCTTCCGGCCCCCTGCCCGCCAGTACCTCTATGGCCTCCCTAACTTCAAGAGCATTGCCTATAGCCTTTCCCAAAGGTTTGTCCATATCAGTTATTATGGCTACTGTCTTTCTTCCGGCTCCCTTTCCTATATCAACCATGGCCCGGGCAAGTCTCCTTGCCTCATCAACTGTTTTCATGAAAGCGCCGCTTCCGACTTTTACATCCAGAACAATTGCATCGGCCCCGCTGGCAAGCTTTTTGCTCATAATACTGGCCGCTATCAGGGGAATGCTTCTGACTGTACCTGTAACATCCCTGAGAGCATAGAGTTTTTTATCGGCAGGCACAAGATTTTCGGTCTGACCGGCAACCGCAATACCAATTTCTTTCACCGAATTTATGAACTCTTCTCTTGACAATCCTGATTTGAAACCCGGTATTGATTCCAGTTTATCTATGGTTCCCCCGGTATGGCCGAGCCCTCTTCCGCTCATTTTGGCTACAGGCACGCCACAAGCGGCAACAATTGGCCCCAGTATCAGCGTAGTTTTATCCCCTACACCTCCCGTACTGTGTTTGTCCACCTTTATTCCGGGAATTGGTGACAGATCTATCTGGTCACCCGAAGCTGCCATGGCCTGTGTAAGATATAAAGTTTCTTCATCATCCATTCCATTCAGACAAATGGCCATAAGAAGAGCGCTTGTCTGATAATCCGGTATAGACCCGTCAGCAACACCTTTTACAAAAAACTCAATTTCTTTTTGCGAAAGTTTTTTATTGTCTCTTTTTTTCTCAATAATATCAATCATTCTCATAAGGAATACCTTCTTTCTGTTAAATTCAGCACGTATGCAGGATTTATTTCAAAATCAGATTAAGAAAGCTTTCACCCTCAATATCGGCATCAATATTTAAATATTCCTTAATAGTTGAAGCAATGTCGGAAAAACTTTTCCTGGTATGAATATTGGCACCTGCTTTGATACTGCTTCCATAAATCAGAAGCGGGGTATATTCCCGGGAATGGTCGGTGCTCTCAGTTGTGGGATCACATCCATGATCTGCAGTAATGAATAAAATATCCTCTTCCTTCAGACTGTCTAAAATCTCCGGCAGGCGGCTGTCAAACTCCACCAGTCCTTTGGCATAGGCAACAGTGTCGTTGCGGTGTCCGTAGAGCATATCAAAATCTACAAGATTGGTAAAGAGAATACCCGGAAACTCTTCTTTCAGCCAGGCTATTGTTTTATCAACCCCGTCCATATTATTGCTGGTATGCACAGAATGAGTAATACCCGAGCCTGCAAAAATATCCTTTATTTTACCTACTGCCCTTACCTCGTATCCATTCTCTTCAGCATAATCCAATACTGTCTTTCTTACAGGTTTCAGTGAAAAGTCTTTTCTTCTTTCAGTACGCTTGAAATTACCAGGCTCACCTATAAATGGCCGGGCTATCACTCTTCCCACCCCGTGCTCTCCCTTAAGTATTTCACGGGCTTTTCTGCACATATCATAAAGCTCATCTATCGGGATTATTTCCTCATGGGCCGCAATCTGAAATACACTGTCTGCGGATGTATATACAATGGGCTTTCCTGTTTCCATATGCTGCCTGCCAAGCTCCTCAATAATAGCCGTGCCTGAAGCGGTATAGTTTCCCAGTATTCTTCTCCCTATGGCTTTTTCAAATTCTTCAATGACATCAGCCGGAAAGCCATCAGGATAAGTCGGGAATGGCCTGTCAAGTATAATACCGGCTATTTCCCAATGGCCGGTTGTGGTGTCCTTACCCTTTGATATCTCTGCCATTCTGCCAACCGCACCCAGTATTTCGTCCGGTCTTCCCAGATAATCAATACCATCTATATATCCCATACCCAATTTCTCAAGATTTTTCAAAGAGAACCATTGTTCCTTCTTCATTGATTTGACGATATTGCCAAGGGTATTACTCCCTTCATCCCCGTATATGTGAGCGTCAGGCAACTCTCCAATACCTAAGCTGTCAAGTACTATAATAATTGCTCTTTTCATAAAATTCCTCCATTGTAATCTCTATTTCCAAACCCTTTTTACTTTTTATTCTTCTCATATTTTACCTTATTAACAAAATATAAAACATCAATAAAATGGAATTGCCTGAAAGCTTGTCCTCAACATACTCAGTGTGTTATCTTTGATTAAGGTGATTGAAGTTGTATTTTGTTCTTTTATTATTCCTGGCATTTATCCTTTTTATGGCGTTTCATGCCGGACACCTGAAACGCGAATATTTTAGATTTGGAAATAATAAAACAGGTTTGCGAATTGCTCTCATATCCGATCTGCATATGGGGCTTTTAATGGTATCCGATAAGGATATCAAAAAGGCCCTTTATGAAGAAAAGCCTGATTTATTGGTAATTGCAGGGGATATAATCGAGAATGAAAAGCATATAAAGGACTTCAGAAAGCTGATTGAGAATATTTCCCCGAAATGTCCGGTCTTTGTCACATTGGGAAACCATGATCACCGCTGCTTCAATAAATACCCGCGTGCCAAAGAACTGTTTTTTTTCAATTTGCAGGGTCTGGGCATTGAATTCCTTATCAATGACTGTGTTACATTCCACAAAGGTCAAAAAGTAATAAACATTGTAGGTATCGATGATATAAGATATGGAAAGCCCGATATCCAAAAAGCCCTTTCTCAAAAGGACAAAAAAGCCGACTTTACTCTCGGTGTTTCCCACAACCCTGAAATAGCCCTGTCCATTCCGCCGGGGGAAATTGACCTCCTTCTTTGCGGGCATTTCCACGGCGGTCAGATTTGGATGCCCTTTGACCTCGAATACAAACTTTTAAGAAAGGAAGAAACCTCCAAAGCCGGTTACAGAAAAGGTTTCCACCGTATAAACGGCATCCCTTGCTACATAACCAGAGGTATAGGTAATGTGGTAGTCCCACTGCGTCTCGGATCAAGACCGGAGATTACTTTTATCGATATTTAGTTCGAACCTGCCGCTATTTCAAGTATACTTTCAGCTGTATACTCTATTTCCTCAACAGTATTGAAATATCCAGGACTTATTCTGACGAGACCTGTTTTTTCAGTCTTTAAAAACTTATGCATCAAAGGTGCACAATGAAAACCGGGACGGACAGCAATCTGATATTTAGAATCCAGAATATTGGCCGCTTCAGAGGAATCCATCCCATCTATAAGCAGAGCCAAAACACCGCTGTTGTTTTCAGGTCTTGAATAAAATTTTATATTGCCTGAGCCTTCCAGCATGTCATAAAGTCTTTTTATTAGGAGCTGTTTTCTTTCATGTATGGCTTGTGTACCTGTTTTCAGGATAAATTTTATCCCCTCTCCCAGACCGACAATTCCAGGAGTGTTTAAAGTGCCACTTTCAATCAGGTCAGGCATAAAATCAGGCTGAACGGTTTCAAAGGACTTGCTTCCTGTACCACCCTGTATTATTGATTTTAATTTAAGTCCTTCCCTGCAGTAAAGACCGCCCGTGCCCTGTGGTCCCATAAGCCCTTTATGTCCCGGAAAGGCAAGCAAGTCTATATTCATTTTTTCGACATCAATGGGAAGAACTCCAGCGCCCTGGGATGCATCAAGCAAGTAGTGAACACCATGTTTTTTTGCAATATCCCCGATTTGCTCAAAAGGCAGTATATTACCTGTAACGTTCGATGAGGCGGTAATAATAATAAGTCGCGTATTATATCTTATTGCTTTTGCAATGTCGTATGGGTCTATGTCCCCGTAAATATTCCGGGGCAGTACTATTGAATAATTTATAAACCCTTTCTTTTTCAGCTCATATAAAGGACGCAAAACAGAATTATGCTCCAATGCTGTGGTGACAACATGATCTCCTTTTCTGAGTATGCCTTTAATGGCCATGTTGAGAGCATATGTTGCATTTGCTGTAAAGCCGATTCTCAGGGGGTTACTGATATTAAAAAGAGCTGCAATACTCTCTCTGGTCTGCATTATGTATTGAGCCGAAACTCTTGCCATTCTGTGCGAAGACCTGCCCGGGTTGGCACAGGATTCCTGCATAAATGTATATATTTTTTCGTATACTTCCTGGGGTTTGGGGAAGGATGTTGCTGCATTATCCAAATATACCATCAGATTCCTCTTATTTTATGGATATAGTGATCTAATTTTATGATATGCAAGGCAGGTTACTAAATGCAACAAGAGAAAAACATGAAAAAAGCTGTCTTTAAAGACAGCTTTCAAGCTAAACTTATTCATATATTTTAAACTTTTACATAGTAATGACCTGCTCGCGTCCGGGTCCTACTCCTAAATATTTGATGGGAACCCCTATTACTTCCTCAATTCTTCTTACATATAATTTGGCAGCATTGGGCAGTGAATCGAAGCGTCTCAACTTGGATATATCCGTATCCTTCCATCCTTCAAATTCTTCATATACAGGCTCGCAGCGTTCCAGCTCTTTAAGACTTGCAGGATAATAGTCAATCAGTTTTCCGTCAAGCCTATATCCCACACAGAGCTTTATTGTATCTAACTTGCCAATAGTGTCTAAATGGTTCATGCAAAGACCTGTAAGCCCATTGATTCTTGCTGCGTATTTCAACATAAATGCATCCAGCCATCCGCACCGGCGGGGACGACCTGTAGTTGTTCCGTATTCGTGGCCCAAATCCCTGATTTTATCACCTGTCTCATCCAGAAGCTCGGTTACAAACGGGCCTGCTCCTACACGTGTAGTATAGGCTTTCATAACACCGAGTACTTCAGATATCATTTTTGGTCCAACACCGGCACCGGTGCATACACCTCCTGCTATAGGATTTGAAGAGGTGACATAAGGATAAGTTCCAAAATCGATATCCAGGAAAGTGGCCTGTGCACCTTCAAACAAAACTACCCTGCCTTCCTCAAGTGCATTATGAATTATGGAGTTGACATCCCTTACATACGGCTTTAACTGCTCAGCGTATGCTGAATATTCCTCAATAATTTTATCTGCATCAAGTGGAGCGCCACCATATACCTTCTCTATAATCGCATTTTTAATTGTTATATTCTCATATACCTTTTCCTTGAAAACTTCGGGATCTATCAGATCACACATCCGTATGCCGCATCTCTCTGCCTTATCAGTATAAGCAGGACCAATACCCCTTTTTGTTGTTCCAAGGTTAGTTCCCGCTTTACTTCTGCTTTCTTCCTGAAGTTCATCAAGTACAATATGCCAGGGCATTATCACATGAGCTCTGTCGCTTATATACAAAGTGGCAGTTTCCACATTTTGTTTTTTCAAGCCTTCCAGTTCTCCCAATAAAACCTTTGGATCAATCACCACACCATTGGATATAATACATGTGGAGTTTTTTCTTAGAATTCCCGATGGAATAAGATGCAGTGCGTACTTCACACCTTCATGCACAATTGTATGTCCTGCATTGTTTCCGCCTGAAAAACGGACAACATAATCTGCATCTTCAGATAAAATATCAATATATTTTCCTTTTCCTTCGTCTCCCCACTGGGTCCCGACAACTATTATACCTGCCATATAACCATGCCTCCATCATTAAATTACCTGCATAAGCCGGTGTCCGATACGTCCTTGCTACCAACAAATCTTATTGGTGTAAAGTTAATTTTTATATTTATATCAGACACTCATATTATAAAGGCTGCTCAGTTATAACGCAAATATAATCAATTGGAATAATTTAAATTATTAAAATTATTATTTCTTCGCCCCATACTCTTTTGCTGCATCTATAAAAGCCTGTATGTTTTCCCAGGGAACCTCGGGTTCTATTGTGTGTGTGGGAGCCAACAGCAAGCCTCCACCTTTCCCGACTGTTTCTATAAGTTCTTTACATTTTTGTTTCACTTCCTCAGGAGTGCCAAACGGCAGGGTTGTCTGGGTTCCCAGGGTACCCCACAGGGTTAATTTATCTCCATATAGTTTTTTAATTAATATTGGGTCCATACATTCGGGCTGAACTGGATTTAGTATCTCCACACCTATTTCTATTAAATCGGGAATTATTTTCTGAAGATTCCCATCCCCGTGATAAAAAATAAGTATATCCGGATTGGCTGCTTTTGCTGAGGCAATAACCTTCGCAAGTCTGGGTTTCAGAAATCTCCTCCACAGCCCGGGATCCATTATCATATCCTGCTGCGATGAAACGTCGTCCCCCAGCATAAGTATATCAATCCCGTATCTGGCGTATTTTTCGGCCATGCCCATACGTATTTCTGTAATTTCATCCAGCAAGACCTCTGCCATTTCCTGATTGCATACCATATCAATCAACAGGTTCTCCATACCGCGCAGATACCAGGCTACTTCAAATATTGTCATTTGCATAAAAGCCACTGCAATAAGATCATTTTCTTTCAGGGAGTCCACTTTTTCCTTAAATCCTGTCCAACGGTACTCTTCATTAAAATCCGGGAATGGATAGTTTTTTATTTCTTCAACAGTTGTGAATTTTTCCATAGGATGAAACATTCTTTCAAAATGAGCCACCGTACCTTTTACAGTCATTACTCCCCATTCAGGGTTCCAAGAAAGCAGCTGAGCATCCTGCGGCAATTCTTCATAAAAAACAGTGAAATCTGTCTTCTTCGTTGTAGGATTGAGTTCCACATACCTGATCGGAAAATTATAATATTCCTGATAGTCGCTCTCTCCTGTCCGCTTTTTGAATTCTTCTATTTTAGAGGGACAAAGCACAAATTCAAATGGAACTCTTTCGGGATTCTCCCTTCTTAGTGCTCTTAAAACATTTTCGCGATTTGTCATAAAAACCTCCTTTTATTAGCAGTAGAGATATTTTTTACTAAAATAAAAGGCAGGTCCATGTTGCTGACCCGCCTTTGTTATACTGGTATTTATCTTAATCAGCCGCTTCTCCCATTACTTCTCTGTAATTGTTTCTGTCTATCATTGTTGCACTGAAAGGATATACTCCAAATTCCTGTCCTTCTTTTTTGTATTCCTCATAAGGAACTTTTCCAAATTCGATCCAGTCCATGGCGGCATTTGCTGCTATAGTTCCATCCAATACAGGATCAATATAGGCAGTTGCCTTAAAACAGGAATACTCTTTCTTAAATTCGTCCTTGGCAAGATAGCCACCAACGCCAATGACTATGGCATCTTTATCCTTACCTGCCTGTTCTAAAGCGCGGGTAGCACCCTGCGCACCTTCATCATTAGGAGCGGTCACAAGCCATGTCTTAATTTCAGAACGAGCATAATCCTGACCTTGTAATCACTGATATCCAAATGCCGGTAATGGATGGGCTTGAATTAATACGCCGGATTCGCATGATAGATGAGCATAAAAAAATAATAATTCTAAGCTGCCATGAAAGCTTTTCCTATGCAAAGGAAGCATTACGTCTCGGTGTATATGATTACCTTATTAAGGATGCCTTAACTGCAGAGACTCTTTATAATACTCTGCTGAATGCTTTTCCAGAAAGCAATGTTATGGCGGATCTGACTGCAGCCCCCAAAACCTCGGTGCAAAAAGGAATTCTTTCCAGAGTCCTGGAGAAGGGTTTTACCTGTAATGAGGCTGCAGCCCAGCTTCAATCATATCTGAAACACAATAATGAATATTTCTGTCTGGCCGTAAGGTCGGAGACCCCCCAAAAATTTCTTCTCAATTTTATCAATAAAATCAGCGAGGATCTAAAAAAGCTTTTGCTCAACCTTGGTGGGGGGGAATATTATATGGCCGACAGTAATGTTCTTCTGATACTGGCACTTATCCCCCGTGATTACAGCCGGCTCAATATGGCCAATCACCAATTCAGGCTGATACAAAGTATCCGTACATTACTTAAACGTTATACAGACAGTCGTGTTACTGTTGGGGTGAGCAATAACAGTGCAGATGCCTTTAATTTATACGAGATTGTCAATCAGGCGCGACATGCTCTGGAATGTCGAGTTTTTCTCGGCAAAGGCAGAACGCTGTATTATGAATCCGTGAAAAATCAGGCACAGGCTGCCCAGATTGAAATCCTAAATGTCCGCCTGGAAAAAATAAACTCGGCGATAGAGACTGGCAATCTGAAAACGCTGAAAAAAGAGATTTCCGGTCTCTACAAAAAAGATTTGCAAGGAATGATGCAATATAACTATCTCCAGCATATAAATAATGTTTTACTTGGGATGCTCACATCTTTTTGTGCGAAAAAGAAAATTCCATTCAGTTCTGTTTTCGGTTCAAATTTAATTTCTGTGGATGTCACCAATGAATTCGAAACAGTAAATGAAATGTGTGAATGGTATCTGGAGCGATTTGACAACTTATTTGAAGCAATATGGGAAACAGATAACAAAATATCCCATCCCAAAGTAAAAAAAATACAGAACTATATAGATAAAAATTATTGCAGCAGTGATCTGAGTCTCGAAACCATTGCCAATATTTTTGATATGCACAAAGTGTATCTGGCAAGAATCTTCAAAAACTCAACCGGAAAAACTGTAAATGAATATATAGGTGAAGTCAGAATCGAACATGCCAAAAAGCTTCTTAAACGCAGCGATTTAACCGTAAATGAAATAGCTTACTTAACCGGGTTTAACACTCCACAGACTTTCTATAACATATTTAAGCAAAACGAAGGTATAAGTCCGGGCAAATATCGGGAGATACATGGTATAAAATAGTTTTATACCACTATCTCCCCTGTTTTTAAACTGACATAAACCATCCAGTATCCTCCCATATCCCTTATATCACTGTCTTTAAGAGGCACCCACCGGCAGGCCGTCTCAAAAGGCCGGTTATCCCGCTCATTTTTTGCCGGCACACCAATAACATAATAATTTCTTCCATTTTCACCACGATATAATCCTGCCAGTATATGCTTGTATTTGAACAGTCCCACCAAAATCTTGGGATTGGCAAATACAGGCACATTTACCCCTGTCAGATACATGATATTGCTCAGCTTGGAAAGATCAGAAACCCTGTACCACGAGTATCCCCTATGGGAACGTTTAAAGGGTATATAACTTTCAAAACTGTTTTGTAAAAGGCCTTCCAGCTTATTGATATCGCATTTGTAAAAAGAATCTTCAGCAGGAAATGCCTTAGGCTTCTCAAAGATTTTTTCCTTTACATTAGATGCAGAAACAGCTTTATTATTTACATTCTCTTCCGGCAGAGCTGCCGTTTCCTTCTGCTCCTCAGCTTTAATATGTTCTTCAGAAGAACTGTCAATTACAGCCTCAGTTTGTACAGAAGCGATCTTCTCTTTAATTTCTGTATCAGTATTATCTGTTTTTTTCTCGGTATCCTCTGTGCCGGCAGGCTGCTTAATCTCTTTATCAACTGGAGGGGTATAAGTTTTTTTTAACAGAACCTGACGTATACTTTCATCCCATTTAAAACTTTTCTCAAAACTCGAAAACAGGGGTATCCACTTCCTGTCCCGATCTTCAGCAACAATTGCAGCATACCTGACTGATTCAGGTCTTACACCATTTTCCTTCAAAATACTTGCGTCTATTTCCAGTCCGCTTTGCATCCCGCTGTACGACACATTCATAGTTCCGGCAATAAGGGGAATTAATGTACCTTCTTTATCGAATATCAGATAAAGTCTGTATTGGAACGGACCCTGCTTTAGTCCCTTAACATGTACAGAGGCTTGTATATTTCCTTCCCATGAATCGAGGCGGACAAAAGCTTCGGGAGTGCTGCCTGAACTAAACCCGCTGTCGAGTTCTTCCATAATGGCATATTTTCTGGTGAAACTGCTGAGTGACTGCATAATACCACCCTGAAAAGACAACTTCTCATAAAATTATACGCACATAAAACCGATGATATAACATTGCCTGTTATTTTTCTGGGTAAAGTTTTCAGAGAATATAAAAGACAAACACCGGAGAACCTTATGGCCATATATGCAGGCAATAAAGTATGACAAATATATCCGATACTGGTTTGAATTCAGACACCAGAACCGTGTTGGGCCAGAGTTTTGGCCAGATTTGCGAAATCCTGCAAAGATAACTCCTCTGCCCTGACTGTTTCTTTCAGGTTTAAAATTCCCAGAGTTTCTTTTAAGGTGTTTTTACCGCCCTCTAACCATGGCTGTGTACCAAGCGAGTTAAGAAGTGTTTTTCTTCTTTGGCTGAAGGATGCCTTGACAATCTTAAAAAAGAATTCCTTATCTACATCTTTCAAATAAGGGAGCTCCCGTTTTTTCAATTTGACCACTGCTGAATCTACTTCAGGCTTAGGAATAAAACAATTCCGTGATACAGTGAAACAAAGTTTGGGTTCTGAATAATATCTAACGGCAACAGACAGGGAACTATAATCTTTAGTTCCCGGTACTGCAGCCATTCTCAAAGCTACCTCTTTCTGTACCATAAAGATTAAGGTATCCCACTCTATTTCACTTTCCAGCAGCATCATAATAATGGGAGTTGTTATATAGTAAGGCAGATTTGATATTACCTTAAGAGATCCCTTCCAATCACCGGTCATGGAATTAAGATCCAGTTTCATAATATCTTCATTAATTAGTGTGACATTGGAAAAATCACTTAAAGTTTCTTCAAGAGCCGGAATCAGTCGTTTGTCTATTTCAACAGCCACTACTCTTCCGGCTTTTTTAGCAATCTCACACGTCATCGAACCAATACCCGGACCTATTTCCAACACAAAATCAGAAGGTTCAAGCTCGCCTTCATTGACAATTTTTCGAATAATATTGATATCGGTCAGAAAGTTCTGACCCAAAGTTTTTGTGAGTCTTATATCATATTTTTTAAGAATTTCATTTGTATTAATCATTAATACTTTTTACCTTACCATTAATCTTGACATGGATTATAATTTTGTTTCCAACGGTCATCATTTTGCTCATTCAATATATAAACAACAACATTTCTCCTGCCCCAGGCCTTTACCTTGCTAGATGAATCAAAGTATAAATCAATAAGATTTCCTTTTATGGCACTGCCTATATCGGCAGCTATTGCAAATCCATAGTCAGGAGCCGGGCCAGGCACTTCCACATATACTTTCGTTCCTAACGGAATTACCTTTGGGTCAACAGCTATCATACCATGTCTTACCCTCATACCGGTATATGTTATTCCGAATGCAGGATGATCAGGATGTTTCCCTGTATCTTCAAAGGATGCGGTATAAGCTGTTGCCTGCATATTTAGTTTCTTAGAATAGCGGATTAATTCTCCTCTGCTGTTCCTGAAATTCAAGACCGTGCCAAACTCTACAATCTGGTTGACAGCCTGCTTAATAACTTCTTCATTTACAAAAGATCTCGATACAGGTTTTCCATCTTCATAGACAATCTTGTAATTCTTTTTCAGTACGCCGTATTCCCCGGGGGTGACAACTTTTGTTTCCCCCACATTCATAACATTATTAGGTTTCTCAATAGTTTCATAAGGGATGTATTCATTCTCTGCTACAATTTCTTCTTTTACACGCACCAGTCGGATATCCATTCCTTCTTCTACCGGATCAGAAGGGTTCACACCTTCGAAACGGTCCAAAGCCCCCAGAGTAATACCGACTTCGTCTATAACTTCTTCCACCGTATCCCTGTATGTCATTATTGTCTTATTTTCTCCGTCCACGATAAGGTTGACGGGTACAGCCCTCTTAATATTGATTATATTAAGATCATGTACATCCAATGCTGCGTCCAGCGGCATACTGACATAATCATCTTTACTTAATGTAATATTCATTCTCTCCAGGGCTTGCCGAACATTCTTTCCCATAGTTTTTGCGGCTAATAGGTTACCATTTTCAATAACCTGGATGTCTTTACTAATAGATGAATAAATCAAAAAGCCTGCAGCGATTGCTAAAACTGATACAGCTAACAGTATAGCCAATCTTTTTAAGGGAAGAGTTCGTTTGATATATTTGATATAAACTCTACTCATTCAAACTTCCTCTCCTATTTATTTCCAACAAGGCAATCTGCAAAGCTTCTATATTCTATATCATCTTTATTTTTTTTGTCAAGGCTTACCAGTTACAGGATAACTTCAATTGATTTAATAATCCACCTTTCCAGGTCTATATCATAAAGGAACACAACTTCCAATGTATTCACTCCGTTTTGGAATATGTCCCCTATACCTTCAATATTCCCACTCTTTAACGAAATTAAAGCTTTTATTCTGGTATAAACCTCGTATGCTGATCCTTCGTCCTGAATCACAGCGAAAGGTTTAACCTCACTGTCTTTATCCGGCAAAATATAAATTGTTTCAAAACCTTTTACCAGTTCTATATAGTTCTTTTTATCATACTTATTGCCCTGGAGAGTGAAATTTTTATACAGATATTCAAAAGATTCTTCATATTTTCTATTGCTTATGTCGCTGAACCATTTTACAGCGACATTTTTCACCTCTTCTTCCATAAAACGCTTATAATGAGCGATTGCCTGATTCTTTTCCTGGATATCCTTTATACTGCTGTTCTCTCTTTCCAGAGCCTCGCGCAATTTATTTTCAAGATCAATAATCTTGTTCTGCTGCTCTTCTTTCTCATCCTGGAGCTTTCGGATAGCCTGCTCCAGTTCCTCCACTGTAGCCTGAAGAGTCCGATTTTGTCCTCTGAGCCAGTCCTGCTCGATTCTGTCATTGTCTCTCTGTTCCATTAAATTCTCTTTATCCCACAAAAGATAGTTCATCATAATAAATATAAAAAGTATGAAAATTGAGACCATGACAATTACAAATTTTTTCATTTTTGACCGCACCCCACAAGAAAACTTAACCCTCAGGCTAAGTAAATCCATCAAAACTTGAAAAGTTGTCTGGCGTTTTCAGTAGTAGCCATTTCTGCTTCTTTATAATCTATACCTTTTATTTGAGCAATCTTTTCTAATATATATTTTAAATTGCCCGACCAATTCCTTCTGCCCCTTACAGGTTCAGGGGACAAATAAGGGCAATCAGTTTCTATAAGCAGCATATCAAGTGGGACATAGCGCACTACCTCTACCGGCTTAACTGCTTTCTTAAATGTCACAGGACCTCCAATACCAATCATAAACCCAAGATCCAGCACCTGCTTAGCCATTTCGACAGATCCTGAAAAGCAATGCAGAACGCCGCCTACTTCATAGGCCTTTTCACTTTTAAGAATATCCAGAATATCCTGGTGCGATTCTCTGTTATGGACAATTACTGGCTTCTTAAGACTGCGGGCAAAATCGATCTGTCTGGCAAATACCTCCTTTTGAACTGATCTTGGGGAAAAATCATAATGATAATCCAGTCCTATTTCTCCGATAGCTACAACTTTCTCACAGCCGGCAAGTTTCTTTAATTCTGATAAAGTATCATCATTCCAGCCAGAGGCTTCATGAGGGTGCACACCAACTGCTGCATAAACAAAAGGATACTTGTCTGCGAGGGAAACTGAAGCATATGAACTTTCCACATCAGTCCCCGCATTGACAATATGTGAAACACCTTCATCAACACATTTTTGCAAAATTTCATGACGATCTTCGTTAAATCTTTCGTCGTCATAGTGGGCATGTGAGTCTATCAAAACATCCTTCCTTTCTCAGCTTACCTTTGCGCCATCATCAATATCGCCATCTACAGTAACCAACACGAGCTTTCCGGCCTTATCGTCCGTTGCCGCAAGAATCATACCCTGGCTTTCTATTCCACGTATTTTTGCAGGTTTCAGATTTGATATCAGAACAAGTTTCTTTCCAACAAGTTCTTCCGGTTTATAATACTCGGCAATACCGGAAACTATTTGCCTTTCTTCATTACCACATCTTACGATTAGTTTCAATAATTTATTGCTCTTTTCAACTTTTTCGCAGGACAGTACCTTTACAACTCTCAGATCCAATTTGGCAAAGTCGTCTATTGTAACCAGTTTTACTCCTGCAACACTTTTTTCTTTTTTCTCCTGCTTTTCTTTTTCTGTTTCTGTATCCGGGTTCAAATTCTCCAGACTCTTCAGCTCTTTCTCCATATCAATACGAGGAAAAAGAACTGCCCCTGCTTTTACAGGACTGTTCTGCCGGTAAACTCCCCATGAACCTGCGCTTTCCCATGTTCTCTGATCTTCAGGTATGGAAAGCTGTTCCCAGATTTTTAAAGGTGTTTCAGGCATGAAAGGCTGAATAATAATGGATATGATTCGTATGCTTTCTGCCAGGTTATACAGAACTTCTGCAAGTCTGGGTCTGTTTTTCTCTTCTTTTGCAAGTACCCAGGGCATAGTTTCATCAATATATTTATTGGTTCTCGATACAGCCTTCCAGATTTCTGAAAGAGCAGTACTGAACTGAAGCTTGTCAAGAAGCTCCTCTGTTTTGCCCTTTACACTGACCAGAATATTTTTAAGATCCTCATCAAATTCTCCTGTCTGTCTTTCCTCTGGCAAAACACCTTCAAAATATTTATTAATCATTGCAACTGTTCTGCTTACAAGGTTTCCTAAATCATTTGCCAAATCAGAGTTAATTCTTGATATTAAAGCTTCATTGGAAAAGACACCATCTGAACCGAATGGTACTTCTCTCAGCAGGAAATAGCGGATGGCGTCAACCCCATATTTTTCGACCAATATAACAGGGTCAACCACATTACCCTTGGATTTTGACATTTTTCCGCCATCAAGCACAAGCCAGCCATGCCCAAACACCTGCTTTGGAAGTGGCAGATCAAGTGCCATCAGCATTGCAGGCCATATTATTGTATGAAACCTTACAATCTCTTTTCCTACAAGATGTACATCTGCAGGCCAGAATTTTCTGAAATTCTCATCATCATCGGAACCATAGCCTAAAGCAGTGATATAGTTTGATAAAGCATCAATCCATACATAGACCACATGTTTATCATCAAAGGTTACAGGAACACCCCAGTTGAATGAAGTTCTTGATACACACAAATCTTCAAGTCCCGGCTTTAAAAAGTTATTTATCATTTCATTCCTGCGGGATGTAGGCTGAATGAACTCAGGATTTTCCTCCAGATGTTTGATCAATCTGTCCTGATACTTGGACAGTCTGAAGAAATAGCTCTCTTCGCGGGTTTTTTCAACACTTCTGCCGCAATCAGGACACTTGCCATCTTCCAGCTGGGTTTCTGTCCAGAAGGATTCACAGGGGGTGCAATACCACCCTTCGTATTCACTCTTATAAATATCTCCTTTATCATAAAGAGCTTTAAATATCTTTTGAACAGCCTTAACGTGATAGTCGTCTGTTGTTCTTATAAATTTATCATTGCTTATTTTCATTAAATCCCATAATTTCTTTATGCCGTCAACAATCTTGTCTACATATTCTTTTGGCGTCATTCCATGTTCAGCTGAGACCCTCTGGATTTTCTGCCCATGTTCGTCAGTACCGGTAAGGAACATGACATCATATCCCTGAAGTCTTTTATATCTGGCCATGGCGTCTGCTGCAACTGTTGTATAAGAATGACCTATATGAAGCTTACCGCTCGGATAATAAATAGGGGTAGTAATATAGTAAGTTTTTTTATTCACCTATGTTTCCCTCCAATAAATCAGCATC
Organism: Clostridiaceae bacterium; assembly: GCA_012521615.1. Lineage (GTDB taxonomy): Bacteria > Bacillota > Clostridia > DSM-8532 > DSM-8532 > DTU059. Next base: position 26,347 of record JAAYMA010000048.1, on the reverse strand, counting down.
TTTTTGAATATCTATTTAAAATTTCCACGTCATTATTAATAGAAATTATACCATGAATTCTACCTAATAGTCACTTTTATCACAATTTATATATTGAGCCGTGACAATGGCAGTGCAGAAAATGCCCTTTCCCAGTCCGAATTCTGTCAAACCTTCACCCGTAGTTGCTGTAATACCAACGTTGTTTTTATCAATTTCCAGAAGCCCGGATATACTTTCCCTGATTTTTTCTATATGTGTCGCCAGCTTGGGCTTCAAGGCCTCTATTGAAATTGAAACATGAATAATTTTATAACCCTTTAATGTGTCAAGAGCTGCCTTTAAATAGGCGCTGCTGTCTGTAATTCCCTGCCTCAAACACATTTCATCGGCTACGCTGCCCAATATATTTACACAGCTTATACCCGAGATTGCATTGGTGATTGCATGCAGCACCACATCTGCATCACTGTTTCCTTCCAGCCCCGGGCAATTTTCTATGACAACACCACCGAGCACGAGTTTTTTACTGCATTCACCCTCCACAAAACGGTGGCTGTCCTGCCCTATTCCCACTTTGATCAAAAAATCATCTCCCGATTCAAATTCATGATTATATATTAATAGTATATAATAAATTTTTGATGCAAAAGAGAATATTTTTTATTACTATTACCATGATTTTTCAATTTTATAAACTAAGTCAGATCTCAATGTGAACACCTGCTATGTTAAGGAGGTACACAGGATATTTTCCCTGCCTCAATAGATACACCTTCCATATCTGCAGTCGTACGTATAAAGCCAAGAGCCGGAATGTCCCCAGGACACCCGGCTCTTAGTTTATATACTCCCCCCATTACATGTATAGGAAAAATTAACGTTTTACCCTTGCATTGCCATGCCATATGCTCCAGATTTGCTCTTCATCCTGGGGCTGGGCATAGTCAGTTAAGAATGTTGTAGCCAAAGCTCCGCTTGCCCATCCAAACTGAATCCATTTCTCAGGCTCCCAGCCTTTCAGAATTGCATACAGTGTACCACCGACAAATCCGTCTCCGCCGCCAATACGGTCAAGGACACGAATTTCGCGGGGTTCTACCACATGCCAATTGTCACCTACAAGCATAATTGCTCCCCATAAATGTACATTAGCATTTAATACTTCACGGAGTGTATTTGCAAAAACAGTAGCATTCGGGAAAGTTTTCTTGACTCTGGCTATCATGGCCTTAAAGTTCTCAATTTTAGCAGTTATGTCTTTTCCACCTGCTTCAGGTCCTTCTATACCTAAACACAACTGGAAGTCTTCTTCATTGCCTATAAGAATATCAGCCACGCTTGCTATTTCTGTAAATATTTCGCGAAGTTCTTTCTCACGGTCTTTCCAGAAACTTGCCCTGTAGTTCAAATCAAATGAAATTCTGGTACCATATTTTTTGGCGATACGCGCCAATTCCAGGCAAAATTCGCCGGTTTCAGGAGATAAAGCAGCTATAAGCCCCGACATGTGAACTATCTGAGCACCTTCTTCACCAAAAATTCTGTCAAGATCGAAATCTTTGACATTCAGAAGTCGCCCTACCTCACCAGCACGGTCATTGTGGACTCTCGGACCTCTTAGCCCGTAACCGCTGTCAGCAATATTGAATTGATGACGGTAACCCCAAGGACCGCCCTGTTCAACTTCTTTACCCTCAAAGGCCATATTCCTGCTTAAAAGATTACTTTTAATCATTTGAGAGATTGGACTTCCCTTTACAAAGTTTGTAAGAATTTTAACGGGAAGACCAAGGTATGAAGATATACTTCCCACATTTGATTCTGCACTTGTTACATGCATGAAAAAGGTATCACTGGAATGTACCGGCTGTCCATTGGCAGGTGTTATTCTCACTCCCATACTTGTAGGAATGACCAATGCCCATTTACAATCCTTTCTCAGTTCTAAACTCATTGAAATGCCCCCCTTAATTTATTTCAAGATAGTTAACTATATTGTTAAAACAAATATCTTCAATCATATTGCCCAAAATCGCGTTATCCTTAGGCACCAAACCATTTTCTGCCCAGTGTCCTATCAGGTTGCACAATATTCTTCTGAAATATTCATGACGGGTATAGGACAGGAAACTTCTGGAATCAGTCAGCATACCGACAAAATTGGAAAGTATACCTACATTCGCCACAGATCTTAGTTGCTTTTCCATACCATCCAAATGGTCATTGAACCACCAGGCCGAGCCAAGCTGCATTTTGCCTTTAATGCCTCCGGTCTGGAAACTGCCTATAACAGCCATAATTTTATCGTTAGCATTGTCATTCAAGCAGTAAACAATAGTCCTGGGAAGCTCACCGGTCTTCTCCAGCCCGTCCAAAAGTGCCGCCAGCGAATTTGCCGAAACACTGTCACCTATTGAGTCAAAGCCTGTATCCGGTCCTAACTTTTGAGCCATTCTGCTGTTGATATTCCGTATTACACCAAGATGAAGCTGCATTGCAAATCCAAGCCTGTGATAAATCCGGCCAAGAGCAAGCATAAGCTGGGTCTTGTATGCGTTTATTTCTTCTTCATCCGGTGTATCTCCCTTTAATGCTTTGTCAAGTGCTGTTCTGGCCTGGGCAAGCGTTCCCTTTGAAAAATCAGGATTACTGAATGCCTGATCTGAAAGCTTGCAGCCCACTTCCTTGAAATACCGGGCCCTGATTTCCAACGCTTCAACCAAGGTTTCAAAACTGTTTATATCGACACTGGCTGCCTCTGACAGCTTTCTGATATAATCTGCAAAATCCGCCTTTTCAATATTAAGCGCCCTGTCAGGACGGAAAGTAGGTAAAACCTGAACATTGAATGAACTGTCCTCTTTCAATTTCTTATGGTATACCAGATCATCGCAGGGATCATCGGTTGTGCATAAGCCTTTTACATTGCTTTTCAGAATAAATGAACGGGCTGAGTAATCATTTTCCTTAAGCATTGCATTGCATTTTTCCCAAATTTCAGGTGCGGTATCGGCTGTCAATAATTCATCTATTCCGAAATAACGCTTAAGCTCAAGATGAGACCAGTGATATAAAGGATTTCCCATACACTTTGATAAGGTCTGTGCCCATTTAAGAAATTTTTCATAATTGTCAGCGTTGCCTGTTATATATTCTTCATCAACACCATTAGCCCGCATAAGACGCCATTTGTAGTGATCCCCACCCAGCCATAATTCGGTGATGTCATTAAACTTTCTGTCGTCATATATTTCCTTGGGGTCTAAATGGCAGTGATAGTCAAAGATGGGAGCTTTACTCGCATAATTATGATATAGAAACGAAGCTGTTTTATTGTTTAACATAAAATCCTCGTTAATAAAACTTGCCACCTTTTACGCCTCCCTTTCAAATTTTGTCTTATCAGCCCAAAGACCTATTGCCGGATTACTGATGAAGAAAATTTCCTCCCCGTCATCGAGTATGTTGAAACCGTCCTTCAGTTCCTTTGGATTATATTTTTTAATTGCTTCAGAGTATGGCATATAATTGAAACCTACCCCTTCCACTTCTTCACGGCTTAATTTTTCAACGGCATAGGTGATTGAAAATCTGCCGTCTGATGAACCATGGATAAGATGAGCTGCTGCAGAGAGATTTTCTTTAAGATCATCATTGGCTTTATAATCCTCCAGTATTTTGAGCCTGCCTTTGTAGCCATACTTTCTGATAAGTTTGTCTATTTCTTCATCTTCCCCAAATTTCCGTACTCCGGGAGCAAGTATCAACAGTTCACCATTGTCTGCAATAGCCATACGTGTTCTGTAAACAGCTTTATTGCCAAGCCAGGTGCTTTTGAATTCTCTTTCGTCCAAATATACAACAGCCTTTTTAATGGGCTTGTCAAGGAATATGAGATTTTTCTGCTGACTCAATTCCACAGCCTCTTCAAACAGCTTTCTGTCTCGGCCTATGAAAAGTCCTTTAAGATTTACTTCTTCGTTTTCAACAGTTGTAACAGTAAGCACGTAAATTAAAGGAATTTCTTTCAGGAATTTTTCCTCGGCATAATCCAAAACTTTGCGGACAGGGGTAAAATCTTTTCCCATCATTCTTTCCATTCCATAAACAGCACCTAAAAAGTGGGTACGGTTTATCATACTATGTCCGCCACAGCCAACAAATATGTTTTTGTTGTAATTGGCCATGCCCACAACTTCATGCGGTACTACCTGCCCTACTGATATAATGAGATCATAAGAATCATCCAGAAGCCTTTTGTTTACTTCTACATCTATCGGATAATCTATAAGCCCTTCGGAAACCTCTTTTACGTATTCTGCAGGAACCTGACCAATTTTCTTGACATCTTTTCTCCAGTTATGGGGTATTATCGATTCATAAGGCACATCAGGCCCAAAAAACTCCAGGCATTCCTGCTCAGTCATAGCATCATGGGTACCCAGAGCTGGCATTATATCTACCTGGCAAAAATCTTTCAACATATTGTAGTACATGGCAGTAATTTTTCCTGCATAGGAATGCAGCCTCGTAATGTCAGGCGGAAGAATTAGCACTCTGGACAAATTCAATCCATCCACTGACTTCTTCAGTGCATCCAAAAGTGTATCATCACTAATAGAACTTCCGGTAAATGATTTTAAAGAAATATTCAAAATTATTCCCTCCAAGGATTTAATTATTTCAGAAAACCGTGATGGAATTAAACTCCGGAGTAGGCTGAAAAACCGCCGTCCACAGGTATGGTCACTCCTGTAACAAATTTACTTGCATCGGAACAAAGATAGAGTAAGGTACCAAGCAGCTCCTCCGGCTTGCCAAAACGATCCATAGGAGTCATATTAAGAATTTTCTGAGCTCTTTCACTGTATGAACCATCGGGTTTGGTCAAAAGTGATTTGTTTTGTTGCGTCAAAAAGAATCCGGGTGCTATAGCATTTACACGTATACCAACTTTAGAAAAATGCACAGCCAGCCACTGTGTAAAATTAGTAATGGCAGCTTTGGCTCCGCTGTATGCAGGGATTCTTGTAAGAGGTGTATATGCATTCATTGAAGAAATATTGATAATAATTCCGCCTCTTTCAATCATATCTTTTGCAAAGACCTGGGTAGTCATAAGTGTTCCTAAAAAGTTGAGGTTAAACACAAATTCTATTCCTTCAGGATCAAGATCGAAAAAAGTAACAATTTCCTCTTTTCCTTCAAGATCACCTTTTTCGAAATAATCCTTGGTAGTCGTTCCTTTCGGATGATTGCCACCTGCACCATTAATCAGAATATCGCATGGGCCTAATTTTTCCAAAATTACTTCTCTTGCTTTTTTCAAACTGTCCATATCAAGCACATTTGCAGATATACCTATTGCTGTGCCACCGGCATTATTTACTTCCTCTGCTACTTTGTCCACACTTTCCTGTCTTCGGCTGATAGCCGCAACTTTAGCGCCGCATTTGGCAAGTGCCTTTACAAACTCACTGCATAAAACACCACCGCCACCGGTCACTACGGCGACTTTTCCTTTCAAATCAATTTCAATAGGTAATTTCATAGTGCTGCCCTCCATACTATAATCCAGTTTCATTGTTTACTTGTTTGAACTAAAATGTACAAATAGTTGAAATATATTTTGCAAAACCATGCTCAATTGGCATGGGTATACCTTTATGCGAATATAAAATACACTTGATACTTGTAGTATACAGTTTATATTTGCAAATTTCTTTGCTATGATTGCTTTTTTTATTGCAAAAATTGCTTTATAATATAAATGAGGTGAAGAAAATGAAACCTGAAAAACAAAATCATACACGCAGATTACATATGATCAACTCTACCTTCGAATTTTTTCATTACAGGGATGACTCCAACCTTACACTGGAATATCATCATCATGATTTTTATGAAATATTCTTCTTCGTATCGGGAGGATTAAGTTATATAGTCGAAGGAAAATCCTATATTATAAAACCGGGAGATATCCTTCTAATTAATGATAAAGAGATACACAAACCTATTATAGAAGGGGGTTCCACATACGAAAGATACGTATTGTGGGTTAACCCTGAACTTTTGACAAAATATAGCACCAAAGACAGTAATCTTTTAACATGTTTTGAATCAACCCTGGAAAACCGGCATAACCTTCTAAGACCCCGTGCGGAAATGAGAAGTGTACTGAAAGAAATCCTTTCAAAACTAAGCAGGGCATGTACAGGTACAACCTTCGGAAGTGATATCCTGATGGAACTTTACCTCATTGAATTACTTGTATTTCTCAATAAAGAATATATAGCCCGGGATATGAATGATATTACAGAAGACCTGATATACGACTCAAAAATAAGCGACATAATTTCCTATATCAATGATAATTTAAGTGAAGACCTTTCACTTGAAAACCTGGCTTCAAAATTCTACATAAGCAAATATCATCTTTTGAGATTGTTCAAAAAACATACCGGCTATACACCTTATAACTACATACATAAAAAAAGGCTTATAACTGCCAAAGGTTTGTTGAAGGAAGGTTTAAATATTTCTCAGGTCTGTCATGAATGTGGATTTAATGATTACTCAAATTTCATTCGTGCATTCAGCAAGGAGTTCGGAATATCACCAAAGAAATATAGCATGTTGTCCAGGGATATACTGGTTTAGATATGTTAAAAATTTTGTTGCCATGGTGTTCAGCTTTTTCTGATGTCAATGCAGATTATTGTGAATGCTTTCAGAATTGTTTATTACAAAAAGTGCAGAGCAATCACACCATCCGCATATGCTAAAGGGAGCTTTTTAATCAGCTCCCTTTTTTTCTTCCATTTGTTTTCTCTTCTCTTTCAAATTATACCCTAATACCATTAAACTGTCTGACAGATGGACATTTTCTACAACCACATCGTCGCCCAGCATTAAATCGGTGGGCGAGAAATTCCATATTCCTTTTATGCCCAGTGCAGTCACACGCTTTGCAGTATTAATAATATATTTGTTCGGTACAGTAAGTATAGCAATATCAACATGGTTTTCCTTTACAAAATCATCCAGTTCGTCCATATGTCGTACCTTAATGTTATTTATATAAGTTCCGACTTTTTTGGGATCGACATCAAAAATCCCGATCATTTCGAAGCCACGTCTTTTGAAGTTCTCGTAATTCGCTAAGGCATTACCCATGTTACCGGCACCTATAATGATGCATTTAAAGCCTTGGTCTGTGCCTAATATTTTTCCTACCTCTTCAAATAAATTCTCCACATTGTATCCATAACCTTGTTGACCGAATCCTCCAAAACAATTAAGATCCTGACGGATTTGAGAAGCAGTAATACCCATCCGCTGACTTAATTCTCTTGAAGAAAGCCGTTTTATATCGAGTTTAAGGAGATCCGAAAGATAACGAAAATATCTTGGAAGCCTTCTGATGACAGCAACAGAAATTTTCTTTCCTTCACTCATGTTTACCCTTCCTTATGTTAATATTTATTAGTATTTGCTAAATCAATGCTGTAAAACATATTTTGTTTTACATTACAGAACCTGTTCGTCTATAATAACTGTATCACATTGTTATTTTTTTGTCAATCATCGCACTTGTACATTATCCCTTTTCAAGTTAATGGTAATCGGTATCTTAATTTCTGTTGCATAGCATAATCTCATAATATCCATATTATACATGGCTCATATTTCATAATCACTGCTTATCATTTGCCGCATTTTCTTTGAAAGACCGCTTAAAATGCTACTTCTATACCTTCGGACCTTAAATATTTCTTTAAATCTATTATTTTTATTTCCCCGAAATGAAAAAGTGAAGCAGCCAGGACAGCATCTGCCCCACCTTCCAGTATGGCACTCTTAAAATGTTCAGGTTTACCTGCTCCTCCTGACGCAATTACAGGTATATTGACCGCGTCTGAAACTGCACGGGTAAGTTCAATATCATATCCTGATTTAGTGCCATCACAATCCATACTGGTAAGAAGGATTTCACCTGCACCTAATTCTTCGGCTTTTTTTGCCCATGTTACTGCATCCATACCAGTATTTACAGTTCCGCCGCTTAAATATACGTCCCATCCCTTTCCATCTGTACGCCTTTTAGCATCAATTGCCACAACTATACGGTCAGATCCAAAATTAGAGGCAGCTTCAGATATAAGCCCGGGTCTTTTAAAAGCCGCAGAATTGACCGACACTTTATCTGCCCCTGCCAAGAAACTTTTCCGGAAATCCTCAAGTGTCCTGATCCCGCCACCTACTGTGACAGGGATGGAAATTTGTCCTGCCACCTGCGATACCATTTCAAGCATGATACTTCTTGCTTCTTTTGTCGCGCTTATATCGAGCAATACAAGTTCATCGGCACCCGCAGTGTTATATGCAACAGCACATGCCACAGGATCACCGGCATCTGTCAGGTTTTCAAATTGTACTCCTTTGACCACCCTGCCATTTTTAATATCAAGACAAGGAATTATTCTTTTTACTGGCATATAAACCTCCTGAATTACGAAATACTTAATTTAGGGTCGACACTGGGCGCAAGTTTCTCCATTCCAAACAGCCTTATCTTCAGATCTTATTGCTGTCCCCAGCTAAACGAAGCTGTAACCTGCAAGTGGTTCAATCTTTCACGGGTCCTCGGCTCAGAAAGCTGTATGGTTCAATGTTTGCTCTCCTGGAGTAGGCGGGCGAACTTGCCATCCGGGCAAGCGCCGCTCAAACGGCATCCTGTCACAGTAGCAGGGGACGGTTCTATGTCTTGCCTTCCTGCCCTGTTTCTGCCGGAATAAGACTTAAGAACCGTCCCCCTGTCCTCCCTGCCCGATCTTAAAAAGAGGCAAGGGCATTAAGATCTATATCTCCCGTATAAATAGCTTTGCCTACAATAGCCCCTGATACTCCAACCTTCTTAAGCTCGAATAAATCTTCAATTTTTGAAACCCCACCAGAGGCTATGACATCCAAATTTGTTTCTTTCACCATTTCACTCATTGCCTTGATGTTCGGACCGCTAAGCATACCATCAGTGGCGATATCAGTATATATAATTGTTTTTACTCCCAAATCCCTCATTTTCTTTGCAAAATTCACAGCATTATATTCTGAGACTTTCTCCCAGCCTTCGATTGCAACCAAGCCGTCTTTTGCGTCTATACCTACTGCAACACGAGAACCATAAAGTCTTACAGCCTCTGATACCATATCAGGATTTCTGACAGCCGCTGTGCCTATAATAACCCTCTGAACTCCCGAACTTAAAACGTATTCTATATCGTCCAGGGAACGGATACCACCACCGGTCTGAACAGGAATTTTCAAACTTCTGGCTATGTCAATGATAAGTTTGCGGTTGTCATTCTCTCCCCTTGCAGCGTCCAGATCCACTATATGCAGATATTTGGCACCGGAATTCTGAAATTTCAGCGCAATACTTTTGGGATCGTCTGAAAAGACTGTCATCTTGTCATATCTTCCCTGTTGCAGTCTGACACATTTGCCACCTCTTATATCTATTGCAGGATAAATAATCATTTTCTTGCCCCTTTTAAATAATTGCTTTAAAATGTGCAAAACACTCTTAACAAAACTTTTCTCAAATTAAAGCCGGCTGATGGCTTCTATGGCTCAAATTTCTTCCCGGTTATACGTTCATATGCTTCTATATATTTTTCCTCTGTCTTTTTGATAACTTCCTCCGGAAGCTTTGGCGCCGGAGGATTCTTGTCCCAGTCAAGGGTCTCAAGGTATTCCCTTAAGTATTGCTTGTCAAAGCTCTTTTGAGGTCGTCCCGGTTCATAGTCTGACAACTCCCAGAAACGGGATGAATCCGGAGTAAAGATTTCGTCGGCTATTACAAGCTCTCCGTCAAGAAGGCCGAACTCAAATTTGGTATCGGCTATAATAATTCCCTTTGTAAGAGCATATTCGGAAGCCTTTTTGTAAAGGGCTATTGATTTTTCCTTTAAGGCTGATGCAAGGTCTGCCCCTATTAAATCTTCAAGTTCATCATAACTGATATTAATGTCATGGCCTTCTTTGGCTTTGGTAGAGGGGGTGAAAATAGGTTCGGGCAGTTTATCTGCCTGTTTTAATCCTTCAGGAAGCTTTACGCCTCCAACTTTCCCCGTTGCCCTGTAATCTTTAAGCCCGGAGCCTTCCAAATAGCCGCGTACAATGCACTCAGCTTCTACCATATCCACTCTTTTAACCAGCATTGATCTTCCCTGAAGCTCATTCTTATACTTGGAAAGACCCATTGGATATTCGGAAACATCAGTGGTCACTATATGGTTTCCTATTATGTCTTTACAGAAGTCAAACCAGAATTCTGAAATTCCATTAAGAACTTTTCCTTTGTTTGGAATTAACTCGTCAAAAACTACATCAAAGGCAGATATTCTGTCAGTTACTATCATTAACAGCATGTCTTCCCCGACTTGATATACATCTCTGACCTTGCCTTTGACGTAAACCGGTAAATCAATGAAATCAGTATTTCTCAGTAGCATACTACTCCTCCGTTTTTTAAATTTAAAGATCTATATAAACTGAAAAATTATAATACTCCTTTAGTGGACATTACACCTTTAATATCAGTATCAATGCCTGCTGCTTTTTTTAAAGCTCTTCCAAAGGCTTTAAATACAGCTTCTATAACATGGTGATTATTTTTTCCATGGATCAGCTTTATATGTAGTGTCATTCCGGCATTTACTGAAACAGCCCTGAAAAACTCTTCAAAAAGCTCGGTTTCCATATCTCCAATTTTTGAAGCTGTAAAAGGAACTTCAAAATGCAGATAAGGTCTGTTGGACAGATCCAGAGAGACCAGAGCCAAAGCTTCATCCATCGGAATTAAACTGTCTCCATACCTTGTTATGGATTTTCGGTCTCCCAGGGCTTCCGAGATAGCTTTGCCCAATACAATCCCGATATCTTCCACGGTATGATGCGCATCTACATTAAGGTCTCCCTTGCAGGAAACATCCAGATCAAATCCGCCGTGAGCACTGAATAATGTGAGCATATGGTCCAAAAACCCAATTCCCGTATCAATGTTTGATTTGCCCTGCCCGTCAAGGCAAAGACCTAAACTTATATCTGTTTCACTGGTTTTTCTGGTTATTTCAGCCTTTCTCATGATATTACCTCTTTTAATATTTTTATAATAATTATGTGAACCTGAATAAATGGTGAAAAACCATAAATTATAAATTTATTCTGCCATAATGACTTTGATACTTTCAACCACTTTGGCCATTTCTTCATCTGTCCCTATAGTAATTCTAAGATAATCGGAAATTCTTCCGGTATTGAAATTTCTCACCAATATACCCTGCTGTCTTAATTTTTCCATTGCTCTAGGTCCCGGAATACCGGGTATTTTAACAAAAAGGAAATTCGCCTTTGAATCGGTTACAATAAGCCCCATTTCTCTGAAAATGTTTTTTGTTTTTTCACGGGTTTCTATAATCTTGTTTCTAACCGTTTCAAAATATTCCTTGTCCTGTATTGCTGCCGCTCCGGCAAGTTGTGCAATTTTATCTACCGGATAGGAATTAAAAGAATCCTTGACTCTTTTAATTCCCTCTATCAAAGCAGAATTTCCTACTGCAACCCCTATTCTCAAACCTGCCAGGGATCTTGATTTTGAAAAGGTCTGAACCACAAGCAGATTGTCATACCTGGATACTAAATCCACGCATGATTTACCTCCAAAATCCACATAAGCCTCATCCACTATTACTAAAGTGTCAGATCTGAGCTTTAAAAACTCTTCGATCTTCCGAGGCTCAATATAAAGGCCTGTAGGTGCATTGGGATTGGCAAAAATTATCCCCTTAACATCAGTGGGATAATCGTTTAAGTCTATAGATAAATCCTCTCTTAGCGGTATCTGCAGAAAAGGTATTTCAAAAAGGTTACAGTATACCGGATAAAAACTGTAGGTAATATCGGGGAAAGCTATGGTAGCTTTTTCATCAAAAAAAGCTTTGAAAACCAAGGCCAGAACTTCATCCGAACCATTCCCCACAAAAACCTCTTTGTCCGATATATTGTAGTAATCCGAAACGGCCTTTTTTAAAAGCTCGCCATCTGGGTCCGGATACAGTCTCAATGATGTGAAATCCATGTTTCTGATTTTTTCAACGGCTTTAGGTGAAGGAGGATATGGATTTTCATTGGTGTTAAGTTTTATATAAACTCCTTCTTTCGGCTGTTCACCCGGAACATAAGGAGTTAAACTATGAGTTTTCAAGCTCCAGAATCTGCTCACTTCTTTTCACTCCCCCTTATCCTGATTGCATTGGCATGGGCCGAAAGCTGTTCAGCATCGGCGAAGGCCGCTACATCTCCAGAGACTTTTTCAAAGGCTTCTTTGCTGTAGTATATTACACTCTGGTATTTTACAAAATCATATACTCCCAGAGGCGAAAAGAACCTTGCAGATCCTGTAGTGGGAAGGGTATGATTAGGACCTGCAAAATAGTCTCCCAGCGGCTCGGGTGAATAGCTGCCCAGGAATATAGCCCCCGCATTCTTTAATGAATCAAGAAGGGCAAAAGGTTCATCAACGCATACCTCTAAATGCTCCGGTGCAATGGTGTTTGCAATATCAACAGCTTCTTCAATAGTCTCAGTTATTATAACTGCACCATAATCCTCAAGAGATTTAGATGCTATCTCTTTTCTTGGAAGTTCCGGCAGCTGAAGGTGAATTTGTCTCATTACCTCATTTGCAAGCTTCTTTGAAGTTGTTACCAGGACAGAAGATGCAAGCATATCATGCTCAGCCTGGGACAGCAAATCAGCCGCAACATAGGCAGGGTTTGCCGTTTGATCTGCAATAATCAGTATCTCACTGGGACCTGCAACCATATCTATTCCACACAGACCAAATACAAGTTTTTTGGCAGTAGCCACATATATATTTCCCGGACCGACTATTTTATCTGCTTTAGGTACAGTCTCAGTTCCATATGCCATTGCTCCTATGGCCTGGGCTCCTCCAACTCTGAACACTCTGTCAACTTCTGTAAGTTTGCAGCAGGCAAGAATCAAAGGATTAATTCTGCCATTTTTGTCAGGGGGGGAGCAAAGTATTACCTCACTGACCCCGGCAGTTTTTGCCGGAATTACATTCATCAGAACACTTGAAGGAAGCGGCGCACTACCGGCCGGAACATAAACCCCTACTCTTTCCAATGGGGTAACCTTCTGTCCAAGAATAATTCCATTACTGCTGGTAAACCATGAGTTTTCTTTCTGCTTTTCATGAAATGCCCGTATATTTGCTGCAGCTCTTTTTATGGTCTTTAGCAGGTTCCTGTCTATTGCATTGAATGCCGATTCAATTTCTGCCTTTGAAACTTCAATGGCATCGATAGCTGCGCCGTCAAATTTCCGGGTATATTCTAAGAGGGCTTTGTCTCCTTTATCCCTTACATTGTTCAAAATATCCCGGCATGTTTCTTCCACGTCTGGCCTGAATTCAGAACTTCGTTGTTTCAATCTCTCAAACAATTCTGTAAGGTTGTCTTTCCCATATTCATAAGTCTTCATAATCTGCTCCTTCATAATCCCACATTTCTGAGAAACTTAGGGGACATGCCAAGGCTGGTTCCCCCAAAACTATCTCCAGTTATAGAAATAATATCAGTAGCTGATTGCTTAATTTTATTTCAGCTGTGCCCTTATTGCCTGTATAAGTTTTGTAATGCGCTCATTTTCCATCTTCATACTGACCCGGTTAACAACCATTCTTGCACTGATATCGGCTATATGATCAAGGACCACAAGACCATTCTCTTTAAGGGTTCTGCCTGTTTCAACCAGATCAACTATAACATCCGAAAGACCCACTAATGGAGCCAATTCAACTGATCCGCTAAGCTTGATTATTTCCACAGATTCCTTTCTTTTTCTCCTGAAATACATTCTTGCAATCTCTGGATACTTGGTAGCTACTCTTGAAATCTGTACTGTATCCATACAGCCTTCGAGTGCTTTTGGACCCGCAACACACATTTTGCACTTTGCAAATCCCAGGTTTAAAACTTCGTAGAGGTCACGCCCCTCCTCCAGTAAAGTATCTTTTCCAACAATACCTATATCGGCAGCGCCATATTCTACATAAACCGGAACATCTGCAGGTTTTGCAAGAAAGAACCGGACTTTATTTTTATGATCAGATAAAATCAATTTTCTTGAATTGGATTTCAGCTCTGAACAGTCCAATCCGGCTCCTTCCAGAAGATCAATGGAAAGTTCGGTGAGTCTTCCTTTGGATAGGGCTATTGTAATATACCTCATAACGATATCTCCTTCCTTGAACCATCTGTGTAAAAGTAGACAAAACTGTTCAGGCCTTTTCTTTGGGCGTATTCAATACCCTCATCCACACCTTTAAGCATAAAATCAATTTGTGCAGGAATACCTTTGTCTATGAGCTTTTGACAATATTCAAGCGCCTTCTTTCTGGCACCTTCCTCATATGAAATAAAGCAGCCTTCTTTTACGGGATTACTTAATTTTTTCTGACGTTCCAGAGCCATCATGACCATATTTATGCCCATGGAGAATCCTGTCGCTCCAAGATTACGACCGAATTTGGAGACCAGTGTGTCGTACCGGCCTCCGCTTAAAATCGGAAAGCCTACGCCATAGGTATAACCTCTGAAAACAATGCCCGTGTAATAATTCATGCTTTGGACCATGCCAAGGTCAATGGATACATATTTGTCCAGATTTCTGTCTGCAAGTATATCCAATATGGTTTTTATATTGTCCAGGGCATTGGCGGCTCTTTTTCCTATATGATTGTAATTTATAGTTTCAAGTATATCTTTTGATCCGAACAGTTTTGGCAAATCAAGAATTAGCGTCTTGAGCTCCGTTTTTACATTATGGCGGTCCATGACCTGCTCAACGCCGACAAAATCTTTCAAATCTATAAGTTCCCTTACTTCCTCTATTTCATCTTTCTTAAGTCCGGACTCCTCCATAAGACCTTTGAAGAAGTCCACCTGACCGATATCTATCTGGAACTCTTCTATACCAGTTGCTTTTATTGTATTAATTGCCATAGCAACTACTTCGGCATCAGCCTCGGGCGAATTAGCCCCGAGAATTTCACAGCCTGCCTGTGTAAACTCATTTTGTTTCCCGCCGCCCAGCTCATCAAAACTAAATGTGTTTCCTATATAAAAGCACTTTACAGGGAAATCCTTATCTTTAAGTTTAGTTGCTGCAATCCTGGCTACCGGCACTGTTATATCGGGTCTTAAAACCAGAAGCCTTCCTTTTGAGTCACAGAATTTGTACATACTTTCCTGTCGCATCAGTCCGCTGTCACCGGCAAACACATCATAAAACTCAATTGTCGGAGTTTCCAGTTCCATATATCCATTAAGTCTGAAAGCATTTCTGATTTTGCTTTCCAGCTCCCTTTTAAAAGCACATGGTGTAAACAATATATCCTGTACCCCTTCCGGGGTGTAAAGATTCCACTTTTTCATAATATCCTCCTTACTCGCTTCATCACGATAAAGCGATAAATAGGTGATGTGTATAGTTTACTTCCCGCTACTCATATTTGTCAAGTAAAAATTAGCAGTTTTATAAAAATATTATTCGCCTGAATTTTCGAGGTGCTAACAAAACCTGATTATTCGGTTTTCCAGACATAATACTAAATCAAGAGACCTTGTTTTTCCGCCGAAATCAACCTCAATGACTGTCGTTCCATATTTGTGGTCTACAGAAGAAATAATCCCTTCCCCATATTTCTTATGTACTATTACTCTGCCTTCGGTTACGGACCCCAACAGTTTTTCACCAAGTATGGATGCCGCTTCATTTACAAAAGTGGAACGAAACTCTTTCATTTCATTTACGTATTGAGGACATATCATATATAGCCATTTTTTTGCTCTGGTCATTCCTACGTAAAAAAGACGTCTTTCTTCCTCTATAAGATTTTGATCGTGATTAACGCTTTTTACTGCTGTGCTTTCTCCCGGTATTTGACTGTTAGTCAGGTCCACCATAAGAACAGCGTCATATTCCAAACCTTTGCTTGAATGCAGAGTAATAAGGCTTACAGGATTTTGCCCGCTTCCAAAATCACCTTCTTTGTTTTCAAAGATTTTACTAAGCGCATCCAACTTTACAAGAAATTCAGGAATACTCCGGCAGGATGCCGAAAGTGTTTTCAATACACCAAATAAACTGTAGATATAGTCAACCGACACACCTGTATACTCACATAAACCTTTAATGTTTCCGAAATACTTAAATTCATCCTCTATATATTTAAGTGCTTTTAAAGGTCTCATTCCTGAAAGGTTTTTGAATTTCCTGATTGAGTTTTTAAGCTCATTTATCTGATAGGCCTGTAATACATTCTCTTTTATCAGGCTCTCTATCACAGGAAGCCTGTATTGATTTTTAAAGGCATTTTCCATCATGTTCTTTGATATATACAGGTTTATTTTATAGTAAATCCTTTTGAAGGATTCATAATCGTATGGATTTAAAGCAAAGTTTAAAAAACCTATAATATCCTGAACAGCCCAATGCCGAAAAAAATGAATACGGTTTTGCCTTAGAACAAATGGGATACCTTTTCTGTCAAGCATTTCCGCAATGGGTACAGAAGAAATATTATTCCGGTATAATATAGCCACAGTGTGATTTTCCCTTAAATGATACTTTACGGTCTCTTCAATAAACTTAAGCTGCTCAATTTCGTCCTCCACATTTACTATGACAGGATCATTGAACACAGGATTTCCAGTTTTATGAGATTTATGGTATCTTAATTTATTCTTTTTTATTAATTTACTGCTCAGTTCAACAATATTTCTGGTTGAGCGGTAATTGTTTTCAAGCTTATATATACCAAGCCCTTTATAATATTTGCCAAGTTCCAGAATATATTTGGGTTCAGCCCCTCTGAAGCCATAAATACTCTGATCATCATCAGCCACTATGAACAAATTGCTCTCCTCGGATGAGCATAATTTTTTGAGGATTTCAAACTGTATCTTTGAAAGATCCTGACCTTCATCCACCTGAAAATATTTATAGCGGTTTTTATAGCTTATAAGAATCTCAGGATATTTGTTTAGTATGTCAAGACAATATGTCAACATATCATCAAAATCAATAAAGGAATTTTCTCTTTTTAACTTTTCATAAGCCATATAAATCTTTCCAAATTCCCTGGTCCTTAAATTCAGGCCTGAAAAGTCTGTTACCATCTTATTTTTAACGTACCCTATCTCATTGCTGAGGGTTTCAAGTTCTTCCTCATTGGCAATTGTTCCATTTATTTTTTCATAAATATTCTTTAAAATTACTGTCTTATAGGGTAAGTCTTCCCCTGTTTTTCCTTCTATAAGCCTGAACCTGTAACCCTGTCTTCTTTCATATTCCCTTAATACTGAAAAACAAAAGCTGTGGAATGTAACAAATTTTACTTTCTTAAATGTCTGATCACCAAAAACTTTTGAAAACCGATTATTCATTTCAACCTGTGCAGCTTTGTTGAATGTAAGGGTTAAAATTTCATCCGGGTTATTATTGGCTTTGGAAATGAGGTAGAACGTACGCGCTATTATGACTGTTGTTTTCCCTGAGCCCGGACCTGCCAGCACCAGTGCAGGACCTTTCAGATGTTCTACAGCAGCCCTCTGGCTGCTGTCCAGATTTATTAGATATTTTTTTCTGAGGATTTCGAAAAAATTGCTCACAACAAAATTCACCTTGTTATTACTTATTTTTTTTGATGTTTATTTTATTTATTTTTACATAAATATTCAAGAATGGAGTAACAATTATTATTTGTACGATATTTCGCATACATGAATCTGGTTATGAATTATACAAATAATCAGCTTGCAATTATTAGTTTGTTACATACTTAACAATAATTTCTTCAATTTATAAAAGGTTCAACAAATCAACGAAATAGCATTTTAAACACAAGTTTCATATTTTTTGAATTACATAAACAGAATGAATTTATGAAATTTTTCAAGAACTGTCTTTCAAAATAATATATAATAAGTTATAATAGAAATAATCGTTTTCATAATGGGTTAATATATGACTCTCTTAATTTTATACAAATAATGTAAGCTTGGAGGGAAAACGTTATGATCAAAAACAAAAAGTTAGAAGCGTGGGTCAAAGAAGTTCAAGAACTTTGCCAACCGGACAGAGTTTATTGGTGTGACGGTTCTGAAGAAGAGAATCAGCGCCTGCTGGACGAGATGGTAAAATCAGGTATGGCCGTACCTCTGAAAAAGCGTCCCGGAAGCTACCTTTTCAGAAGCCATCCATCTGACGTTGCACGTGTTGAAGAGAGAACCTTTATTGCATCCAAATCCAAGGATGATGCCGGTCCTACAAACAACTGGATTGATCCGGATGAACTGAAAAAGACTATGACCGAATTATATAAAGGGTGTATGAAAGGACGCACCATGTATGTCATTCCATTTTCTATGGGTCCGATAGGTTCACCCCACTCCAAAATCGGCGTAGAGATTACTGACAGCCCATATGTCGTAGTTAACATGCGTATCATGACCAGAATGGGCAAGGAAGTACTTGATCAACTGGGAGAAGACGGAGATTTTGTTCCATGTCTGCATTCAATCGGTGCTCCATTAGAACCGGGTCAGGAAGACAGCACATGGCCGTGTGCACCCATGGAGCAAAAGTATATCAGCCACTTCCCTGAAGAAAGAACCATCTGGTCCTATGGTTCAGGTTATGGCGGAAACGCACTTTTAGGAAAGAAATGTTTTGCACTTCGTATAGCATCAGCAATAGCCCGTGATGAAGGTTGGCTTGCTGAACACATGCTCATTCTTAAGATCACCAGCCCTGAAGGCGATGTCAAATATATTTGCGGTGCTTTCCCAAGTGCCTGCGGTAAAACAAATCTGGCAATGTTAGTTCCTACTATTCCTGGCTGGAAAGTTGAAACCATCGGTGACGATATAGCTTGGATGAAATTCGGAGAAGATGGTCGTCTGTATGCCATAAATCCTGAAGCAGGTTTCTTTGGTGTTGCTCCTGGTACATCCATGGATTCAAACCCCAATGCTATGCGCAGCATTGAGAAAAATACCATATTCACCAATGTTGCTCTTACTGATGATGGAGATGTCTGGTGGGAAGGCATTGGCTACGACGCTCCTGATCACCTGATTGACTGGCAAGGAAACGACTGGACACCTGATTCAGACAGAAAAGCAGCTCATCCTAATGCTCGTTTTACAGCACCAGCAAGCCAGTGTCCGGCCATTGCTCCTGAATGGGAAGATCCTAAAGGTGTGCCCATTTCTGCAATCCTGGTAGGCGGTCGTCGTCCAACCACTATTCCTCTGGTACATGAGAGCTTTGACTGGAAACATGGTGTATTCTTGGGTTCAATTATGGGATCTGAAATTACTGCGGCTGCTATTTCTGATAAGATTGGTCAGGTACGCCGTGACCCATTCGCTATGCTGCCATTCATCGGTTATCATGTAGGTGACTATCTGCAGCACTGGCTTGATATCGGCGAAAAAACAGAAGAAAGTAAACTTCCTAAGATTTTCTATGTAAACTGGTTCCGCAAGGATGAAGAAGGCAACTTCATGTGGCCCGGTTACGGTGAGAACAGCCGTGTACTCAAGTGGATTTGCGAAAGAGTTTCAGGCAAAGGTAAGGCTGTTAAGACTGCAATTGGCTACATGCCTACTCCAGACGCGATTGACACTGAAGGTCTTGATATAAGCGAAGAAACAATGAAAGAACTTCTCACCATCAATAAAGAAGACTGGCTGAAAGAAATTGAATCTATAAAAGAACACTATAAGACCTTCGGTTCCAAACTTCCCAAGGAACTCGAAAACCAGTTGGCAGCTCTTGAGAAGAGAGTTAACGAAATGGAATAAAAGGATATATCAAAGCCGGAGTAAACAATCACACTCCGGCTTTTTTGTTATACAATATCTGTAATAAATTATGACATATTGTACTGAAATAATCTGCAATAAGTTATTTAGTTTTATTTTGACGACTTTAAGTTATGGCTCCTTCCAGCATATACCATACCGGTTGATGAATCAACGGTAACGGTGGTACCGTCCTTTAGCAAATCAGTAGCCTTTTTTGCACCACATATGACCGGTATGTCCAAGCTTAACCCTACAATTGCCGCATGGGATGAAAGATCGCCCTTTTCTGTGATTATTCCCTTCGCTCTTTTTAAAACACTCATAATATTGTTGGATGTTTCAGGAATTACCAGTATCTCACCGCTGTTAAAATTCTTTAGTGCTTCTTCTTCGCTTTTACAAACACAAAGAGTACCGGTAACCATTTTCTTGTTCACACCTGTACCACGGATTAGAATATTGCCGATTATATCAACCTTCATAATATTGGTCATGCCTGGAATTCCAATGGGAAAACCGCCTGTTAGAACCACAAGATCACCGCTTTTTACAATCCCGGTCTCAACGGCCTTGTCAACAACGTGTTCAAATAATTGGTCTGTATTTTGTTTTTCTTCAATCAACACAGGTGTTACTCCCCAGGACATAGCAAGCTGCCGGCAGACTTTTTCAACGGGAGATCCCCCTATTATCGGACAAGCAGGACGGTATTTTGAAATCATGCGTGCAGTGCTTCCAGTTTTGGTAACAGTAATAATTGCTGCAGCATTAAGGTCATGAGCCGTTGTACAAGTAGCATGGCTGATTGCGTTTGTTACGCTGGTGGTTGATTCTTCAAGCTGCATCTGCCTGAAACGCTTCTTGTAATTTATGGCCGTCTCAGTACTCTCAGCTATTCTTGCCATAGTGGAAACACTTTCTATAGGATATTTACCTATTGAAGTCTCCCCGGACAGCATAATAGCGCTTGTTCCGTCATAGATGGCGTTTGCCACGTCACTTATTTCAGCCCGTGTCGGCCTGGGTTTTGATATCATTGAATCAAGCATTTGAGTAGCAGTAATAGACTTCTTTCCATGGAGCATGGCTTTTTTTATAAGCATTTTCTGAATTCTTGGAAGCTCATTATAATCTATCTCTACACCCATATCACCGCGGGCAACCATAATGCCGTCGCTGACCGACAATATCTCGTCAATATTCTCAACGCCTTCTCCATTTTCTATTTTAGCTATTATCTGAATATCGCTTCCGCCATGCTTTTCAAGGATATTTCTTAAATCATTGATATCGTCTGCTCTTCGTACGAATGATGCTGCAATGTAGTCAAAATCGTGTTCTATGGCAAACAGAATATCTTTTACGTCTTCATCGCTTAAATAGGGCATATTTAAGCGAACACCGGGTATATTAACACTTTTTTTGTCCTTGATAATACCGCTATTCATCACCCTGCACACTATCTGGATCTCATCTGTTTCAACAACTTTCAGAGCTACCAATCCATCATCCAGAAGTATTATATCATCAGTTTTAACAACCTTCGGCAGATTTGCATAAGAGATAAAAGCTCTCTTTTTATTGCCAATACACTTATTCGTTGTCAAAATAAATTTGTCATTGGCTTTTAATTCAATCTCTCCGTTTTCAAAACAACCCAGCCTGATCTCCGGACCTTTAGTATCCAGCATAAGTGCAATGGGTTTCTTTATATCTTTTCTGACCTTTTTCAAGGTTTTTATGAGTTTTAAGTGGTAATCATGTGAACCATGTGAAAAATTGAGCCTTGCTACGTCCATGCCTTTCAAAGCAAGTTCCTTCATCACTTCTTCAGCTTCAACAGCAGGACCTAATGTGCAGATTATTTTAGTTTTTCTCATCATACTTCCCTTTCTATATATGACTATTTATTATAAACATAAAAAAAGCGATCTTGTACAGACTCCCCTACCTATTTTAACAAACTCCAGAAGTTTAGCAATTCATAAAAATATATTTTCTTATTTTTCTGAGCAAAAAGCAGCAGCAGTTTGAAAAACTGCTGCATACTTAAGAATGATTATTTATAAATACGGATTATTTATATATTTTTCTGCATTAAGCAGGTATGAACGTCTGTTATTATCCACCTTATCCATGAAAGTTTGAAATGCCAGCAATAAGGATATAATATTATAAAGCAGGATAAGGAATGCCGCTATTAATGACAGCTTGTCGACATCCAAATGCGGATTTTTCATAGCGAACTCCAATTGTTGTTCCTTTTATTTTATTCAATTTCTCGTTTTCTTGTTCATTCAGTTATAACTATTTTAACCGGATTACTCTTCAAACCGTCTTTTATACATCTGAAATTAAGTTCTGTCCCCACAGGAAGCAATGTCAGTATACCTGTTCTGGCCTGCCCATTCTCATCTGTTATAAATAGAGGATTTTTTGTGTCGTTTAAATAGATCCCCGCTCCGCTGACCGGATTTCCATTCTTATCGGTCAAGGTGAATACAGTAATTTCTCCCTGATTGGTACCGGTGATATTTAAGATGAAACTGTAATCGAGATTTGTTTCCATTCGGGGCAGGGCAAATCTCTGACTTACAGGATTCTGCCCTACAATCATTGCTCCCAGCCTTAAATTGAGCTCGGTAGAATCTGTAAAAGAATCTTTTGCCTTAAAGGTAATTGTTCCAAGCTCAGCTTGAGACGCATTTGAGAAATTACTCAGATTATCTATCTCAAGAATTATTCTTCCATTAACCTCATCAACCCTGTGGGTTATGATTCTTCGGCTTTTGACACCGGAAGCAAGTGCAATTTGCTTTCCGCCTAAGTTTGGATCCGCATCCACTACTTCTACCTTTGATGGATCATAAACGAAATCCATATAAACTTTCCTGAGATTAGCCGGATTTTTGACACTTAATGTGGTTGTAAACGTTCCGCCTTCCACCACGGTATTCTGGGTGGATGCAACTATCTGCGGCAAACCGGTATCAACTGTAAACTCAATGTTCTTTGTCTCATTGTTTCCAAAATAGTCAGCATATTTAAAGGTAAGTCTGTGGAATCCGTCAGCCAGCGGAAGTTCCGCACCTAACTCACTTTTCAGGACAACCGTTCCGTCGGTGTTGACAGATGTATTAAAGGGAAGATTTGCTCCATCCAGGGATACTTCTATGCTCCGGATGTCAACACCTGAACGGTCGTCGAAAAGGTTAGCCACAAGAGAAACCTTGTTGGTATTAATAACAGTCTGATTTAAATCAGGACTGATATTGAGCACTGGTGGCTCAGTATCAGGGGATGATGCTGTATATACTGCCTGAATCCTGTCGAAATACAGGGTGCCTTTTGTTCTCATTCCATCCCTGGTACACATGATCCGGACAGGAATCTCCAAAGTAAATGGTCCTTTTCTTCCGGACGGGATTTTAGCCTCGACATACTTCCAGCCAGTCCAGTCTATACCCCCTGTACCGGTATTTGGGTTGTAATCTGAAGTAAAATCTATATAGAATTTCTGACCATTCCCATCTCTGACCTGAGCCCGTAGCCAGTTCTTGCTGTTATCTCCATAAACCCACATTCCTATTGCGGCAGGGTCCTTGGATAAGTTTATGCTGCGTAGTTCTCCTGTATCAGGATTGGTCATAGAGGCGTATGCACCCGCTATTCCTGATTCGACATCACTATCAAGGGTGAAATCATAATCTATTTTCAGGACCTTTGTTCCCGATCTGGCTAAATCTTTGTTTTCAATTACTGAAGCAGATACAGATTTAGCTCTTTCTTTAAAAGCACCCCAATTGTTATTGTTTTCAAAGTCTTCAATAATATCGGGAGGTCCGGGGAAAACAACATCTATGTAGGCTTTGGTGTTGCCATAGCTTACCACAACTCTTCCTTTTGCCTGGGCGTTCATTGCTGCAGTGAATTTACCATCCTCACTGACAGTTCCTATATTTCCTTCAACATTCCAGGTAAAAGAAGTGTCATCTGATGCGACTTTTATATTGTAATAATATGCTTCACAACTCAGATCCACAGTTTCTCCGGGCTCTACATACACTACACTGTGGGATGGTTTAAGTGATGTAACACTGCCAAGCACGACTAATTCTGCTGAACCAAAGGCGATATCAGTTGCAGCCATGACAGAATAGCTGCCCGGTTTCTTTGTAACCTTCAGTTTTCTGCTGTCTATAGAGCCTGCATTAGTAAACCACTCTACATTATTGGGTACATCCGTCGCAAAATAGTAATCGTCTGTGGCAAGAACATAGTATTCTACTTGTGCATTGGGCAGAGCATATGTCTTTTTGGGGTAAATATGAAGTTTGGTAGCTTGTTTGCCTGGCTCGGCCACCCCGTTTTTGATATCTATACTTCGCTTGGAAACAAGTAAAAGGCTGTTGGAATTAGCTCTTTCCCTGCCATCAGAAGGTCTGTTCATTATTCCTGGACTTCTGTGCCCCGGCATCCGCGCAATTATGGCTGAAGATCCGCCTCCATCAAGCTGTATCGCTTTTACACAACCCAAATCATGCAAAAATTTAGCAACCTCAAAGCTCGAGACACCCTGGCTTAAGGTACTGCGTCCATCTACCTGATGTATTACAACTTCACCATTGGCCTTTACTCCTATCGCACTTACAGGATTATAATTTGTAGTGGAAAGCCCGCTTTGTATAACACCATTATTGATTAAGATTTTCTCCCCGCCAATGGCCTGCACTACATCTGACCACTCACCGGTTACATCTTTGAATGTAAATTCTACAGTATCCCCTACCTTAAGCTCTGCCAATGGCCAATATCCCATTTTTTCATTTCTGGCCGATAAGACCAGTTGATTTTCACCAATGGGAGTAGATTTTGCATTTGTTTTTACTTGTGATACTGTGGCAGTTACAGTTTTTCCTATGGCTGGCTCTCCTGAAATTATGTCCAGTACAACTTCTATACTGGGTACTGTCGATCCGGTGTTGGGACCAAAATCATGACTGTAAAGATATGGCCCCCAGTCACTTTGACTTTTATTAAAGTTGTTAAAACTATTTGACTTTCCATTGACAGTAAATTGCATTTCCAATTGGGGTTCTCCTAAATGAACCGATCCGTCTTTTTTAAACCCTATGGCATTCCATTTGGTAGTGCTGTAGGACACAAGTCTACCGTTTTGAATCATCATTCCTATGGGAATTCCAGTTTCGACATAGTAGAAATCCCCGTTTATGCCGGCAATTACATTAACCCCTTCCTGCTCAACAAGGTAGGATGAGCTTGAAAGAGTAACCCGGCTGTTTACGTTATATCCATAAGCAGTCATAATCATTGCATCAGATGTTTTAGGATCAAAAGTAATAGTATGACCTGCTTTAGGCTTTCCATCTGTGGTAATACCTTGCCATTTATTCAGCACAACTCCTTTTGCTATTTCAAATTCCTCATTATGTACAATCCTTGTAGAACCCGAATTTGAAATAAAAGCAAAAGAAGCAGTCCCAGATAATATGGAACATATCAATAATACAGAAACAAATCCTGTTAAAAATCTCCTGGTATCTCTCAAAAATTTTTGTCTCATGTAAAAACCCCCTGCAATTCTGTCAGTTTACTTTTCATATGCGGAACAAAAAAGAAGGTTCACAGGAAAAGCTTAACATAAAACCATTACATAAGACAGAATATTTATATTAATTGTGTGTTTCGATTATGTTACGAATAATTTGGAACAAAAAAAAGCAGTCCATCGGACTGCTTCAAATAATTGTTTTTTTATTTTGTTGCGGCAACTTTTTCTTTCAGCTCCTTACCAGCCTTAAATACCGGAGCTTTGGTAGCAGGAATTTGAATCTTTTCTTTTGTCCTTGGGTTAACACCGACGCGGGCTTTGCGTTCTCTGACATCAAATGTTCCAAAGCCGACAAGGGTAACCTTTTCCCCTTTCTCAAGAGAGCCGCTAATTGTCTCGATGATTGCGTCGAGTGCCGCTCCTGCGTCCTTTTTGGTCATTTGTGCCTTCTTGGCGATTGCATCAATAAGATCAGCCTTATTCATGTCAACTCTCCTTTCGGATATTCTGGCTATATATGCCAGATAATTTATACCCATATTATTTCATAAAGCAACAAAAAAAGCCATAATTTTTGAAAATTTTTTATTCAGAACCATTTATTTAAGCGGGTTATTCAGATCAGGGACCCCGAAAGCCTTTTGTTGAGCCATTTTTAGCCGCTTCGCTTTTTTTGTTGTTAAAAGTGCTTTACAGAACTTTTTTTGAAGAATTTACGGCCCTCTTTTTCCTTCAAATGAGTCTATTTCTACAACAAGAAGTCCTGGATGTTCTTCCATAAATTTAAGGAAATTCTGATAAGTCCGACCTATTCTACACTTTTTGT
>JAAYMA010000047.1 GCA_012521615.1 Clostridiaceae bacterium | reverse complement strand
ATTGCCGAGATGGAAGAAAAGGCTGATATAACAGTGGTTGCTATGCATTGGGGCATTGAATACCAACAAAAACCTTCAGAAGAACAAAGAAAGCTTGCTAAAGATATGATCAGCTGGGGCGCAGATGTTATTCTTGGCTCCCATCCCCATGTTGTTCAGCCAAGCGAAATAATAGAACATAATGGAGAAAGCAAATATGTAATCTATTCAATGGGTAATTTCGTAAGCAATCAAAGGCGTGGGGCTTCGGGCTATCCTAAGAAAAACAAAGAGCTGTGTGAGGACAGCATGCTTGTAAATATAGAATTTGTAAAGGATCCCGAGACAAATAAAACAACTATAAATAAAGTTGAGCATATTCCCACATGGCTCTGGCGCTATTTTGAAAATGGCGTATATAAGTTTAAGGTAATTCCCGTCCCGGAGTTGCATTACTATAAAAACAATGAATATCCGCCGGAAGCACTTGCTGAAGCATATGAATCCTACAAACGAACCATGTCAACGGTAGCAGATTATAAGGGAGAATAACTGGTTTAAGGTAAACAGCTTGCTGAAAAACAAGAGACTGGGGTCTAAGCCTCAGCCTCTTTTTCTTTACTCTTTTTTTTAGTATTCTTTACTTCCTTTTGTTCTTCTTCAGCGTAATCGCAATCAGGATTTGAGCATTTATAGTAAATCATATTTTTTCTGCTTTTCTGTGTCAGAAAATTTGAACACTTGGGGCAAGTTTTGTCAGAAGGCATATCCCAGCTCATAAAATCACATTCGGGATAATTTTCACAGCCCAAATATTTTCTGCCCCTCCTGGTTTTTAATATTATCACCTTTCCGGAACATTTAGGACATTTTACACCTGCATCCTCCTGCAATGGTTTTGTGTTTTTACACTCCGGAAAACCGGGACAAGCAAGGAATTTACCATAACGGCCACTTTTTATGACCATTTTCCTTCCGCATAACTCACATACCACATCTGACTCCTCTACAGGAATCTCTACTTTGCTTGTACTCTCGGCTTTTTTAATTACCTCCTGAAACGGATCATAAAATTCTCTCAACAAGGTTTTCCACTCTATCTGGCCTTCTTCAACCTTATCCAGCTTTTCTTCCAATTCTGCGGTAAAATTAACGTTCACTATTTCAGGAAAATTGGTAACCATGAATTCATTTACAATTTTCCCAAGCTCAGTAGGTACAAGCTGCCTGTTATTCCGTTCCACATAACCACGGTTGATTATTGTACTTATAGTTGGTGCATAGGTACTCGGACGGCCTATCCCTTTTTCTTCAAGTGTTTTTACCAAAGTTGCCTCTGTATACCGCGGAGGCGGCTCTGTAAAGTGCTGATTGGGATCAATTTTTAACATGTTTAAGTGTTCATTTTCTTCAATTGAAGGAAGAAGCTGATTTTCTTCATCTTCTTTTTCGTCTTTTCCTTCTTCGTATAAGACCAGAAATCCCTTGAAAACAAGTTTTGAACCTGTAGTTCTGAGATTCAGGACTGTTTCTTCACCCAAGGTTCTGGGTTTTCCATCTATGTCAACTGTTAATGTATCGAAAACAGCTGTTTCCATCTGACAGGCAATGAACCTATCCCAAATAAGTTTGTATAATCTGTATTGATCATTTGACAGCATACTTTTTATGCTTTCAGGATTTCGATTGATATATGTCGGCCTTATAGCTTCATGTGCATCCTGGGAAGCTGATTTAGTCTTAAAACGTCTGAGTTTTTGAGGTAAATATTCATCTCCGAAAAACTCTTTTATATATTCCCTCGCATCATTTATAGCATAATCAGAAATGCGGACAGAGTCTGTTCTCATGTATGTAATAAGTCCCACTGAACCTTCCTCACCCAGTTCAACCCCTTCATATAGCTGCTGCGCAATCATCATAGTTTTTTGTGCGCTGTACCCAAGCTTTCGGGATGCCTCCTGCTGGAGAGTACTTGTAATAAAGGGTGGTGAAGGATTTCTTCTTCTTTGGCTCTTTTTGACCTTGGAAACTATAAAATCTGAATCTTTTAACAAAGCCACAATTTCGTCGGCCTGATCTTTATTTTTTATTTCAACTTTTTTACCATTTTTTCCCCGGAAATTTGCAGTAAAAGTAAGTCCGTCATCTTTACGGAAATGCGCCTCAATTGACCAGTATTCTTCGGGAACAAAACTTTCTATTTCTGCTTCTCTGTCACAAATAATCCTTAATGCAACCGATTGAACTCGGCCTGCACTTAATCCTTTTCTGACCTTTTTCCACAAAACAGGACTGATCTCATATCCTACAATCCGGTCAAGAATACGGCGTGCTTGCTGAGCGTCTACAAGATTCATGTTCAGTGCCCTTGGATGGTTTATTGCTTCAATTATTGCATCTTTTGTTATTTCATTAAATGTAATCCTGCATTCACTTTGAGGATCAATTTTCAGAATATGGGACAGATGCCATGAAATTGCTTCCCCTTCACGGTCAGGGTCAGTTGCCAGAAATACTTTGGAAGCAGTTTTTGCATCATTTTTAAGACTTCTTATCAGTGAAGTCTTTCCGGTAAGAGTTATATACATTGGGGTAAAGTCATTTTTGATATCAACACCAATATGACTTTGCGGCAAATCTCTTATATGCCCCATTGATGCAGCTATTTTATAATCCGGGCCCAAATATTTTTTAATTGTTTTTGCTTTTGCAGGCGACTCAACAATTACAAGGTACTTAGACATTCACTGTCCTCCGAAAAAAGTTTTTTAAAATTTTGTCTTTAGCTTCTCCGTTATCGTATCATTGATATTTTATTTTGTAAACCGCGTTTTTATTCCGGTATGCAGTTTATGTGAATTTATGGATAAGTTTTTATAAATTGAAATATATAATTTTGTACATGATTAAACATACATAAGTATCGAAAACCAGCAGGTAAAGTCCAGAATAAATCAGAGAAAAAACAACTGGCAGATATCATTATATACCTGCCAGTTAAACTACGGTTTTCATGCTGTTTGATTTATTCGTGCTTATGGGCGTCTTCCTTATGGGCGTCTTCGTCTACTTGACCATTTTCATCAATTGTATATGCTACTCCAAAAGGACATTCTATTTTATTATCTTCAAAATAACCTTTTAAATTATCCATGGTCACACTATTTGCATTTGGATTGGCTACTTTATATTGTTGAATAGCACTTTTGATCATTCTGATATTGGCTTCACAAGCCCTTTTTTTAGTACTGTGAGTTATGTCGTTATAGACCGGTATTGCTATGGCAACCAGTATTCCTATGATTACCACAACAACTAAAAGTTCGACAAGTGTAAAACCTTTTTTACTTTTTAAGAATTTTAACATAATTTGACCCTCCTTGAAAAATTTCATTCATATACTTTATACCAATAAATTAAATTTTTAGACACTTTCTTTAAAATTTATTGAATTATCTTTGGATTGGGAATCTCTTCCCATGACCTTATCTCCCATCCCGAATTGGCAGGTTCAA
Source organism: Clostridiaceae bacterium (assembly GCA_012521615.1). GTDB lineage: Bacteria > Bacillota > Clostridia > DSM-8532 > DSM-8532 > DTU059. Next base: position 38,506 of record JAAYMA010000047.1, on the reverse strand, counting down.
CAAAGTGAGGTGGAGACATGGTTTTAAACCTATAATCAAATCTGTCCTGCTTGTTGTACCCTGATATTATTCTGAAAGTACGCTCATCAAAAGTTCCTACTGCTCCTCTCGAAGAATTTTGTATTTTGGAGCCATATACACTTAATCTGCCTTTTACAGGTGCCTTATCGAAGTCCTCCACCATGAATTGACCTCCGGTTGACATAACGGCACCATATATTATCATTTCCGGTACCATTACATTGTTGTAATTGTGGTTGCTGCGGTACCCCTGCAGGTTATCATATGGCCAGGTTTTTGTGGCGATTATAATGTTTTTCTCGGATATCAGTCCCAGCATATCATCTGAATAATTACTTCCTGTTGCGTTTCTATCCAGAGGAATATTAGTATTTTGATACCCGATGCCAATATTGTAATTATAACCGTCAACCGTAATGGAACCTGTCATTGTTGCATTCCTTGGATTATTCCACCCATTTTTTTCTGTAGGATTTTTACCAGTTATATAAATATCATCAGTGGCATATACTGTTAGTTTGCCATCAAGTATTCCGGAAATAAAAACTTTACCTTTAACATATACAACACCTGTTTTAGGCAAATCCCGTTCAAGAAGCTCATCTTTGTATTCTTCATGATTGTTTCTGATGTAAAGTTTTGTACCATCTATAAAAATACATGTTCTTCCTTCAAGATAAATGCCGCCATTTTCTGCCCAGTTCTTTATTTCAGAATTAGTTACAGGAAACATTGCAGGTTCAACGTTTTCATATTTTTTTCCCAATATCTTGGCTTCACCTGATTCTTCAACTACTTTTCCTGCCGTATATACATTATCCATGAAGATGGGAAAGCCTTTTACAAAAATATCACCGTTACAAAAGACAGGACCGTAAGCTACGTCGTCGGTTGTCCAATATACAGTATTATTTCCCGTACCGGAGCTTTGGGTGAAATCCACATATTCTGTAAATGATCTTTTATGTAATTTCACTTTTACAGATTTTTTTATTTCAGGATCTTGGTCAGTCCAACCTGTAGAAATAAGCGTCAGGTCCTCATTTACCGAAGGAGGTTTTACCCTGACTTGATAATGGCCGATAATATTGTTCCCTGAACGATATGTAATAATTTTATATACATGATAACCTGCAGAATCTGTATCTATGGGAACAAACCCCAATTCTTCACCAGCAGGACCGGGATTTGAAATACCCTCGGAGCTCTTATAGAATTCCGAGTCCATATAAAGGTAAGACATAAAGTGATTATACCCGGCTTCAGCAATCTGAAGCGCATCCTCAATCTGTCCTGAAAGTAAAACATTTTTTGTGTGACTGTCATTGAAATTTATTAAAGCAACGCAGAGCAGGAAAACAACAGCAATAATAAATACTACTGTTACTATTGCCGCTCCATTGTTATTTTTCAGAAGCTTCTTCACAATTCCACCTCCTTATGGTGCGCCTTTCGACCTGGAAGTGTAAGTGGCTGATATCACAACAGGCTTTTTGATTTTGCCCTCTTTATCCTTTGCAATCAGATTTATTTTTATGGTCCGTCTGTCGCTTTTCGGATCAGATGTAAGATCCTCAAATATTTCACTATCTGTTTCAAATAGTTCACTTTCTGATGGATGAATTATTCCTTCAAGCAGAACAGAATATTTCACTGTGGCTTTCACAATATGGTCGGCAGTTTCTGCGTCGGTGATCCCCCTGTAGAGAACATTATTTTCATATTTATAGCTTATAAGATAATACTTGTTGTTTTTGTAATCAAATATGTCTATTCTGTCGCCTTTATGGCTTTCATCATTTGCTTTATATATAACAATACTTTTGTATGTCAAATCGGGTTTTGTGGCTGAACGGATATCGTTTGCCAGTATTCTGAGCACATTGTTAACATCATCCTGAACAATTGTCCTGGCTTTTGTATCACCAAAAACACCAAGAAAATAGCCCAGGAAAGTTAAAACTCCGGCAAGGACTATTCCTAAGAGAGAAAGCACAACCACCAGTTCAATCAACGTAAAACCTTTATTATTCTTCATATGCACTCCTATTCTGTACTGTCGTTATTAATGACAGAAATATCATCAAAAGAGGCTGTACAATTTCTAATGGTGAATAGTGAGGGATAACCGGTCAAATTTGTATTATTGACTTCATGGAAGAACATCCAGTCAGGCTCCACTTCGCCAAATTTCCATATCTTACCTTCAAAAACTGTCTTGCTGCCGATTTTGTAACTGCTTAGCATGAACCAGTACCAATTATTATCCCAGTCATAATCCTTCAGGTAAATTTCAGAATTTTCTCCAATAATTCCCATGCGCTTTTGTTTTATCAGATTCAGGTTTCTCCAGTCTATAGTGATTTCTTCATCATAAGTCAGACCATAGCCACTGTTATGCGAATCTGAAAACAGACTAATGCCGGCACGGGGAGTATTGAGTAATTCACCCCTCCAGAAGTCCACTTTTACTTTACAAACAATGGAGTAGCACGAGTTATTATCAAACCCATCCTTGTTCAAAACAAGTTGTCGAAGATTACTTCCTGTAGATGTCTGTTTTAATATACCATTTTCTATTGTCCAATTCCCTCTGTTGCTTTTCCATTCACTTCCAACACTGCTGCGATTAAAATCATCAAGAACCTTGGAGAATTTAAACCAGTTAAGATTAAGTTCATGATCTGCTTCAAAATCCAGACAGATGTCCACTGTTTCATTGCGGTCAATGGCATTCTGAACAGATTTCTGAATGGCAATAACACAAGTAACAGTTTTGTATCTGTTCAATGAACCTGTTGGTGTTATGTATAAGGTTCCTAATACAGGTCCATTTTGATCGCGTAGTTTAATTCTAATTTTACTGCTTTGGCTGCCTGTCGCCGCAACTCTTGCCTGGAATGTATAAGGTAAATCATTTCCAAAACTGATATTTTTATAAATTACATAGCCACCATTTCCATTAATTCTTAAATTTTTTCCGCCATTTCTATCTGTACAGTCCTCTGTAATGACAGATCCATTTATATCGTTGGTATCCTCGGCTTCTATTCTTGAAAATGCGTCCAGAGTTGTTGGACCTGAAAAGTCTGATTTTAGAGGGATCAGAATACTTAATCTCTCCCCAAAATTATTAAAAGTTCCGGACCAGATTTCAGAAGTGTTCTCTATAAAAGCATTATCCTCAGTCATGTCATAATTTCTGTACCTGGAATCAGCAGGAAAATCAATCTTTATGTTATATTTACCCAAAGGCCACAGCTTTCCGAAAAAATTAATATCTAAATTTCCTCCTGTAAGTTCCTTATCTTTAAAAACAACCCTGGTCTGTCCATCAATCTCCCAGGTAAGAGTCATTTTCCCATGAGTGTTAATTACTTCACCGTTTTCGTCCACAACTACAGCAGTAAGGTTACAAAATTTTTCTGGTTTGTCCATATAGAAATAAACATCTTTTACTTTCCATTCTGTAATGGGAATATCAGATATACTGACCGTATTGCCGTTCACCTCATAGCCCTGAGGTATACTCCAGCCTGAAGGAATAGATGTAGATACCCTATACGTACCTTTTTTGATTTCCCCGAAAATTACCTGCCCTGCTTCATCGGTACGCATGGTAAAAGTTTCAGGTCCGCTACATTTAATGTTGAAAACAGGAAATTCATGCCCCAGCCCATATGCCTGTTTTACAGTTACTCTCATATTTCCTGCATCAGGCATTGTTTGACCGCCTTCTTTAGCCACAATTGAATATACTTTATCAACCACTTCCTCTTTTCCGGTAAATGTATTGACTGCACTTACAATAACCCTTACATTCTTATGCGACAATGAAACTTCTTCGCCGCTTGCATCCTCGGTAATCCCCCAGGTAATTAAGACTTCAACATTGTATGTTGTGTCATCAATTGTCTCCTTCCAGGTTTTGTAGGTGACTCCCGGCGGACTTTCAGCCTGAGTATTATCTGTCTTGTCATTTCCTATCTCATCAATTTTATCAAAATCCATTCCGCTTATTTCTTCATATATACCTGCCGCAATGGCGCCTGCAGTGGCTCTGATTTTGTTCTGATTATTGGAACGTGCAACCAAAGTGAGAACAGGTAAGAATGCGGCAGCAGCTATTACCAGAATGGTTACGGCTACCAGGAGTTCTACAAGTGTAAAACCTTTATCGGATTTGGAATTAATCCTGATCACTCTAATCACCACGTTTCCAATACATGCTCAGGTATTACATCACAACTCTCAGAATTTCCTCGATGGATGTAATTCCGTTTTTGACTTTCACAAGTCCATCCTGCCTCAAAGTTGCCATACCTTCCTTGATTGCAGCTTCTCTGATCTCATTGGTGGAGGCACCACTCAAGATCAATTTTTGAATAGTTTCAGTCACTTTCAGGAATTCAAAAATACCTGTTCTGCCTTTGTAGCCTGTTTTATTACAGGCAATGCACCCTGCCGGTTTATATAAAGTAATAGAATCTTCGTGAGGCTCCAGTGGAAAGCCCTGTACTGAATACATTAGTTCATCCCTGGTCAGTGTATAGGGTATCTTGCACTTGGGACAAAGCACCCTGGCAAGACGCTGAGCTACTACTCCCACCAGGGATGAGGCTGTAAGAAATGGTTCAATTCCCATCTCTCCGAGCCTTGTTACCGCCCCGGGTGCATCATTGGTGTGCAGTGTAGAAAGAACCAGATGTCCGGTCAAGGCTGATTCTACAGCAATCTGAGCTGTTTCACGATCCCTTATTTCACCTACCATAATAATGTCGGGATCGCTTCTTAGGATTGATCTCAATCCGGAAGCAAAGGTCATACCAGCTTTTGCATTCATCTGAATCTGGTTTATCCCTTCCATCCTTCTTTCAATAGGATCTTCCAGTGTGATAATATTTTTCTCAACAGAGTTGAGAACCTGTAGTGTGGCATATAACGTTGTACTCTTGCCGCTGCCTGTAGGTCCGGTTATCAAAATAAATCCATAGGGAAGCCTCATTATCTCTCTGTACCTTTTTAGCTGAAATTCAGGAAAACCCAGCTGTTCTAAAGTTATAATCCGGCTGCTCCGGTTAAGAAGGCGCATTGTAATTTTTTCTCCATACGCTGAAGGAAGGGATGCCACACGTATATCAATTAAATTTCCTTCAGATTTTACGCTTATACGTCCATCTTGAGGAACACGCCTTTCGGCAATATCCATACCTGCCATAACTTTTATTCTTGATGCGACCATTGGATGAAGCCTTAAAGGCTGTTGCATAATCTCGTGCAGAACCCCGTCTATTCTGAACCGGACTCTGAGATATTTTTCCTGAGGCTCTACATGTATATCACTTGCACCAGAGCTAACAGCATGGTTAATAATCTGATTTACCAGCAAAACAGCAGGTTTATCATCTGCACTGGCTACCAGATCTTCGTGTTCAGCTTCTTCTGTTTCTTGCTCTTCCTCATCAAAGCTTTCCAGATTTCTGCTGCTGTTTGTAAACTGTTCTATAACTGCTTTCAATTCATTATCAGGGACAACAATGGGTTCTATTTCATAACCTGTGAGGATTTTGAGATCATCTATGGCAATGATATCATTGGGGTTCAGCATTGCTACCTGAAGCTTGCCATTTTTCATTCCCGTAGGCATTACCTTATATTTTTGTGCTATTTCAGGTGTTATCAGGTTAGCATATGTAACATCAACTTCGGTACTGTTCATGGATAAAAACTTGTAACCACTTTTTCGGGCAAGAGCTTCTCCTATATGTTTTTCATTGCAATAACCCAGTTCAATCAGAATCTGCCCAAGCTTTTTATTCTCTCCCTTTTTTTTCTTTTCTTTCTGTATGGAGAGGGCTTCCTTGATTGGCTCTTCAGTCAGTATTCCCATCTTGACAAGTTGTTCCCCAAGAAAACCTGCGCCTTTAATGAACCCCATCATTCTTTCCCCCTGTTACTTTTGTCAATTATAGAAAGCAAAAGCTTCTATATCCGCCCTGATTTTTGAACCATCTGCTTTGTCAATCTTGATTCTGTCAATTCTAAAGAGCCTGTCACCTGACATAATCTCATTAATCAGCTTTAATAAATTGGAGTATCTTCCCATAAAGGTAAGTGTAACAGGTATTGAATTTATTTCTGATTCATTCCTATATTCACCAAACTCAATCCTGACAAAATCTGAAGAGTTTTCGGATGAATATTCCTTTATGAGTTCAATAATTTTGTAATCCTCCGGGCTTGATGGTATCTGTTTTTTTAATAGCTCCAGCGTATATTCCAGTTCAGGTTGAAGGTTTCTCAACTTCTTAAGGAAATCAAGTCTGTCATAGTTATTCTTCAAAGCAACGGTCTCATGCCGGATATTCTCATTCAGTTTTTTTGTATTTACAAAATTCATAACACTTAATGTAACAAGAAGGATACACATTATTGCCGACAAAACAATCAGCAGTGCTCCCGTATCAGTTCGGTTGACTTTTTTCATTAACAATTACCTCCGGGTAATCATATATCCTGAACCTGGTCTTAATTTCATGGTTATTTCAAATTGGACTAAATCATCAGCACTTTCCTGAGTTTGTGTCAAAAAAGAGCATCTCACATCAGTTATTTCAATTAATTCATTAAGTGTTTCAAGCCAGGCTGAAACTGTACTGTGATCAAGAGCCAGCCCCTTTATCTTGCCTGTTCCGTTTCCGCCTTCATAGCTTAGTTCCATATTGGTAATACCTATGGTTTCAGGAGTGCTATTACCAATATCCACAATGAGCTTATTCCAGTCAGGATTATTTCCGACAGCCGTTTTTGCCCGGTTATATATGGCATTGATATCATTGTTCAGAGCAGAGAGATATTCCAGTTCTGATATTTCCTCCAAAACCCTCTTATTTTCTTTCTGTAAAGTCCTGAATTCATTTTTTACGGCAGTGTGAAGTATGACCGAAGCGGCGTATACAGCAAATAAGGTACACATGACAACTAATGATATTTTGAGTAATTTATCCTTTCTTTTACGCGCCTGATTTTGAAGTATGTAATGATTCGGCAGTAGGCTTACTTTGTACATTTTATTCCTCCATTCCTCTGAGAGCAAGACTTATGCATGCATTGAAATCACTGGCATTGAAACCCGATCCGGCATGTGTTCCGGTTATTTTGTAGGACTTGTAAGGATCGGGAATTTCAACCTGAATGCCGGTAAAATTTTGTATCTTCGACGCGACAGTTTTCTGACTTATGTTAACTCCACAGAGAAAGATTTTATTAATCTCTGCAAAGTTTTGACTAAGATAATAATTAACAGATGATCGGATTTCATTTAACAGAATATCTGATATGAGGTCAGCCTCCGGTTCAGGCTGATTTTCTTCAGAGTCCATGGATATTGTTCTGGCAAATTCTAATATTCCATCCCTGAAAATCATAATATTTCCGATATCATGATTATATCCGACAGCAGCAAAAGTGCCGGTATCGCTGTAAATCAATGCAGAACGAGCTATTGCCAGCATTGTGGAATCAATTTCAACTACATTCAGACCAACACTTTCTATACATTTGATATAATCGTTAATCATTTTCTTTCTTGCACCTACAAGAATTACATTAATGAATTGTCTTCCTTCAGATTCTCTTTCACCTGTAATTATGTAGTCTATTTCAAGTTCGGTCATAGGTACGGGAATATAATCTTCAGCCTGAAGCATCACCATGTTCCTGATTTTGTCGTCAGGAACTTTCGGAAAAGTTGCAAATCTTACTATAATATCCTGGTTGTTTACGCCAAGGACAACATTTTTGTCCTTGAAGCCTTTCAACTCCATAAGTTTTGCTATATTTTCAGACAAAATATCCGTATCGGCAACCTTTCCTTCTTTGACTGCACCATCCGCAAGCTCAATCCTGCCCCATGCGGAAATTACCGGATTTTTTTTACTGCCTGAAATTTCTACAGTACGTATTTCTTTCGAATCCATTTCCAAACCGATTATACTTTTCTTGAATAAACCCATACTTACCCTCTAAACCTTTTCTAATAAGATATTCCTTAAGTCTACCAGGCTGCTTTTCAGCAATCTGGATACCTTTCGCTGATTTATACCAAGTATGTCTGCTGTTTGCTGCTGAGTTTTATTTTTGAAAAACAAACTGTAAATCACTTTTTTCTTTATTTCGCTCAACTTCTGAATTGCCTCGTACAAAACTATCTTATCTTCGATGGGAAGTTTAAAACTCTCATATCTGATGCATCCTACTTTGTCCAGATTAAGCTGATCAATAGAAACCAGACCTGCCTTTAATATTTCATATATTCCTTCTTTTCTGATGTTTAACTTTTCAGATATATTTGTTTCGGACGGCAGTTCAGAAGTATTTTCATAGTATTCTTCAATATAATCTGCAACTTTTTTCTGCAGATTGTCTATGAATCCGGGCTTGTAGTATTTCATCTCCCTTCTTATATGATGCCTTATCTCACCCATAATACAGTGAGTGGCATAAGTAGCAAAAGTGTTCATGTTTTTGTCATAACGCTTTAAGGCCTTCATTACACCTTCATACCCGGCCTGAACTGTATCTTCATAAAGCATCCCGCCGCTTAAGGTATATGCTAAATATTCAATTAACGGAGTTGAAGCATTAAAAAGCTCAGCCAGATTACTTTCAGTTGGTTCAGCAATATATTTGCTATATGCCTCATTAATCCTGGCGTTAAATGTCGACACGCTATATACCTCCTGACGAAGAAACGGTAGTAAATATAGGCAAATAAAGTGCTACCAGCATTCCGCCGACAAGCAAACCGATAACAATTATTGCTATGGGCTGGATTAAAGCCTGAAGTCCTTTGGTAGTAGTTTGAACTTCCTGTTCATAAAACTCCGCAATTTTCTCCAGCAGTTCAGGAAGGGTACCCGACTCTTCACCTACAGCTACCATCTGAGTCACCATGGGCGGGAATAAGCCGCTTTGCTCGAAAGTTGATGCTATACTTCTGCCTTCCTCAATTCCCTGAACGGTTTTTTTGACTGTTTCGGATACAAGCGCACTCCCTGAAGTAGGTCCGGCACTTTCAAGTGCCTGTACGACAGTAATACCGCCCCGCAATAAAGTTGACAAAGTGCGGGTAAAACGTGCTATAACTGTCTTCAGCAGTAACATTCCAAATACAGGCATCCTGAACTTGTTTTTCTCCCATAGATCGCGACCAGTTTTACTTTTTGCAAAAAGAATAAATCCCGACACTATTGCGGTAATTGCAGCTATCCATATGTAATAGTAATTTCTCCAGGATGCTGAAAGGTTGAATATAAGCTGCGTTATTGCCGGAATATCGGATGTTTCAGGGATAAATTTCTGGAAAACAGGCACAAGAAAAACTACCATTGCAACAAACATTACAAGCGCAAATATTGCTATTGTTCTTGGATAAGATATGGCCGACTTTACCTCGTCCCTCAGAACTTTTTCCTTCTGAAGCTGCTCCGATAATCTCAAAAGTGAAGTTTCCAACATGCCTCCTGTCTCGCCCGCATTTATCATTGATATGTACAAATCATTGAAGATATGCGGGTAGAGGCTGAAGGCCTCTGTAAGATTCATACCGCCTTCTACATTGCTGTGAATAGTTTCCAACGCTTCTTTCAGCATTTTATTCTCTGCCTGCTGTGAAAGTGTTAAAAGTGCACGTGTAACAGGTATACCAGCTGCAAGCATTGCAGCCAGCTGGCGGCTGAAAAGTGCCAAGTCAGTAATTGTTGGCTTTTTTTCGTTCGAGAAAAAGCTGCTTTTCTTTTTTGGTTTATTCTCTTTTAAATCAATGACTGATAAGCCCATTCTTTTCAGCTTATCCACTGCCTGGCTGATACCTTCTGCTGAAATTTGACCATTGATTAATTGACCATTTTTGTCCAGGCACTCATAGCTATAATATGCCATGGGATTATCACCCTTCATGCTATTTATAGAAAGAATCTGTTCTGTAGATATCTCTCAACTTCTGCACGATCAATGCAGCGTTCAAGGACAGATTTTTTACTGATTTTATTTGCAGAATACAGTTTTATTAGTGCCTGATCCAGCGTCTGCATACCATAACTGTGTCCTGTCTGAATAGCAGAGTAAATCTGATGTTCTTTTCCATCACGTATCATACTCCTGATGGCAGGCGTGTCAACCATATATTCGACTGCAGCTATTCTGCCTTTACCTTCTATATCAGGTACAAGCGTTTGTGATATAACGGCTCTTAAAGAGTTGGCCAATTGCTGCCTTACCTGCATCCTTTTTTCACTGCTGAAAGAATCTATAATTCTTGTAATTGTCAAAGGTGCTGTCTGAGTATGCAGGGTCGATAATACCAGATGTCCTGTTTCTGCTGCAGTCAAAGCTATAGCAATGCTTTCGGTATCACGCATCTCACCTATCATGATAACGTCCGGATCATGGCGAAGTACATGGCGCAGGGCTGCTGAAAAGCTGTGGGTGTCGTTTCCAAGCTCCCTTTGCCGGACAGTAGATTTTTTATGTTTGTGCAAAAACTCGATAGGATCTTCAATAGTGACTATGTTACAGGCCCTTGTGCTGTTTATAATATCAATCATTGCTGCAAGAGTAGTTGATTTTCCGCTTCCGGTGGGTCCTGTTACAAGTATTAAACCGCGTGGAAGAGTGCATAACCTTTTAATGTCTTCAGGAAGACCGAGCTCTTCAAAATCAGGTATGGTAAACGGTACTGCCCTGAAAGCTGCTGCAAGCGTTCCGCGCTGAAACATTATGTTACCGCGGAACCGGGCACAGCCGGGGATAGAGTATGAAAAATCCAGTTCGTAATCCTTTTCCAGGTTTAGTCTTTGGTAATCCTTAAGGATAGGTATTATCAGCCCTTCCATGTCAGTATCACTCAATGAAGGAGCATCTAACCGGATAATTTCTCCATTGACTCTTATACATGGAGGGGTGCCTGCAACAAGATGAAGATCCGACCCTTCCCTTTCTACGCATATCCTCAGTAAATCGTCAATGCTGTAAACATAAGAAGGTTCAATATTTTGAAATCTCATATCAACCTGCATCCCTATCTTTTTTTAATACGATCCGTCGGCTAAAGGATCATCTATCATTTTTATTACATCCTTGACATACTGAACAATGTCAGGTGATGCTTCCAGATACATAATAAACAGATAGCTGTCATCCCGGGAAACATTATCGGATATAGTAAATTTCTCTTCTGGTAGACCTGTAAGCTCACAGATAAGACTTCTTCTGTTTTTAAGCTTAATCTTGCCTCCAGCAACAGAAGAATAGTCAACTGGTACCTTGATTTCATCGGTGGGAACATCAATCTCTTCAAGCTGGTTTAAAACAAACAGTCTGTAATCCTGCGGGCAAAATACCATTACGTTTTTCACAAATTGAGGGAATGCAAATGTGTAAAATTTTATATTACTCTGATTTTCTATATGCCTTAACCTTGCCATAGCTTCTTTCGCCGTAATATTCCTGAGTTTATAGACTGTTATATGGTCATGTTCCATATAATCCTGTATATCCAATTGTTCCAGAACTGATAATGCCAAATTAACTGCATCTTCAGTACCATTCAGCCAGACAGTATGCATTCTTCTGTTAAGTGAAAGAACATTAACGTCAATATTTAGCTCAGTAAGAATTGTTTCAGCTTTATCGGATGTCAAAAAGCGAAGTTTTTTCCTTTTCAGGATAAAAGTGTTGGCTATGGCGTTTTGGGGCACATCAAGCTGAGATTTTATTTCATTGACCATTGATATATCTTCTTCTATTCCGTAAACCCAAAGGGTCATAGGATTGGATTCCATAACCAGTCCACTATAAAACCCGATTTCATTGAGAACTGAATTTAATTGTTCTGCTGTAATATGGCTTAAAGTTACAGAATACAAATTATAATCATCGCTCGCGTGAGCATTTTCCGGCCTGTCAATCAAAGAAATCAGCTGAGCAACCTTGGGAAGATCACCTGGAAGACCCTGTACAAAAATTACCTTATCATTTGTACTCAGAGTGACTTTCCTTACAGGTATGGAGAGGGTATCAATCAAGGAGGACAGAATATCAGAACGTATGTACTTTAATGTGAAGCTGGTAATTGCAATTTTATCCAGATAATTATTTTCAAGCACTTCACGACTGCCTGCTATTATTGTATTTTTATCCTCAAGATATTCCTTCCCTACTGATTTCAATAAAATATTCAGGGCATCTTTACAGGTAACATTCTGAACAGAAAAATCCATTCTGACAGGCTCATCGGTATAGATAATATTACATTCCATTTTAACAGCCAGAGCCGACAGAATATCACGGATATCAGCGTTTTTAACATTAACAGTAATAAGCGTATTCTCTTTTTCTGATGAACCTGATACGCTGGCGAATACAATAGAATTAAACTGTAACATAATAAAAAGAACAAGTATCAACCCAGCTACAAATTTATTGGCTTTCATAATTTAACGCCACCTGCCATTTAATTTTGCACATGTACTTTTGAAGTAATGTCCAGTGTAATAGTTTCGCTTCCATTGCTTAGTGTCACAGTATCCTTATCAATACTAACTACTTTCCATGAACTGTCCCCAACAGTACTTCCAACTCCTACAATGGATGAGATATTTTCTGATTCCAGGATTGCCAGAGGGCTTTCTTGTGAATAAATAATTCCAGTGAGCACAAATGGTGATTCAAACGGGTCTTTCTTTACAGCAGATGATTCTTCATCAATAACGCGATTTGTCTGTGGCAAAACTATTACTTGATTTTCACTGCTTAGCCGGTTATCTTCCGAAAAATCTGCAGAGGTTGTCAACGCCTTATTTGATTTTGACAGAACTATAAATGCAATAACAACCAGTACTGCTAAAAGAGGAAGGAGAAAAACCAAAGATCTATTTTCCTCAAAAAAGAGTTTAATTGATGACTTTTCCTGCTTAACCATATGAAAGACTTTTCCTTTCATTTTTCAATCAAAATAATTAAGATTCGAGGAAAAATTTAATATTAATTGTCAATAATTAAATGAAGTTAATTAATATAATAATATATTTATTACATAAAATCAAGTATCATAGTTAAATTATGTAAAAGGTTCTGTTTACTATCAGACAGATTTAATCAGACATGTTGAAATTTAATTCAGTAAAATTAGAATACTTTTTAGTAAATAAACATTAAATCCGGTCCTGTAAATATGATCAGAATAGTTGCAATAACAATGAAAGGGCCAAAAGGAATAGCAGATTTTCTGTTAAGTTTTTTTAGTATAAGAAGAATAGCAGACAAAACACCTGCAATCATGAATGAAATGAAAAGAGAAAGCAATGCAAGTCTCGCACCCAGAATAAGACCTATGGGAAGAAATATTTTTACATCTCCCATACCCATACCGCCATCATTTTTGTATATAAAGTATGTAACCAAAGCAAATATAAAGAGGATACCTGAAGCTGAAATCATGCCAATAAGGGGAGCATACCACAGTGGCAGATCGAAAAAAATTACCGGTCTGTATAATGCATGAAACAAAAATACACCGGTTCCTCCTATCAGACCTGTAATAACAAGGCCATTTGGAATTATCATAAACTCAAGGTCTATAAACGCAACCGGGATAAGTAATGTAATAAGAAATATTGCGGCCACAGTTTCGAAAGTAAATCCGAATTTGAGGAAAGCCAGAAGCCATAATAAGCCTGTGATAAGTTCCACAACAGGATATAGAATTGAGATGGGATTTTTGCATTTTCTGCATTTCCCTCTTAAAATCATGTAGCTGATAACAGGGATTAAATCTGTAACTTTAATCTTTTTCCTACAGTTTGGACATTCTGAAGGGGGAAATATAATTGATATTTCCCGGGGAATTCTGTATATACAGACATTAAGAAAGGAACCGACACATAATCCAGTAATGAATGCCAATATTGCAAACAATAGTTTTACACTCACATAAGGAGCATCAAGCATCAAACCAATCCCTTCATGCTACGTGCCTTATAAAGTTCATCGGGTTCAGGTACATCAATCTTTATATGTTTGTCTCCATCTTTGATTATACATTCTTTGCCCGAGGTTATTTGTCCAATTATTGATGCTTTTATATTATTTTCATGAAACAGCTTCAAAAGCCCACTGCCATTCGGGACAGTAATAAGCATACAGCCGCTGGATATGAGTTTGAGAGGATCAATACTGAGAAATTTGCATATTTTTCTGGTATGCTCCAAAACGGGTATCTTTTCTTTATGTACTTCAAGACCATATCCACTTGCGCTGCCAACTTCCCAAAGAGCACCAAGAACACCGCCCTCTGTTACATCATGCATGGACGAAACTCCATAGTCAGCAGCCAGTAACCCTTCTTTGACAACACTGATATTGCTTAACAGCTTTTTGCTTTCTTCTACAAAATCATTTCCAAATTCCCTTTTTAATTCATCTTCAAAAAAATATGAGAGTATTACCGTTCCCTCAGTTGCGGCATAATTTGTAAGAATAATATCATCACCGGGTTTTGCACCCTCTGTTGTAACGAGTTTGCCTTTTTTAACCTTGCCTATGGCTGTAACACTCAGAATCATACGGTTAACCGCATCAGTAATTTCAGTATGTCCGCCTATTATATCTGCATTAACCATTTCCGAGGCTTCTTTAAGCTGCTTCATAACTTTTTCAAGTTCCCCGGTATCAGTCCCGACAGGTGCCAATATAGTAACCATTAATCCCAGGGGTTCTGCTCCGGCTGAAGCAAGATCATTACAGGCAATATTCACACCTAAAAAACCGGTTTCATCGTCAGAGCCGGTTATGGGATCTGTGGTAACAACGCATAAATCCCCTCCAAGATCCAAAGCAGCACAATCCTCCCCTATGTTTGGACGGCTTATGACTTCGGCTCTTTTCGGACTGTCATACATTTTAAGAAGTTTTTCCAATATATCATTAGGTACTTTCCCTATATTCAGCTTCAAGCAGATGTTGCCTCCTCGTTATATTGATTAGCTTTGGCATCTTTGATTTCCTGTATTAAATCGCGTGTAGTTTCAATTAATCTGCTGGAAATACGATGTTTCTGTTTGGGATCGGCATAACATGTAATAAGTCTGCTGAACCACTGGGAACTTTCATCGAGTTTTCCAAGTCGCCTGCTCAGTTCACCAACTATAAACATACATACATACTCATCAAATTTTCCTTGTGACAGATCCTCGCTGTGAAACGCCAGCTTGTAATTTTTCAGGGCATAATTCAGGAATCTTTTTTCCTGCTCTTTATCATTCTTATATCGATAAAGCCATGCAATTCTGAGGCATATTTTGGCTATTTCGGATTTGTTGGCTTCCATGGCTATAAGGTTCATTAATACAATTTTAAAGGCTTCCAGAGCCTTTTCGATAGTACGCTGCCCTGTAAAAGAACGTTTTTTCCATCTTGGTGTTATCTTCTCTTTTAATTTTGCTTTTTCGTATCTGTTTATATTTTCAAAAGTTGTCACATGCGAGCCGTAGCCACATTCCGGGCAAATAACAGCTTCATATAAAACAGGATTTTCACCTTCGTACCAGGGGCAAAAATCGGTATCCTGTTTGATTAGCCTTATTGATTTTGAACGTACCTTTGTGTATTCAATGGTTGATTCGCAAACAGGACATTCAATTTTTGAATTAAACAGAGAACTTACAGTTTTCATTTTCTTCTTCCTTACATAAATTTTTATGTTGCTTGTATACACCAGATGTAGTTACCTATATACTTTATACCATAAAATTTGATAATTAAAAAATTTTATGGTATAGCCTCATTTAATATATCCTAACAATCTCTGTATTTTCCACTGCTTCTTCAATCAGTCTTTCTTCATCCAGCACTTTTTCATATTCTATGGTCTTATCAAGCGATGGCCTGGTCACAGGATGTTTTGCCACAAACAAAGTACAGCAGTCTTCGTAAGGAAGTATTGAAGTTTCATAGGTGTTTATCCTTTTGGCAATTTCAACAACCTCATTTTTGTCCAGACCTGCCAGTGGCCTGTAGACAGGGAGGTTTACTGCATCATCAGTAACAAGTATGCTTTCCAATGTCTGACTTGCCACCTGACCTATTGCTTCCCCAGTGATAAGACCTAAGGAGCCATTTTTTTGGGCGATACGTTCTGCTATTTTCATCATATACCGCCGCATAATGATGGTGAGATACTCCTGGGGGCATTTTTGATTGATTTCAAGCTGTATGTCTGTAAAAGGAACAACATGAAGGTTAAGGCCCATACAATATTCAGATAAAATCTCCGCCAGCCTTACTACCTTGTCTCTGGCCCGTTCACTTGTGTAAGGATAGCTGTGGAAATATACGGCATCAAGTTCAACACCACGTTTAGCAATCATCCAACCTGCAACGGGACTGTCTATCCCCCCTGAAAGCAACAGTGTAGCTTTACCGCCTGTTCCGGTCGGAAGGCCCTTTGCCCCGTATATTATTTCTGAATATAAATAAGTACTTTCCCTTACCTCAACATAAAAAATGAAATCAGGATTATGCACATCAACCTTCAGGTTTGGAAAATTCCTAAGGATAACACCACCCAAGTCGGCACAAATTTGTGGTGAATTAAGCGGAAACTTTTTGTCGCCCCGCTTTGCTTCAACTTTAAATGTCTTGTATGGATTTCTTTTTAACATATCCTCTACAATCAGAACAGCATTCTCTTTTATAGCTTCATAATCTGAAGGGATTTTGTAAACAGGACTGAAGGAAGCTATGCCAAAGATTTTTCTGAGAATAATCATAGCTTCATCCATATCGAATGCCGGATCTTTGGATTCGATATAAATTCTGCTCTGAGAACTGGTAACCTTGACATCTCCAAGTTTCTTGAGTTTTCTTCTGATATTGGTCATTAACCTGTTCTCAAAATTCTTTTTGTTCAATCCTTTCAGGAATATTTCTTCATACCTTACAAGTATAATTTTTTCCATACCAAACCTCTCTTTATATTTTTTGTACAGTTTTTAGTATATTTACAATAGCATCTGCGCAGATTTTAGCCTGGTCTTCGGTATTATCTCCGCTAAAACTAAAACGGATTGCACCCTCAGCCCATTCGGACGGAATGCCTACAGCCTTCAGCACATGGCTTGTGGTGTCTCTTCTCGAATGGCAGGCCGAACCGCTTGATACGAATATATCCTTTGATTCAAGAAAATGAAGGATATTTTCTGATTTAACACCTTTAAAAGATATATTAAGTATATTGCTAATTCCATCTTCGGGGGAATTTACTCTCACAGAATTCCCCAAGGAATTTCTCAGTTCTGTCAGCAGTCTGTTCCTAACTTTCTTGCAAATTTCAGAATCTTTTTGCATTCTGCTTATTTTTGTGGTGGCGGCAAGACCAAAACCTGCAATACCGGGTACATTTACAGTACCTGAACGGAGTTTTCGTTCATGTCCGCCACCTGTTATTAAAGGATGAATGCGTGCGCCTTTTCTCATGTACAACATCCCTACACCTTTAGGGCCATGTATTTTATGAGAACTGAAGGAAATAAAATCAGCATTCAGTCTTCTGACATTTACAGGTATTTTTCCGTATGCCTGAACTGCATCCACATGAAAAACTGTCTTTTCATTCTTCGATTTTATTATTCCAGCCGCTTCCTCGACCGGTTCAATTGTTCCCAATTCATTATTGACGGCCATTATATTGACCAGAATAGTATCCGGTCTGATTTTCCTGCTTAAATCATCAAGCAAAATATGTCCGTACTGGTCGACCTCAATATATTCTACCTCAAATCCCATCTCACTCAGAGTTTTTAAGGATTCCAGCGAAGCATCATGTTCTATCGGTGAAGTCAGAATATGTTTTCCCGAACGTTTCATAGCAGCTGCTGAACCTTTCAGAGCCATGTTTATTGATTCAGTACCACCTGAAGTAAATATTATTTCTTCAGGCTCGGCCTTTATGGTTTCAGCGAGGGTTTTTCGGGTACTCTCTAAAATTCTTTCTGCTCTTATTCCCAAAATATGAAGAGATGAAGAATTTCCAAATTCTTCACTCATTAAACGTGCCACAAGTTCAACCACTTCTTTATAAGGTTTTGTTGTAGAACTATTGTCAAAATATATCATGGTGCATCTTCTGTCTCCTTAATCCAGTGTTAGTATGCTTGCATTAACTATATTATCCCCAACTTCCATTATTGCATAGGAAGGCTTGTTTCCGCCACGCGGATATCCAAGACTCCCCGGGTTTACCAGAATAAAGGACGAAACTTTTTTCAGCAATGGCTCATGGGTATGCCCAAATAATACTGCATCATATTTTTCTTTGATGGCCTTTTTCTCAATACGGTCAGTACCATTTTTGACACCGTATAAGTGGCCATGTGTTAAAAATATATTTTTTCTGTTTACCTGCAAAACGTACTTCTCCGGGACACCAATAGCAAAATCACAGTTCCCGGCCACTGCAATAATATCTAAATCGGGAAAGTCACTATTAATTATAGCAGCATCTTTGCAATAGTCGCCAAGATGAATTATGGATTTAATATCAGGATGCTTATTAACTACTCGTCTGAACGAAAACAGTTCCCCATGAGTGTCGCTTAAAATTAAATATTTCTTCATACCGACTCCAACTTTTTAAGGTCCTCAGCAAGAAGTCTGAAAGCTTTTCCTCTGTGACTGATTTTATTTTTTGTCAAATTATCAAGTTGAGCAAGCGTTTTGCAGTATTCAGGAACGTAAAAAATCGGATCGTATCCAAACCCGTTATTGCCCTGAGGTTTCAACGCAATTTTGCCTTCCAGTATGCCCTCATAAACTTTTTCGGCAGAACTTGTCACTAAAGCTGCTGTACATCTGAACCTTGCAGTACGCTCCTCATCTTTTGCATTTTCTAAAAGGTCCACAATTCTCTCATTGCGAACCGAATAAGGCAGATCCCCCATGAACCTGGAAGAATAAATGCCGGGCTCCCCATTTAAAAAGTCGATTTCCAGCCCACTGTCATCAGCTATGACAATATCTCCTGTAAGTTTATGAATATAGCGGGCTTTGATTAAAGCGTTCTCTGCAAAAGTTCTGCCATTTTCATCAATCTTGTCAAATATACCTGCTTCGTAGGATGACAATACTTCAAAAGAACATCCGCTCAATAAATCCTTGATTTCTTTAATCTTACCTTCATTAGTTGTTGCAACAATAACTCTTTTCATACTACTCCTTTGCCAAAAGCACGTTTTTTTGTATTTCAACAAGCTCCTCTATTCCCTTTTGAGCCAGATTAAGCAGATTGTCAAAAACTTCTCTGTCAAAAGGACTTCCTTCACCAGTCGCCTGAACTTCAATCAATTGACCTGTAGAAGTCATAACCACATTCATATCAACCGTAGCATTGGAATCTTCTGCATAACACAAATCCAAAAGTTCCATATCTTCTACAAAGCCAACACTGATAGCAGCTACAAAATCTTTAATGGGTATTTCTTCGATTATTTTATTATTGACCAGGTAACTGCAGGCATCCATTAAAGCAATAAAACCACCGGTTATTGCTGCAGAACGGGTGCCACCATCAGCCTGGATCACGTCACAGTCAATGGTTATAGTACGTTCACCCAATGCTTTAAAATCAACAACTGACCGTAATGCTCTTCCAATGAGGCGTTGTATCTCATTGGATCTCGCATTTATTTTTAATATATTTCTGTCTCTTATATTTCGTACTTGAGTCGCCCTGGGCAGCATATCATATTCAGCTGTAACCCAGCCTTCACCAGAGCCTTTTTTAAATGAAGGGACTCTATCTTCAACACTGGCGGTGCATATAAGTTTAGTATCTCCAAACTCAACCAAAACAGATCCTTCTGCATACTTTGTGTAATCCCGTGTTAACCTGACTTTTCTAAGTTCGTCATGTCTTCTGCCATCCACTCTTAATTTTTCCATCATATACCTCTCCATTTTTCGATAAATTTAAACCTTTCTGCCTAATAAAATGACAGGTTTTGAAATAAATATTTAAATGGGTTCAAAAACTCCCACTGAAATATGTTATCACATGAATTGAATGTTATCCATATAAAAAAGAAACGGAAATTTTCCCGTTTCTTTTTTATATTATTATTTACTTTAGTTTACATGGAGTTTAATATTTGAATTATACTGTTGGCAATTGATTCGGCAGCCTTTTGTCTGAAGCTTTCAGTGTTGAGCAATGCCAGGTCACCAGGGTAAGACATACATGCTACTTCAATCAGGACAGCCGGCATTTTGGTTTTTCTTAAGACAACGATATCTTTATCACCTTTAATTCCGATATCACCTGTTCCAAGATCTTTTACCAGATTATTCTGGATAAGTCTTGCATATGCCTTTCCATAATAACTTGTAGGGTAATGCAGTACCATTGAACCTTTATAATTTGAAGGCATTATATTGTTATGAATACTTACAAAAAAATCAGCATTTCTGTCATTGGCGAACTTTGCCCTGTCATCAAGCGGTACAAAGACATCGGTAGTTCTGGTGATCTCTACATTAACTCCTTTTGACTTAAGAATATTATATACCTTTAATGAAATATCCAAGTTGTATACCTTTTCCAAATAGGGTCCTACAACTGCGCCAGGGTCGCTTCCGCCATGGCCCGGATCAAGCACGACGAGTTTTGATGATTTTGGAGGATTCGGATCATTAGCAGTCCCCGGGACAATAAGCAATTCATCGGGGTTTGATCCTTCAAGTATTTTGAAACTTTTGCCCGGCCCATTTGGAGTAAGCATTAAGTATGAATTTTTCGAAGTAGTGTATGTAACAACTGATTTCAATATTCCTGTATTAGTATTAAAGATACCCGACCCCAGATCGGCCAGACTTACCGGGAACATAAAAGTAAAAGTATTGTCCTTTTCGCTGCTATCTGTAACAATTGAACCTGCAAGCTGACGGTAACGGTTCACAATACCTTTATCAATGATTTTAACGGCTACATCTGTACCATCACCCAGCTCTATATTTTTCATAGTTGCCGGAACTCCCCTTGATGGTGGAGCAGGTGAAGGTGAAGGTGATGCTGAAGGTGATGGCGACGGTGAAGGTTTTGCCGAAGGCGTAGGAGTAGCCGAAGGCTGAGGAGCAGGCTTGCTTCCCTCTTTAATTTTGATTACAGAGTTACCGTTCGATACAGAAAGAGTATAAGTAATATAATTAGGATAAGAAATTCTGATTATGGTTTGATTATTTTTATCATTATAATTTATCAATACGCCTCTTATAACATCATTACCGGACAAAAATCCGTTAGTGAAACGGGTATCCTTGCCGGGAATAGTAATCTGAAGCATTTTTGACTTTTCCCTGTGTTCCAGCTTAGGCTGGTTAGTGCTCGAAGACTGGGAAAGAACAACTCCTTCCAAAGTGACAACACAAGTATCCCCTGACATCGTCCAGGAAGCAGGGCCATTTTTGGTTATAATACTACCTTGCCCAGAATTGCCTGATGGAGATGGTGAAGGTATAGGTGTAACAGAAGGCTTAGGGGTTGGTGTAGGTGATGGCTTTGGCGTGGGTGTGGGTGTAGGTTTTGGTGATGGGGTAGGCGCAGGGGTTGTACTACTCTTTGAATCACCTTTAATAGTCAGAACAAGAGCTTTACCATCCTGTGAAGGTGAAAGGGTGTAATCCGGCTTTTTATTGATTTCAACCACTACATTTGTGCGTTTTGGATCACTTAAGTTAGCAAGACGAATTTGTCCCACAGATCCTTTGTTGACATCAAATCTGATTGTCCTGGGAACAGAGATGCCTGAGATTTCAAAAACCAATCTGTAGTGACTGACAGCTCCTTCCGGCGGAAGGATATACTGATTGGATACCTTTGTTGAACCGGAATAAAAATAGACCACTTCGTTATTATCAATCTGCGAATACTGAATTTTAGAAATCTCTCCACCTACAGAAAGAGCAACATCATTTGTAGCAAATGACATTGCACATGTTGAAAGAATAACGGAGAGAACAAGACAAAAAACAAGTCCTATAGACATTATTTTCTTCATTCTTCACACCTCTTGAAGTTTTTTCTTTTGTATCATGTATATTTTACCACTATATTGTCATAAAAAATAAAACAATAGTATTACAAATTCATTTCTAAAACAAATTAACAAAAGGCAATGCAGTTTTAAAGCACTGCCCTTAAACCTGTCATCAAATCCATTAAGGAATATTTTAAATAAACTTTATCAGACTGAAGAACTGCTTTATAGCAATCTGAGATAATTTGTATACAAAACGACTTGAAAAATATTGAATCTCTAAAAATTGTATAAGGGTTTCTTTGGATGATCGGATTCACTATATGAATACATACATCCACAGAATTTTTGCATATAAAACCCTTTTCCTCTGGAAATGTTTTTACCTTTATAAAAGAGGCTTCTGAAATCCTCATAATAAAATTTAATTCCATACTTACTGGCAAGTTTTTCTCCCAGACTCCTGATGAGTTCATGATCCTGATACGGACTTATAAGAAGACTGGAAGTAAAAGCATCAAAATTATTTTCGGCTGCATATTTCGCGGCTTGGTCCAGCCGCATGGAATAACAGACTCTGCATCGAATATCTTTTTCACTGTTTAATTTTTCTTTCCAGTATTCCAAATTACAATCATCTTCATATTCAACTGACAACTGGTACTGGTCAGCCATCTTTTCAACAGCCTCACGGCGCTTTATAAATTCTTCATATGGATGAATATTGGGATTATAATAATACCCGCCCAGTTCAACTTCAGGTATTTGTTTAAATTTATCGACTATCGCCACCGAACAAGGCGCACAGCATATATGTAGAAGTAGTTTCATGGTTGGCTGTCCTTTCTAATGCTCTCTGCCAAAGCTCTATGTTCCGGTGATCCCAGAACTTCGTTTGGATCCAGATCAGATTTTTCAAAGCTTATTTTACTTTCTTTTTTAAGGGTCAGAATTCTTCTGACAGATTCATCTATTCTCTCTTCTGAAATCAGATTTGCTCTTACAGCCTCTAAAATTGAATTAAAGGCCTTTTCAAAATCCCTCGGCAACAGAAGCATGTCTACACCTGCCTCTACAGCCATTACAACAGCTTCTTCCTCAGAATAATAAGCTGAAATGGCGCTCATTTCCAGCCCGTCAGTTATGATCACCCCGTCAAACCCCAATTCGTTCCTTAAATAATCCTGAAGCATTGTTTTTGACAAAGTAGCAGGAAGATTATCATCAGTAATATGCGGAGTAAGTACATGGGCTGTCATAACCATCCCGGCCCCCGCATTTATGCCCGCCTTAAAAGGAAGAAATTCAACTTTTCTCAGTCTGTCAATATTATTTTCAACTATAGCAATGCCTGTATGGCTGTCCTGGAGTGTGTCTCCATGTCCCGGAAAATGTTTGATAACAGGAATGATTTGCGCATCAACTGCACCCTTAACGGCCTCAGATACCATTTCGGCTGCTATATTGGCATCATCTGAATATGCCCTTCTTCCTATAACTTTATTGGAAGGATTGCTGAAAACATCTGCCACTGGTGCAAAATTCAGATTGAAGCCTAAACTTTTAACTTCTTTTGCTATTGCCTTTGATGCTCTGTAGGCATACTCACTGTTATTCGTTCTTCCAATTACAAAGGGCTCTGGCATAAATGTGGAATGAAGGGCCTCAGCCCTGTTTAAACGGGTGACTATTCCTCCCTCTTCGTCTATACCAATGAACATTGGAATTCTTGAGGTTTCCTGCAGGCTATTTATAAAAGAAACAGTCTGATCTATATTATCAAGGTTTTCCGCAAAGAAAATAAAGCCGCCGGGTTTATATTTATCAATCACTGTTTTAAGTGAAGAATCAAGAGAAAGCTGTGGTTGACCGTTTTCATCAGTTCTTCGTCCAATAAAGAACATCTGACCTATTTTTTCTTCCAATGTCATGGAAGTGAGAAGGTCATCAATATCACCAACAATTTCCCCAGTTTCAGATATTAATCTGGAACCGGGATTATTTCCGGTTTCAGACGGCTCAGATACATCTTTTGAAGGCTCAGGAGAAGATGATGGGATATCATCTGTTTTATCTGAAGGATTAATGTTATCTGGTTTGCTATATAAACATGAAGATAACAACAATGATGTTGCCAATATTACAAGAATTAATTTTGCAAGTCCCGGTTGTCTGTTCAAGATAATACTTTGTCTCCTCTCCAATATATAGACACCAGCCCTTATTCAAATATCATCCCGGGTCTGAAATCATGACCAAGTGAATAATCATAGGGTGTCATTCTTTTTTTCGATCCTACCTGGATTTCTTTTATCAATATGGCACCATCTGCCGTTTTTACAATCACACCATTGCTGTCAATGGCCAAAATTGTGCCCGGTTTAACTTTTTCAGCGTTTATATGTCCCATTACTTTCATTTCAGCATCTTCTAACGGCTTTGAACCCCAAAGCCGGACCTTCGTACCTGAAAATTCTGTCCAGGCTCCAGGCCAGGGAGTAGTTCCCCGGATAAGATCATGTATTTTTTTTGAGGTATTCTCCCAACTAATATGTCCGGTTTCTTTATCAACCTTTGGCGCATAAGTAGCTTCTTTTTCATCCTGCTTAATTCTTTCCAGTGTACCCTTCTCCAGCTCAACGAGTGTTCTTATAAGGGTATTGGCGCCTTGTAAAGACATAATATCGTGCAGTTCTCCTACCGTCATATCGTCATGTATTTGTATCTCGTCTTTCAAGAGCATATCCCCTGTATCAAGACCAATGTCGGTAAACATAGTAGTTATTCCGGTCTTTTTCTCGCCGTTTATTATTGCCCAATGAATTGGGGCAGCACCCCTGTATTTGGGAAGCAATGAACCATGAACATTTATAGTCCCAAACTTCGGAATATCAAGCACACTTTGTGGGAGTATCTGACCGAAAGCACAGGTAACTATTACGTCAGGATTAAGTTTCATGAGTTTCTCAACAATTTCAGGTTCTTTGCTCAATTTTACAGGTTGTATTACAGGAATATTCTGTGAAAGAGCATACTCTTTCACAGGCGGCGGCATAAGTTTATGACCTCTTCCCTTTGG
This sequence comes from Clostridiaceae bacterium, assembly GCA_012521615.1. Classification (GTDB taxonomy): domain Bacteria; phylum Bacillota; class Clostridia; order DSM-8532; family DSM-8532; genus DTU059. The sequence continues at coordinate 13,318 of JAAYMA010000047.1, read as the reverse complement.
CTTGTCAACCTGAGTCACAACTGCAACCACATCATATTTATTCTCTACAAGTGCTTTTAACGACGGTACGGCAAAATCAGGTGTACCCATGAATATTATTCTCATTCCTGATCATTCTCCACATACACAAATTCATAAGCTTTTTCATCAAACAGTATACCATCCAGATGGTCAAGTTCATGACAAATACACACAGCCAGAAGATCGGTCCCCTCTTTTCTAAGTCTTTTACCGTTTCTGTCAGTGTATTCAACAACAACTCTGGCCGGTCGTTTAACTCTGCCATAAACCCCCGGAATACTCAAGCAGCCTTCTAACGAATCCTGCTCGCCTTCCTGTTCAACTATTACGGGATTTATAAGCTCCAAAAGCCCGTCCCCTACATCAATAACAACAATTCTTCTGAGAACACCTACCTGAGGGGCGGCAAGTCCAACCCCGTTACCTGTTCCATAAAGGGTGTCCTTCATATCATCCAATAAATCCAAAATTCTCTCATTTATCTCTTTTACCTCTTTACAACGTTTTTTAAGTACTTCATCGCCTTTGGTCACTATATTTCTTATTGCCATAGAAAATCTCCTTATAATTTATTGATAAACTCTATTATATTTAATATTCATAAAACATTGCAACAAATATGAGCTATGTTGTTTTTTTATTATACCATGCTGGCAGGATCTATATCTACAGTAAGGCTTGTACCTTTTACAGCCAGTTTATCATATATATCCACTGTGTAATTCATAAGCTCTATCATTTTATTGAGAGATGCCATTTTAATTATAATCCGCCATCTGAATCTGTTGCGAATCATACTTACCGGACACGGCAAAGGCTCTGAACATATGAACCCTCGGTTTGCCTTGTATCTGGCCAATATTTTTCCTTTTAATCTGTTAATACTTGTTTTTACATCACCTTCATTTTCGCCTGAAACAATAATGACTCCTATATGACAGAACGGAGGAGATATAAATTTCTGTCTCATGAGTATTTCAGCATTATAAAACATCTCATAATCCTGTGCAATACCTGCTTTTATAGCATAATCATCCACATTATAAGCCTGTAAAATAACACGCCCTGACACCGATCCTCTTCCGGCACGGCCAGAGGCCTGGGTAATAAGCTGAAAAGTCCTTTCACTCGCTCTGTAATCGCTGCTGAAAAGAAAAGAATCAGCAGATAAAATTCCGACCAGGGATACTTCAGGAAAGTCATGGCCTTTTGCTACCATCTGGGTACCTAATAAAATGTCTGCCTCTTTATTTTTGAAAGCTTCTAATATCTTCCGGTGCCCATGTTTGCCCTGGGTTGTGTCCAGATCCATACGAAGGATTTTAAACCCGGCAGGATGATTTTCCAACTCTTCCTGAACTTTTTGCGTTCCCGTTCCAAAAGGTTTTATATTTTGACTTTCACATTCAGGACAAATCACCGGTATGGGTCTGGAGTAGCCGCAATAGTGGCATACGGCCAATTTGTCATAAGAATGCACTGTAAGGGTTATACTGCAGTTCGGACATTTTAATACATATCCGCATTCCTGGCATAACAAAAAGGAAGCATAGCCTCTTCTGTTAATAAAAATAATACTCTGCTCACTTTTTTCCTTGTTTTTTACAAGCTCTTCCTCAAGTCTGCGGCTGATGATTTTTCTGTTGCCGGCTTTCAGCTCCTCCCTCAAATCAACAATCTCAACCTCAGGTAGCGGAAGATAATTAGGCCTGTTTTTAAGAGTATAAAGGCTTATCTTGCCTTTTTGCGCCCTGTAATATGTCTCAAGAGAAGGTGTAGCCGAACCCAAAACCAGAACTGCACCGTTAATATTGCAGCGGGCTCTTGCTATATGCCTTGCATCATACCTGGGGGTATTTTCAGACTTATATGTAAGCTCATGTTCCTCATCTATTATTATGAACCCTATATTTGTAAGGGGGGCAAAAACTGCAGAACGCGCCCCTATTACCACGTCGACCTCTCCTGCCCTTATTTTTCGCCACTGATCATATCTTTCACCATGGGACAGACGGCTGTGCTGTACAGCAATCCTGTCTCCAAAACGTCCTTTGAACCTGCTTACCATCTGGGGTGTAAGTGATATTTCCGGGACAAGGACTATTGAAGTTCTCCCCTTTTCTACAGCTGCTTCTATAAGATTTAAATATATTTCAGTTTTCCCACTTCCGGTTATACCGTGTATCAATACTTCGTGCAGCTTTCTCTCTTCCAGCAGAGGTAAAATATTATTGACTGCAGTCAGCTGTTCCTCCGTAAGGACAGGTTTTTCTATTCTTTCTATAATTAAATCTGTAAAGGGATCCCGCTCTAATTCAAAATCGAAATACTCAATCCATCCCTTATTGACCATATTTCTCACAGTTGAGTAAGATACACCTGAAATGAGAGTCAGATCCTGGAGAGTACAATATTCTTCATTGTAGAGCACATCCATTATCCTGACAGGATAAATGCTTCTTATTCTGCCTCTTTCAACAAGAAAGTCAAATTCTTCTTTAGAAATGACCGGCCTTACAGCCTTGACTGTTTTTTCAGTTACTATCTGACCAAACTGTTCAAATTCTTCAAGGATTCCTTTATCAAATAAACCTTTGATAAAATCAGAACTTTCCTCATCTGAAACAATATTTTCTTTCAAAACACCTTGACTTTTTCTTGCGATTTTATTCAGAAGCTTTTTCTGCTCAGAATTCAGTATGGTATTGTTTTGTCTGATATAATCATCGAAGGAACTGGTTATACGTATATATACCTGTTTTTTTAGGTTAATTCCTGATGGAAGCATGGCGCGTATGGCATCGCCATATGTACAAAAATACCTCTTTTTCATCCACAGTACAAGCTTAATCATTTCTTCTGTTAAAAGAGGTTCATGATCTACAATCTCGTGTATTTCCTTGTACTTTATGTTTTCATTTTCATTATTGTCACTGTGCAGGTTTATTATATAAGCAGTTCTTAACCTGTTTGAAGGACCGAAAGGAATAATTACGCGCATGCCAGGCTGGACACATTCTCTGTATCTTTCGGGAACTATATAATCATATAATTTATCATAACTTCTTGTAGCTTCCTGTAGAGCCACAGCGGCAAAGTGCATTAAAATTCCTCCAGTAATATAGCCAATAAAAACAATCCTTTCATATAATACATGTAACGAAATATTTAGTCAAAGACCAAGACAGGGGACGGTACTGTGTCCCAACTTCACTGTCCGCATCATTACGGAATGAGACACAGAACCGTCCCCTGTCTTATTATTTATAATCTATATTTTAACATGAATATTCCTTAGTAACATATTCAGGAATACCACTTATATCCCCACTGATTGAAAATACAAAATTTATTTTAAATTTCTCAGATATATTTTTTATCTTATCAAAGAATTCCGGGAACTGTTCCTGTTTATATTCATACTTAGCCAATCCATCTACAAATATGGTATTAATATCATAATTTTGTGCAATCAAACCGCTAATAAAATCCGGAAGCTGTTTTATAGACCTGATTGGAAACTCAGAAATGTCTACGTATCTTATTTTATGTTTAAGATTTGTTACCAATGAATCATCATGATTAATAAAAACTATATCCCCTTCACACTCTTCAAGTAAATGGTTAGCTTTAGTAATAAGGTATTTTGTCTTTCCAACGCCCTTGTGTCCATACACAACCTTTATCATGGGTATCAATCCCCTTTCTCATCCTTCTTGTTGTTGTTTTCCCTAATAACCTCCATTTTGGAAACAGAGACCTCGTAAGCTACTCTTTCTTCCACTTGCCCATCTGACAGTTTTTTCTGGTAAGTACGGCTTTGAATGCGCCCCCATATCCTGATATTGTCTCCGACTTCAAAAGTCCCGGCAAATCTTGCATTTCTGCCCCATGCAATACAAGGAATGTAGTCAGATTTATTATAGGCTCTGTTTACCGCAAGCAGAATATCTGCGATTTCTCTGCCAAAAGGAGTAGTTCTGTAGACCGGTTTTCTACATACAAAACCGTTAAGAGTTATCTGATTCGGGTTTTTTACCTTCACCTCCTCTTCATTTTCATATATTTCAAGCTCACGGGCAAAAACTGTTAGCATCAATTTATGCCCTTTTGTGCTGTCATAATTGTTATAGGAGCGAAATTGTCCTTCAATTATTAAATATAAATTTTCTTTGATCTTCTCCGGCGAAACCAATCGCTCTGAGAACATTACGGGTATATAATCATTAGTATCGCTTAATCTTGGTACCTCAACAGTAACTATGTAAAACCCTTCCCCATATACTTCATGACTGAATGTGGGGTTTGATATTACTTTCCCGGCGATGGTGACAACATTGTTGTCCAAAGCTGTATTTCCTGCCATATGACAATCCAACTCCTCTCAAAGTCTTTGGTACATACCGAACATTATGCTTATTAATAACTATTCAGCAACTTGTTCGTTTAGAAGTTAACCTCTCAATATCCTTCGGCTTTAAGAAGATTATATTTAGTACTATTTTACTATATAAATCATCTTTAGCATAACCTTATTATATATTTCACCAGAAAAAAGGCAGCTTAAACATTTATTTAGAAATATCATTTTTTTATTTGTCTTCCGTCATATCTTATCTTGTAATCTTCCTTAAAAATCAGGTCTGATACTGAAACACATTCATAACCATTATTCGTTAGGTATTCCAATATCGAAGGCAAAATTTCTGCGGTATGGGTTGTATCGTTATGGAAAAGGATAATGGATCCATAATTAACTCTTTGCGTAACACGTTTAAAAATATCGTCCTTTGACATGCTTTTCTTCCAGTCAAGAGAATCCACATCCCATTGTATTGTATAATACCCGAGTTTTTTTGCGGTTTTTACAGTCTCAGCATTATATTCCCCATAAGGTGCCCTGAAAAGATCGGTTCTTTTACCCGTTATTTTCTCCAATACTTCTGTACATCTTTCTATTTCTTCTATTACTTTAGCTTCAGGTATTTGCGCCATATGGGCATGGGAATAACCATGATTGGCTATAGTATGCCCACGTTCGTCAATAAGTTTTACCATATCGGGATATTTTTCAGCCCATAATCCGACTATAAAAAATGTTGCCTTTGCATTGTATTTGTCCAGAGTGTCCAGAATATCCGGTATATCATCTGCTCCCCAAGCACAGTTAATAGTTACTGCACACTTTTTATCCTGACAGTCAACAGAATATATGGGAATGTTATCATTGTACTGACCCGATGCCTCTATTACATACCGTCTTGCAAGCTGCCCGTTAATTGATATCAGAATAATTATGATTATGATCAAAAGAGCAGGAATAAGATATTTTTGGTCCAAAAAGACTACCTTCATAGATAATACCACCAAAGTACAGCTTCTGTAAAAATTCTATGGTTAATATTTCCCGCTTATGCTTATGTAAGCAACATGTACTTGCCTGCAAGATTCTTTTTAATGATTCCCTTCAGCTCCAAATCCAATAGAATTTCATAAAGATCTTTTAATGGAATTGCAGTTTTCTGCGATATTTGCTCATCATACAAATCCTCGATTCGTAATGCAGCAATAATCATATTGGCTTCTTTCCCTAATTTAGGGGCCGCCGGTTTACTCTTATTCCCAACCGATCTATTAATAGGTGATATTCCAAAACTAAGTTCTTCCAATACATCGTTCACATTCAGAACCATTTTTGCTCCGTCTTTAATAAGCCGGTTTGTTCCTTCACTATTGTAATAATTTATATTTCCCGGTACGGCAAAGACTTCACGTCCTTGTTCCAAGGCATATTTTGCGGTTATAAGAGATCCACTTTTCATTCCGGCTTCAACAACCAGAGTTCCCAAAGACATTCCGCTGATTATCCTGTTCCGGCTTGGAAAATGATAAGGTGCCGGCGAAGTACCTGGCGGATATTCTGAAATCACAGCTCCTGACTCAACAATTCTTTCCATTAAAGAATGATTTTCCGGCGGATAAGGTATATCCACACCACATCCCAATATAGCCATAGTAAAACCATTTTCCTTAAGAGCACCACAGTGGGCGGCTGTATCAATGCCTCTTGCCATACCACTGACTACCACAAAACCTGACAGAACAAGGTCAGAAGATAATTTAACAGCTGTTTCTATTCCATATCCCGAGGCTTTTCGTGAGCCTACAACTGCAATTGTATTTAGTTTGGGAATGCTTCCTCGGACATATAAAACAAGAGGGGGATCATATATATATTTTAACATTTCGGGATATTCATCATCATCGAGTGTCAATATTTTTATCTGATTTTTGTGACACCTGTCAATTATCCGTTTACATTTATCCTTTACAGCCTCATTGTGAAAACTCTCATAATTGGCAGGTGTAAAACCTATATCTATAAGCTCTTCCATATCGGCTTCATAGACCTTGGATGGACAGCCAAAAACAGCTAAGGCTTTCAGTTTTGTCCGAATACTTAAATTTTTTATAGAATTTAGCATGAGCCAATAAAACAATTGATTTTTCATTACAATCACCTCTCATAACCTTATAGCTCGATCCAAAACTCTGTACTGAATGGCTTCAGAAATATGTTTAGAGTTAATAATGTCTTCTCCTTCCAGATCCGCTATGGTCCTTGCTACTTTTAAGATACGGTCATAGGATCTTGCACTAAGATTAAGTTTATCGAAAACGGATCTCAATAATCTTTTCCCTTCATTATCGACTTTACAGAACTCCCGCAACAGAGAACCTTTCAGATGAGCATTGCAATATATACCATAGCTCTTATATCTTTCCTGCTGTATTTTTCTTGCAGCATTCACCCTCTTTTTTATTTCAGCCGAACTTTCTTCAGAACGGTTATTTTCAAGTTCAGAATACCTTAAGGTAGGCACCTGTACGTGCAGATCAATCCTGTCCAATAATGGTCCTGACAGACGTGTAAGATAATTTTCAGCTTCCCTGAATGAACATATACAATTTCGTAAAGGATCTCCATAATATCCGCATTTACAAGGATTTGCCGAGGCCACAAGCATAAATTTGCAAGGATATGACACAGTACCATTAATTCTTGAAATATGTACAACTCCATCTTCTATTGGCTGCCTTAATACATCCAGGGTTGCACGGGAAAATTCCGGTATTTCATCAAGGAATAGCACTCCATTATGTGCAAGGCTTACTTCGCCAGGCTTGGGATGCCTTCCACCACCCACTAAACTCACTGCGCTGACCGTATGATGTGGTGATCTGAAGGGACGCACTTTAATGAGGGGCGAGTTTTGTGACAGTTTACCTGCCACACTGTAAATTTTAGTAATTTCTAAAGCCTCTTCAAAAGTCAAGTCCGGCAAAATTGTAGGTAATCTTCTTGCCAGCATTGTTTTTCCTGAGCCCGGGCTTCCAATCATCAGCACATTATGCCCGCCGCTGGCCGCCACTTCCAGGGCTCTTTTGGCATTTCGTTGCCCCTTTACTTCCGAGAAATCTTCACTTGTTATAAATTCCGTACTATCAAATTCTGGATTATATGCAACAGGAGATATGGGCACCTGACCAGTAAAATGGTCGACAGCTTCTTTTAAACTTGCTATTGGATATATTTTTAAACCCTCAACAGCTGTAACTTCCCTGGCATTTTGTGCAGGCACCATGAACTTCTTTATTCCAAGCTCCTTTGCTGCTATGGCTTTACAGAGCATTCCTGTAACAGGTCTTACACTTCCGTCCAATGCCAGTTCGCCCGCAAACATATAACCTTTAAGACTATGCTCCGAAATAACTTTAGCAGCTGCCAGAATGCTTAAAGCCAGAGGAAGATCAAAACCTGATCCTTCTTTTCTGATATCAGCAGGAGCCATATTAACTGTTATCCTCTTTATCGGAAACTCAAATCCTGAATTTTTTATGGCAGCTCTGACCCTCTCCCGGGCTTCTTTGACAGAAGTATCACCAAGACCTACAATGTCGAAAGCGGGGATTCCATTGGATATATCAGTTTCAACCTGAATGTGATAGCCTTCAAGACCTGAAAGACCACATGTTGAAACCCTACTGAACATAAAAAAACCTCCAAAACGAACATTTGTTTGGAGGATATTTTAGCATAGTTCCCTTAATTTAACAAGTTAATTTTTTTATTTAATATATTATCATTACAGCATATTATAGTACATTCACCTTTCAATCTATGAAATTTTTGTGAAGCTGTCTCATTTCCACGCCTGATTTTTCTATATATTTTCTCATTTTCTCTTCTTCTATAGGTCTTTTAATTTTTAACGTAGTTGTCTTGACAAGGCCCTCAAAAGTCATTACAAAATATCTGATAATTTTGTATCTGGGTATATTGCGGTTTAATTCTCTGATCCGCTGTTCCAATTCATCACCGATTTTCTCAATGGTATATTTGTTTTCTTCTATATAATCTTTATCCAGAACTATTTTTGCGCAAATTTCAACATCACCGTCACGTGCGATATAGCCCCATACAAAAGAATCCTTTACGCCGGGCAGAGTGTTCAGTAATGTTTCAAATTCTTCCGGGAATGCTTTCTTGCCGTTATTCAATACAATCATTGATTTTGCACGGCCTGTAATTGTTAACAATCCATTCTCGTCAATAATTCCCAAATCACCAGTTCTGAACCATCGGTCTTTTTCCATAACTTCACGGGTTTCATCAGGGTTCTCATAATAACCCAGCATTACATTGTCACCCCGCGCCAGTATTTCACCCATTCCATTTTCATCAGGATTGTCAATGGTCAGCTCCACATCTTTAATTGGTATACCGACTGTCCCCGGCGCTTTTACAAAAAATGTAGTCGCACTTAAAACAGGAGAAGTTTCAGTAAGCCCATACCCCTGAAGGAAAGTTATTCCAAAACTTTCTATTCCATTCAATATTTCAGGGCTGATAGGTGCAGCCCCTGATACAAAAAGTCTTAAATCAGGACCTAACTTTTTGAGTATAGAACTAAAAATCTTTCTTCTGGCATCAATTCCTATCTTTAAAAGAAATTTTGAAACTTTTTTCATCTTTTCAACAAGTTCTTTTTTGCCGGCCTTTTCAATACCTTCCATTAATTTTGAATACAAAGCCTCGAAAATCGCCGGAACAGCTACTAAAATTGTTACTTTAAACTCCTTAATATTATTGGCCAGCTGCCTTATACCTTCTGCATAAGCAATTGTAACTCCCATATAAAGCATAAACATTAGCCCTATTGTATTTTCGAAAGTATGATGAAGAGGTAATAAAGATAAATGTACGTCATTAGGGTAAACTTTCAATAAAGCAGTTAACGAAGTAACATTGCTGGCAATATTGCTATGGGAAAGCATCACACCTTTTGAGGCTTTTGTTGTGCCAGATGTAAACAATAAAATCGACATGGTCTCCCGATTGATATGTGCATCAATAAAACTTCTGTCGCCTTTATCCAACAACTCATTTCCTTTTATTATCAGATTGTTCATGGATAAGAATCTTTCATCGTCCACTATGGTTGCAAATTCATCCATGCATATAAAATATTTTATAGTAGTTTCCTTTTTTGATAGCTCTTCCATCATACTCTGGTAAGTTTTACTGTAAACAATAGCCGAGGCTTTTGACCTGTTAATAAGATTTTCAACTTCATTAAAAGGCAGATATTTATCCAATGGAACACCAATACCTGTTCCATTGATTATGGAGAAATAGGCCAAAGCCCATTCATATCTGTTTTCACCGATAACTGCAATTTTACAACCTTTCAGACCCAGTGAATACAGTGCGGTACCAAGGGCATCAATTTCCTGATCCACCTCTGTATAGGTTTTTTCAATTATTTTTCCATCACGTTTGAATTTAAAAGCCGTTTTATCTTTGTACTTTTCAGCACTTTTTTTTACTAACTCACGGCAGTCATAGACAGGTTGAGTTTCATAATGCCCTAATCCCTTTACAATACGCCTTCCATTTTTTACATATATCTCATAGCCTTTATTCATACCATCTACTCTCCCAACAAACATTATCTGGTAATATCATTTGTTATTAATACCTGGTTATAATTATAAAGCAAAATAATAAAGGTAACAAGACTTTTTTATTATTTTGCCCTGAAACCTTTATGGTATGAACTCCTATTCAAAAAGATCCAGTATATATCCATGGTCTTTAAGCCATTTCTTATGAATCAAATAATTCGGCATAATCTGCTTTACTTTTTTCCAAAACTCTTTGCTATGATTTTTGTGTATTACATGGCACAGTTCATGGATAATTACATAATCTATTGCATCGGGATTGGCCATAATGAGCCGCCATGTAAGACTAATCCTGTTTTTGGCACTGCAAGAACCCCACCTTGTCCTTGCACTTGTGATACTGCATCCGGTTATCGGAATATTTAACATTTGAGATAATTGCTTTAGTCTTTCCGGAAGAATTTTTTTGGCTTCAGCTTTGCACCATTTTTTTAAAATGTCAGGTAATTTTTCATCATGACAGGACGGATAATATAGTTTTTCATTACTGAAATAAATTTGTGAAATTTCATTTTTGGGAACAAGTGTATAGGTTTTTCCCTGAAAAAAGAACTTTCCCCCTTCAATAAATTTTAAAGCGTCAAATTCTCTTTTTCTTTTTAACACCTGTTCCCTCTTGGATATTATCCAATCCGTCTTTTCTTCTATAATCCTGTTTATATCCTTTAAAGGCATTCTTAAAGGAACCCTTACCACCAACTCAGCATCTTTTGTTATGGTAAGGGAAATAGTTTTTCTTTTAGAACGAATTAACTGATCAATTGCTATTTTATGCATAAGTTTTTTGTCTCTTAATCTTTTAGTTTTATCAGCCCATTATATTCAGGCAGTTATTTTTTCTCAGGGATAATTTCTATCCAATAGCCATCCGGATCCTCAATAAAATAAAGACCCATCTCCTTGTTTTCATAACAAATGCAACCCATCTCCTTATGAAGTGCATACGCAGCCTCATAATCATCAACCACAAAAGCCATGTGGGACTCATTGTCTCCTAAATCATAAGGACCTTCTTTATCCCTGAGCCAGGTCAGCTCCAATTTATGACCTGTATGTCCGTCCTCTAAAAAGACCAGGGTAAAGCTTCCGTCAGATGCATCTTTTCTCGAAACTTCCCTCATTCCAAGAGCTTTTTGATAAAAAGCAATAGATTTTTCGAGATCAGTAACATTGATGTTGTTATGGACCATTTTAAAATTCATACCAACCAACTCCCGTAATTTATCTTTTCAAGACATAGTAATGCAAATTTAGTATTTAGTATACCAAAGAATTAACCTTCAATCACTATAATTCATCAATCTATCTCCCCACCCCTGTCCTGGTGAGTATCAGCAGAACCGTACTCCATGACATCAAATAATTGTTCGCCTTTAAGAGTATCATTCATATTGGCTGCATTGATAACCTGTTCCTCTGAAGGACGTCGCTTTCTTTTGTCATTCTTTAGCATAAGTATGTGTTCATCCTGCTTTTTTGCGCAATCAATACAGAGCTTTGCATGAGGCAAAAGTTCAAGCCTTTTAGGATCTATGGAGCTTCCACATCCTTCGCAAATTCCATAGGTCCCCTCTTCAATCTTCTTCTTAGCCCTTTCAATTTCTTCTATTTCTTTTTCCTGAAGTTTTTTCAACGCCATTTGCTGCCCTATATCAAACAACTCCGAAGCTATTTCAGCAGGATGGTTATCATAATTGGAAAGCTCTGTAATATCATTACTGTCATTTTCCCCCAAATTCAAATTTTCCATGTCATCAAGAATATCAGCATGCCTTTCTTTATGATGGTCTAAAAGATATTTATAATGCTGCATTTTCTTTTTGTCCATTTCTACATCAAAACCTTTCTGCTTCTATAGTTAAGATTAACAGTACATTTAATATTTCACGATTTTGATGTAAAAATGCTTATAATTGATGGAAGTGAAATTTCTATAATTTTAATCCTCAAATAAAAACATTGTACTATATATCAATAATATAGCAGTATTCATTCAAGTTCTTTCCAAAACTATTTCTTAAATTTTGGTGTCTTGCTTTTTTGTTTTTAAATTATCTTTTAATGTTGCAATTATCCATAAAATAACCGCTACAGCTGTGAAATTTAAAAATACATCTCGGTATGCATTTGGATGTAAAGTTTCAAAAAAACCTATTATCCAAACATATAAAAATACTAATCCCATGGATATAGCATATGGTACTAAAAATGATAAAACCTTTCTTTTTGGCTTTATTCCATCAAATAACATGAATGTAATAACATCTATTAATACCAGAGCTCCCCTATTTAAAATATGTAAATTCGTATCAGTTAGTTGTCCTGAGAATAGCTGCAATGAGCTGCTTAAAAGGGTTGTCACTGAGAATATCACACAAAATAATAAAACACCCTGCTTTAGTACTGATGAAGTTTTTCTTTTCATATTTTTCATCTCCCTAACATAAAAGGCTTAATTGCACCATTTATTACTAAAAATTTCAAAACTTGAAGGGTGCATCAATTCCCAAATCGATTGACAGTGAACTTTGAATTTTTTATAAAATATACTTCTATTAGCAATATCGAAAATTAAACATGAAATTCTCTTCAAATCTTTGTTATTACTCATAGCGAACCTTCCCTTTACTTTCATTTAAATTGTTCGATAAAAATTTTAAAATTCCACTATAGGCTGATTAACTGGTAGATTTGTTCCAACACCTAATTTGCCAGAATTACCTTAATGTCAAGTATAAAATCACCATAAAAACTGCATACTTACAATGTGTGATTTTAGTGTTCAGATTCATATTTAAGACAATACAAAGAAGAATTAATAATATAATGTTATTTATGAAAATCAAAAAAACCTTGAAAGCATTTAGCCTTCAAGGTCATATATGGAGCTGGAGGACGGACTTGAACCCCCGACCTGCTGATTACAAGTCAGCTGCTCTACCAACTGAGCTACTCCAGCTTGTTAACTCTTTTGGTGACCCCTAGGGGACTCGAACCCCTGTTACCGCCGTGAGAGGGCGGTGTCTTAACCGCTTGACCAAGGGGCCAAGTCTGTGGGCCAAAGCCGAACAATGATTATTTTAACGGCTTTATACCTTCTTGTCAAGCTTTTATTTAAAGTTTTTATCAGCAATTTTATTCTCCTCATTCGAAAAAGTAAATTCCACCCCTCAGAAGGTTGGTGTGGAAATTACTTTTGCAAATCAGATAAAAGTTTGTGCTGGAATTTAGTTATTCAAAAGGTTATGATGTTATTAAGGTGGTGCCT